>NZ_JBIWJA010000001.1:44124-460513 GCF_044764905.1 Streptomyces sp. NPDC093586 | reverse complement strand
CCAGAGTGCCGCCGGGTTCGAGTCGGCAACCTTCCAGGGCACCGCTTGGTTCAGATCGGTGACTTTCCAGGGCACCGCTTGGTTCGGGTCGGTGACCTTCCAGAGTGCCGCCGGGTTCGAGTCGGCAACCTTCCAGGGCACCGCTTGGTTCAGATCGGTGACTTTCCAGGGCACCGCTTGGTTCGGGTCGGTGACTTTCCAGCGCGACGCCTGGTTCAGATCGGTGACCTTCGAGCGGTGGGTCAGCATCGGGCCGTTGGTGTGCGCCGGGCAGGTGAGGTTATCCGGGGCGGTGTTCAACGGCCCGGCGACCCTCCTGTTCGCCGCGCGCCGCCTGGAGTGTCGGTGGACCCGCTGGTCATCAACAGCCATGTTGCAGTTGCGCTACGCAACGGTGGACTTCGCCCACGCGGTCTTCGAATACCCTCTCACGATCGCCGCGGAGGCCGACCCCTTCATACTCCCCGACGGACGGCCGGTGGCAGAACAGGCTCTTGCCCACGCGCCCGACGCGAGGGTGCGGATAGCCACGCTGCGCGGGGTAGACGCGGCCCACCTGGTCCTCGCTGACGTCGACCTGTCGAAGTGCCTGTTCACCGGGACCGTGCATCTGGACCAGTTGCGGCTGGAGGGCACCTGCTCTTTCGACGAGGTTCCGTCCCGCCGACGTCGGCGCCCGGCACGGTTTGCCCAGCGCCGCACCCTCGCCGAAGAACACCACTGGCGCGCGAGCCAGCCGAACGCTGCCCGAGGCTGGAACCTGGCGGTGCTTGGTGCTGGACGCGTCGGGCCGGCGCAGTTGGCGCCGGTGTACCGGGCACTGCGTAAGGCGTTCGAGGACAGCAAGAACGAGCCGGGCGCGGCGGACTTCTACTACGGCGAGATGGAGATGCGTCGCCATGACCGCGTCGGCACATCCCGTGCTGAATACGGACTGCTGCACGCCTACTGGCTGCTGTCTGGCTACGGCCTGCGAGCCCTGGGCTGACTGGCCGCCACCATGATCATTACCCTCGTGCTGCTGATGGGCTTCGGGCTCCCGCAGGAGGTCCCGAAGCAGGAGGCGACCGGCACCGTGCCACCGGGTGGAGGCAAGGTCACCTTCGGGATCGACAAGGACGACCCGCAGAACCCCACCGGGGACAGATGGACGGGAAAGCGCTTCGAGAAGGCCCTGAACGTCACACTGAACTCGGTGGTGTTCCGCTCCAGCGGCCAGGACCTGACCACCACCGGCACCTACGTCGAGATGACCTCCCGCCTCGTGGAACCCGCGCTCCTCGCCCTCGCAGTCCTCGCCGTCCGCGGACGCATCAAACGCTGACCGTCTGTCGCTGGCGTTCAGTTGGCTGATCGGGATATCGCTCTCTGTAGGTCGTGGCTGGTTGCCCCCGGAAGGGACACAAACCTCAGCACTTGCGGAAAACGATCAAGTCGGTCAGCATCGTTCCTTCTGGCATGGCAGATACCTCCGCGCTGGCGGTGTGGAGCCGGTCAGAGTGGGGGGCGTCGCTTTGGTTCAGACGTCGGTGGCCTTTCTGTGTCGTACCAAGGCCCCACGGTGACGCGAAGAAAATCTCGACCGGACGGAAACATGAAAAGACTGGCTTTCGCTATGCCGCTTTCGGCTGCCCTCATCTTCGGATTGGCGGGATGCATCGACGCAACGGAAACGGGTTCCGCGTCGAAAGCTGCGGATTCAGCGCCCGTAGAGACGATCGACCCGAACCTTCCGGCGAAGGAAAAGGTTGCTCAGACCACCCTGATCAAGACTGTAGAGGAGAGTGCTGGAGAACATGGCGGCGTTTTCATCACCGTCGTGATGAGTCCTCAGCAGGCAGGTTGGGATGCAGAACAAGTGGTGAAGTCTGCTCCGATGGTGCCGGTCAAGGCGATCAAGAAGTACTACAAGGGCAAGCAAGTGGATGGTGTCCTCGTGCGGATCGTGGGTGAGATCACCGATGAATACGGAAATTCGGATCCGAACGGGCTCATAGCTACCTGGCGTATGGGATCCGACTTCGAAAAAGTGAACATCGATAACCTGGAATACGAGCAGCTGTGGGACCTCGGCGGGAATGTCCGGGTGAGGTTGTGAAGTGGCAAGCGAGCCGGGCAGGGAAACTGGCCCACTGATCTTTCCGAGTTCGGAGAAGGAAGACGTGGGTGATCAGTAGGTCGCTCTGGGATCATCTACGTACCGCCTGGTCGCGGTCGGACGGCTACGGTTGAGCGACAATTAGATCGAGGCGGTCATCGAAGCGCCGAGCGAGGACGTCGTCGTATTCCGTGAGGTCCTCGCCCGGATGTTTGCCCACGGGCATGCGGAGGCTGTGCCCACTCGTTCCCCGAAGAGGTCGGGCATAGCGCGCTCCGCGTCATAGGCCTTGCGGGGCTACTCGGGGATTCCGTCGTCCGGAGTCACCGAGGTGATCGCAACCGTGGGAGGCGGAGGCGCCGGTGTGTACACGTATGCCACCGCGAGCCCCGGCATCTCATGCGTAGGCTCGATCCTTGTCTTGCGTACCTCTATGCCGTCCTGTCGACGAGGCCCCAGGAGAACCCCGAGCCGAGGCGCCAGCTCCAGCTCCCGCCGCAGGGCTTCCAGCGCCTGCTCGACGCCGAGATCTTTCGCCCGTTGTGCCGCTCGTGCTGTCACGACAGCGATGACGCCGGTCACTCGCCTCGTGCCTCCCGCTTCAACCGCGTCACCAGGTCGATGCCCTCCTGGAGGGCGATGTCGAAGTCCGGATCCTGATAGAGGCGGATCCTGCCCCGGTAATCGACGATCACCGTGGCCACGGCCTTGAGGTCGGTCTCCGTCGACGCCTCGAGCGCACGCTGCAGGTCGGCCTCGAAGCTCTCCTTGTCACCGGGGAAGCCGTGCCCGGAACGCAGAGCAGCTCTTATGTCGCCGATGGTCTTCAACGGCAGCGATGCGGGAATTCCGGACTCCACGTGCTGTGCGCTCACGGTCACCTGCTCCTCGGTCCTTCTCGTCCTACTCGGAGTCTCCTACAGGTCCTCTTGTCTCGCGGACTCTGTTCGCTCCTCCTCTCTCATCGAGCCGTCGGTCAGCCCCGGCCCGTCGCGTGGGTGAAGGCGAGCCACGCCTGGGCTCCCATCCGCGTCACCAGGGCGTCGCCGACCTTGGAGTCGCGTACGAAGACGATGTCGTCGACGTGGGCGCATTCGACACATTCGCCACCCGCGCCGTTGCTGTAGGAGGACCTGACCCACGAGCGGGGGAGCTCGGTGTTGTCGAGGGCGTTGTTCACTGTGTGTGCTCCTTCACGACGTTCTTGATCAGCTGGGCGGTCCGTCGCGGGCTCAGGGCCGCGGCTCGCAGTTCGTCGAACGCCCGGGTGTACTCCCGGACATGAGGCTCGCCCTCCAAGTACATCGCATCAGTGATGCCGTCGCGATATACGACGTCGGGGTCTTCCGGGTCGGGGAAGCCCAGCATGGTGAACGGTCCCGTCGTGGGGCAGGTGCCGGCGTCGAAGGGGAGCACCTGGAGGGTCACGCTCGGTTTCTCCATGGCCTCCAGGACGTGTTCCAACTGGGTCCGCATCAACGCCCGGTCGCCGATGACTCTGCGCACGGCGCCCTCGCTCACGATGAACCAGCAGTCCGGGGAACCGGAGCCGCTGAGCATCGCCTGGCGCTCCAGCCGCACTCGTACGGCCCGGTCGATGTCCTCGGGCGGCAGGTAGGAGCCACAGGTGTGGAGTTCGCGGGCGTAGGGCTCCGTCTGCAGGAGCCCGGGCAGGACTTCGGACTGGTACTGGCGGAGCGTGGACGCATCCTGTTCGAGGCCGATGTAGATGGAGAACCACTCGGGCACTCCCGAGCCGTGGACCTGCCACCATCCCCGCGTCTTCGCCTGCCGGGCCAGCGACTTGAGGAACTCCCGCAGTTCGTCGGTGGTCTCGTAGAAGCGGCACAGCGCTTCCACGTCGGAGGGTTGGACGCGTCCGCTGCCGGTCTCCATGCGGTTGACCTTGGAGCCGCTCCAGTCCAGGGCCGCTCCCACCTGGGCGCAGGTCAGTGAGTTCTTCTCCCGCAGCTTCTTCAGCTCGATGGAGAGGCGACGGCGGCGCGCCGTCGGTGATCCGGCCATCTGGGCCCCCTTCGTCCGAACGGCGTTCAGTCTCCGTGCCAAGAGGTCCGTCCGCCAATCACCCGATGGTGGGATTCTCCCCATGCACATTGCACGGCGGGATGCGCGCCGGCCATCCTGGCGAGCAGGACGACCGGTGCGGGACCGGCGCGGCGCACCGGCGCCCGCACGGACCCACGAGTGTGGGAGGTCGGGAGTGATCCCTACTGCATGCATGACGCAGCCGTCGTGGGTTGTGGACTTCGTGGCGCTGGAGGAGGAGGTGGCGACACTACGGCGCAACGTGCGGGTGCACCTCGGAGCATGGGGACTGCAGGACCTCGTGGACGAGGCACAGCTCTGTGTGAGCGAACTCGTGGCCAATGTCATCACTCACGTGGGCGCCGGGACCCCGACGACGCTGGCGGTCCAGTTGAACGGCACCTCCCTGCGCATCGAGGTCCACGACCCCGACACTCGCGCCCTGCCCACGCTCGTGGCCGCGGACTTCGAGTCGGAAGGTGGCCGCGGGATGGCGCTCGTCGGTGCGGTCACGGACCGGTGGGGCGTCCAGCTCGGTGCCGACCGGAAGGTCACCTGGTGCGAACTCGCCACAGGGCTGCCGCCGGTGAGCGGCCATGACGGCTGTCTCAGGATGACCCGGGTCGAGACGATGATCGGTCTTTACGGTGCCCATGGGGCCAAGCACGGACCACGGTCCGGCAGGCTCGGCATCACCGAGGGGGAGGAGGCGGCGATCTCCGTGATCACCGACCTCCTCCACTGGCTCAGCGCGCACGGCCGCGACGCGGACGACGTGCTGGACCGGGCCCAGGTGCGGTTCGAGGCCGAGGTCTTCGAGACGCGCCGGTGAGCCGGGCGGCAGGTGTCAGCCTTCGGACAAGGCCGCGAAGAATCCCAGGGCGGGCTCCTCCGGCGTACCCACCAGGAGAGCACGGTCCAGCAGGATGTTGTTGTGCTCGCAGCTCGTCTCCGGGAGCATCACGCAGGCGTGACAGGCGGCGAGGTTCGTCCCGGCCGAGCCGGCCGCCTCGGCCTCCATGCAGAGCGGGTCGGAGGAGCACCACTCGGCACGGCGGACGGCCGAACGCACCGTGCGGTCGAGGAGTTCCGGTTCACCCTGGACGACGAGGCCGCCGAGGCTGCCCGCCGAGTCGCTCGTCGCCGTGTAGATCAGGACTCCGGCCATGTCGTCCGCGGCGTACAGGCGCTCGCGCAGGGAGGCGGACGGGTAGCCCGCCTCCAGGCTCCACTCGTTGATCAGGACGTGGGCCAGGGTGTGCAACAGCACCATGCGAGGCGAGGCCGGGGACTCCACGGCCCGGCTCGGGTCGTCGGCCCGCTGCTCGAGAACCCGCTGGTGAGCGGTACGCATGCGCTCGACCCGGGCCGCCACGTGCGGCGCCTTCTCCCAGGACTCCAGGCGGCTCTCGTCCAGGCGCAGGAAGACGCCCTCGCCCCGGACCTCCATGGCCGGCAACCATCGCAGGGGCTTTTCGGAGAGTGGCATCTCCTTTGCATCGGTCGTCGACTCGGCGTCGACGAGGCGGGTGAAGCCCTTCAGGGCTCGTACCTCCCGAAGCTTCTTCACCAGCATCGGGCCGGTGATCCCGATGGGCTGGAGCACATGCGGGTCACCGAGTGGGGTCTCGCAGACGAACTGCTCGTCACGGGACTGCTCGCTCTCGTCGTTGCCCGAGCGTAGACGCTCGTACTCCTTGTTGCGCAGGGCGCGGTAGCGGTGGTCGAAGCTGGGCGCCTTTTCGTCCTCCGGGTCCTCCTCGCGCTCCGCTTCGAGCAGGGCCATGACCTCGTCCAGCGGGACCGGGCAGTTCCCCTGGAAGGCCCCCTGGAGGTAGATCCTGATGTGCTCGCGGTCGTCGTACTGGCGCAGCGCGGCCCAGTGTTCCGCGAGCGGGTCCGCACGGCCACTGCTCCACGGAGGGATGGAGAGTGCCGACTTCAGCACCGGCTGCCACACCGACGAGGAACCGCGCTGCAGGGTGCGCAACGGGAGCCCGCACCCCGCCGGGTCCGTCGCGGAGGAGCCGAGCCACGGGCGGGCGCCTCGGCAGGTGAGGCGCAGGTCCTTCAGAGCGTTCCTGCGGAAGGAACCCTCCATCGAGACCTCGGGCACTTGGCCGCAGGTGCAGGAGATGACGATGGAGCGGAGAGAGGAGGTGCGTCCTGTCGTGCGCATCCTGAGCTTGCCGCCGCACTTGCCGATCCTCGTGGAATCGCGGTCGGGCGAGCGGTGCACCCACTGCCAGTAGGGGAACTCGTCGAGGTGCCCGGCCTCGCAGGCGACGACGAAACGGGAGGGAACGAGGTCCACCTCGCACGTGCCACAGACGCTTCGTCCGGCAGGCGGGGAGAAGTCGCGGTGCGGCTGCAGGTCGTTGCACTCGGGGCACGAGTGCATCAGGGGGAATCGGCGGACCCGGAGGCCGTCCTTGCTGGTGTCGTCGGACGCCGGCGGCAGCCGGAAGTGGTCGACGTCGAGCAGTCGGGCCAGTCGTCGCTCGTGGACGACGGGAGACTCGTCCCTGCGCCAGCTGTGATCGGCCTCGTCCAGGCCCGAGACGACGAAGGACTCGTGGTCGACGGCGATGAGCGACCCGACGCCGTACGTGCTGATCGCCTGGGCCCGGCGGACCGTGCCGCGGCGGGGGAGGTTGTGGGCCGGGGTGATGCCGTTCGCCGCGGTCCGACGGCGGCGGGCGGGGGGCGGGGTCATCGGTTTCCCTCCATGAACAGGGCGGACTCGGCGTCGACGTCGCGCAGACTCCACAGGGTGGGCCACGCCTCGCGGTCCTCGGAGTCGTCGTCGTACGACTTCAGGAGCGAAGGGGCACGGTTGCCCCGCTTCGGCTCGAAGAGCAGCTCGCCGTGGATGTCGGCCTCCTGGCACCACCAGTCGACGAACTCGTCGAAGTCCTGCTCCACGGCCTCGGCCTCCGAGGGGGTGACCGCGTCGACGCGGTCCAGGAGCAGGGTCCTGATGCGCCCCCGAAGGACGTGCTCGTAGGAGTCGACCTGTCCGGCGCCCTCGTTCGGGCGGGCTTCCGGGATCAGGATGCGGGCCAGAGCGACGATCACCGCGTGCAGTCCCCGTTCACGCGCGCGTGCGGAGAACGGGGTCACGGAGGTGGACTCGACCTCGCGGTAGAGGGCCGAGTGGTAGTGCTGGAAGTTCTCGTAGTGCGAACGGTCCCGAGCACGGGCCGAGTTGAGCATGACGGCCACCAGGCCGGGGTGGGCGCGGCCGACGCGGCTCGTGGCCTGGATGTACTCGGCGGTCGTCTGCGGCTGGCCCATCACGGCCATCAGCCCGAGCCGGTCCACGTCCACGCCCACCGCGATCATGTTCGTGGCGAGCAGGACGTCCACGGTGTCCTCGTCGGGGAGCCTCTTCTCGATGCCCTTGAGCCGCGTGGGGATCTCGCTGGCGTCGATCCGGCTGGTCAGCTCCGAGTAGTTGGCCACCGGGCGCACCGCCACACCCTCGCGTTCGGCGAGCAGTTCCAGGTACGCCACCACGTCGTCGTGGACCTGGAGTTCGGCGGCGGAGAGCAGCCGCAGGCTGTTGAAGTAGCCGACGAGGCTCCAGTACGCGTCGCGCACCTTGTCGTCGGTGTCCGCGTGCATGGCCCGGTGCAGCAACGTGGCGTACGTGCGGATCAGCAGCGTGGACTGACTGGTGCCGGGGGCCAGGAGGCCGACGTAGCGGCGGCTCGCCTTCTCCTCGCGCGGCGTCTCCACCGCGAACCACGAGTCGCGCGAGTCCAGACCCGCGGGCGGGAACTGCCGCACCGCGCGGGCGAAGAGGTGCCGGCCCTGGTCGGCGGCGCGGCGGATGGTCGCCGTGGAGGCGATCACCTTGGGCTGTTCGGCCAGCGCGTCGACAGCGGTCTCGTACAGGCCGGTGAGGGTGCCCAGGGGGCCGGAGATCAGGTGGAGCTCGTCCTGGACGATCAGCTCCGGGGGAGGAGTGCCGTCGGTCGGGTCGTCCAGGTTGAACAGCGCGGAGGTCGCCGGACGCCACGGCATCGAGGCGAACTTGTCGACGGTGGCGATCACCAGCGTCGGACGCGCGTCGTACACCGCCTCGTCGATCAGGTGGACGGGGAGGCCGTCGGTGAAGTCGCAGTCCGCGCCGGGGCAGCGGATCAGCATCCGCTTGGCGTCCTCGTCGACCTCGTAGTCCCGGGCGTCGAGCCGGGTCCCGCACCACGGGCAGGCGTGCAGCTGGACGGGATTCTCGGTGGCGAGCCGCTTGTCGAGGTCGGCGCGCAGCTCGTCGAGCCTGGCGGCGGCCTCGGCCAGCATGTTGGGGGTGGCGGAGCGTCCCACCCACATGCCGACGGAGAACGGCTCGTCGCCCAGTTCGGGCGTGTGCCGCCGCATGTTCTCCATGGCGCAGAGCAGGATCGCCGCACGTTCGAACTGCTGCAGGGTGAGCAGCCGTAGCGTGTAGCGCATGAGGACGGTGACACCGCCGCCGTTCGCGCCCTTGCGGATGCGGCGCAGGAAGGACGTCAGGGCGATCAGACCGAGGTAGGCCTCGGTCTTGCCACCACCGGTCGGGAACCAGAGCAGGTCGGAGATCTTCCGGTCGTCGTGCTCGGGGTCGTCGATGCCGGCCATGCAGAGCAGCAGGAAGGCGATCTGGAAGGGACGCCAGCGGCCGGCGGCCGGATCGGGGCTGCCGACGCGTCCGTCCTTCACCCAGGCGCTGCGGGCGCGCTGGTCGGCCATGGCACGGTTGGCGAGCCGGAACGCCCGCATCAGGTCGGGCTTGGCCCGCAGCAGCTCGATGCCCTCGCGGATCCGACCGAGCGCCTCGCGACAGGCGTCCACCTGGTCCCGCGCGGGCTGTTCGTGGGGACCGCCTACCAGAGCGTCGGCCTCGGCCGACTTGCGGGTGATCCAGTCCTCGTACCCCGTCGCCAGCGCCTCCAGAGCGCCCAGCACCTCGGTGTCGGGCTTCTCGGCCAGCCCCAGCATCGACAACGACGAGCTGTCGATCTCCGGATTGGAGTCGGTCAGCAGCACCTCCACGCTGGGCACGAACTCGCTGCGGATCTCGGGGACGGCGGCCTGGACGCTGTCGGTCACGCCGATCGGCGACGGAACCCAGTCCCAGGCGGCGGCGCAGCCGTGGCCGATGGCGAAGGTCGGGGCATGCCGGTGCAGCAGCCGGCTGGTGGCGATCTCCGGGTCGTGCGAGGCGTCCGGGGCGGGACGCTCGACGAAGGCGCTGGAGCCGTCGGCGGCCCAGACCACCAGACCGCACTGGAACAGGGCGAAGGCGTCCTGCAGATCCCGCTCGCCGACCTTCTGCCGATTGATCAGCGTGACCGTGACGGTGACCGTGCCGCTGACCGGGTCGGGGCGGCGGACGATGACATGCAGGGCGACCTTGTCCGGAACGAGATCGATCAGCTCGCCCGGAGTGGGGGAGGTCACGTCGACGGTCTTCTCGGGGAGCTCGAGCTCCTTGCGCCGCCACCGCTCCCGCTGCTCCGCGACGGTCCGGGCCTCGGCACGGCGGGCCGGGACCGGGTTGCCGTCCGCGTCGGTGGGCTCGTAGACCGCCGCGCGCGTCGAGACCACGATCGTGTCGCTTATGGCCGGATCGACCGCGAAGGTCAGCCCCATGGAGGACGGGCGCTTGTCGCCCGAGACACCGGCTTCCTGCGCGGCGCCGGCCTCCTCGGCGTCCTCCCGAGCGAGAACGGGCGCGGCGTCCAGGCCGTCCTGCTCGGCGGCGTTCTCGGCCCTCCGCTCCCGCGAGGCGCGCGGATACAGCACACCGGTCAGGTAGCGGTCGATCGGCGCGTCATGAGGGAGCACCTCGGCCCGGTCCTCCGGGGCGGACTCCTCGGTGGGGCCGAAGAGTTCCCTGCGCAGCCCCACGAGAAGTTCCTCGTCCCGCACCCGATAGTGCTCGGAGTGCCGATCTGCCACGTGCGTCATGCGCCCTGCTCCTCTTCGTTGTCAGCCCGTCGAAACATGCCGATGCCGGTGATCCGCGGCGCTATCCACACGCCCCGGTCTCCCAGGCCGGCGTTGGCGCCGGCCGCGACGCTGCCCGTCACCGTCTCCAAGGTGTCGATCCGCAGGCCGCGGATCTCGTCGGGCCACCACGGGTCCCAGGTCCGGTTCACCTTCTGCACCCGGAACAGCTCCTGCCGGAACCGCTCCGACGCCTCGCCTATCTCCCGCCCCCGGTGCAGCAGGGCGTACGGAGGGCTCTGTTCCTCGCCCGCCGGCAGATCGTGACGCCTGCGCAGCAGCACCTCTTGACCAGGGCAGACCTCTTGCAAGAGGTACGTCTGGGTCGCCACGGCGTCGGTCGCGTGACCGGGCGGGTTGTCCCGGCAGACGTCCCCGGCCTCGGCCACCACGCCGAACCTGTCCCACGACCGCCACCCGCCGACGAACCGGCGACCGTTCTTGCGGTTCCCCGCCCTCTTGACGATCGGCAGCTCGGGGGAGTGGACGTGGTAGAGGTCCTGTCGGGCACGGGTCATCGCCACGTACAGAGC
Source organism: Streptomyces sp. NPDC093586 (assembly GCF_044764905.1). Classification (NCBI taxonomy): domain Bacteria; kingdom Bacillati; phylum Actinomycetota; class Actinomycetes; order Kitasatosporales; family Streptomycetaceae; genus Streptomyces; species Streptomyces sp. NPDC093586. The sequence continues at coordinate 449,839 of NZ_JBIWJA010000001.1, read as the reverse complement.
GCGGGCCTCCGCCGGCAGGTCCGCCTCGGCGCCGTACTGCTTGTGGAGTTCGGCGACGGTCGGCGGGGTCAGGACGATCACCCGGTCGAACTCCAGTCCCTTGGCCCGGTGCACGGTGGAGACGACGATCCGCGCCGTCTCCGGGTCGGCCGCCTCGTCGGGGAAGCGGCCGTCGGCGACCAGGCGGCGCAGCCGGTCCAGATCGAGCGCGGTGCGCCCGGGCGAGCGGGTCGCGCGCCGCAGCACCGTCCACAGGGCGCCCGCGTTCGGTTCGTGGGGCAGCGGTATCTCTCCCAGCAGGGCGCGGAACCGTTCCTCGGGCAGGCCGGTCGCCTCGGTACGGCGCAGCAGCTCGGCCACCCAGTAGGGCACCGGTCGCTCCTCGAGCGGGCGGCGCAGCCGGTGCCCGATGCCGTTCTCGTGGAGCAGCCGGGAGACCACCAGGGCCTGCCGGTTGTCGCGGGTGAGGATCGCGCAGGTTTCGTCGAGGTCCCGCAGACCCTGCAGCGTGTACTCGTCGGTGAGGTCGCCCAGCGAGTTGACCGGGTCCAGGAGGAGGTCGCGCAGTTCCTCATAGAGCGCAGCGGCCTCGTCCGCGTCCCGGACCTGCTGGAGCCGGGGGCCGTGCGACAGCGCGACGCGTGCCTCCGGAGTGACGGCCCGGAAGTTCTCGGTGAGACGCAGCTCCACCAGGTCGTCGGAGAACGAGCGGCGCAGCCACTCGAAGAACCGACCGGTCTCGGCGTTCCGCTCGGCCGGGTCCTCGATCTGGAAGCCGTACACCGACTGGGCGGCGTCACCGACCACGGTGAAACCGCAGGTCTCCTGGTAACGGTCGAGCAGGGCCTCCACCAGTTCCCGACGGTCGCCCAGCAGGTCCTGCACCTCGTCGATCACCACGTGGGAGGGCGGGACCGAGTCGCCGGCCTCCAGCGCGCCCTCCTCGACGGCCTCGGCCGCGGCCCTGATCCGCTCGTCGAAGGAGGTCGTGGCCCAGTCCCGGTCCGGGCACGCCTGGAGGAGCACTCCGTACGCCCAGGCGTCGAAGGTCTGGGCGCGCACCCGGCGGGCCCGGTCCCCGTGCCGGGTGATGCGCTCGCGCAACTCCCGGGCGGCCGCGCGGGAGAACGTGAGCACCAGGATGTCGGTGGCCTCCAGCGCCTCCTCGGGGTCCTCGTGACCGCACAGGGCGTCGAGCCGACGCACCAGCGTGTGCGTCTTCCCCGCGCCGGCCCCGGCGGTGACCAGGACCCGCGCGTCCCAGGGCTGCTCGACGACGGCCCGCTGCTCGGCGGTGAGCGGCGGACTGTCGAGGTAGACGTCGGTCACTTGGGGCTCCAGAGGTGCTCGAACTGGGTGAAGGCCAGCTTGGTCTCGAAGTTGGCGATGTTGTCGTCGACGTTGAGGATCAGGCAGGTGTCCTTGCCGCCGTTCTTGGGGCCGCGCAGGCCGCGGCCGATCATCTGCTGGTACACGTTGGTGCTGTAGACCGGTCGTGCCACCACCACGACCCGGGTCGCGGGCGCGTCGAACCCCTGGGTGAGGACCCCGTAGTTGGTGAGCACACGGATGCGTCCGTTCCTGAAGTTCTCGATCCGCGTCCGGCGGTCCTGCGCACTGGTCGTCGAGTCCACGGCGGCGGACCGGACGCCCCGGTCGTTGAGCATGGCCGCCAGGTACTTGGCGTGGTCGACGGAGGTGGCGAAGAGGAGCGTCGGCCAGTCCGACGGCAGCGCGGCCACCGATTCGACGATGCGCAGACTCCGCTCGTGGTCGTCGGCGAGCCGCTGCTCGGCGGCACGGGACAGCATCGCCATGCGTTCGGCGTGCGTCTTCTCGTCCTGGCTCAGTTCGATCCGACCACCCGTGAGCGTGCGGTGCTCGACCTGGGCGAGCATGCCCCACTCCTGCAGGTCCCGGTACGGGTCGCCGGAGGGGAACACGCCTTCGTCGAGCCGCCGGTTGCCGAAGCGGGTGATCAGTCGGCGGGTCTCGTCCTCGTTGGTGTTGCGGAACGGGGTGGCGGTCAGGCCGAGCAGATGCCGGCGCGTCTCGTACTGGGTCAGGCCCATCAGGCTCAGGATCTCCGTGTACCGCTTGGAGATCGCGGTGTGCGCCTCGTCCACGATCACGAGCGCGGGCTCGCGCAGCCACGCGTACTGGTCGGTGCCCAGGCACCGTTCCAGTTTCGCGTCCGTGGCGACCACCAGGTGGGGGTGGTCGACGACGTTGCCGACCTCGTTGCTGCTCCACAGGCGGCTGATGGTCAACGGCCGCTCGGCACCGACCTTGCTCCAGACGAACTTCCAGCTCTGCACCGCCTGTTCGCACAGCTCCTCGGTCTGCGCGATCCACAGCAGAGGACCCTTGAGGTCGCCGACCCGCTTCACCCAGCGGATCACGGCCTCGGCGGTGACCCGCGTCTTGCCGGCACCCGTGGGCAGGGACAGCATGCCGCGCTGCGGGGCGAGCCGATCGAGCAGGGTGGAGATGTTCCGGACCAGGTCCTCCTGGTAGTCGTGGAGCCTGGGGAAGTCCCGGGGTCCCTCGATCGTCTCGTAGGAGGGCGGCGAGGGAGTCCTGGAGCCGGCGAACGTCACGGGCAGGCGCAGGTCGGAGACGAACGCGATGGCGGACGACGAACCCCCGTACCCTACCGGTGCGTTGGGGAAGCGCGCCTGGATGTCCCGGGCGTGCTGCTGGAGCACCCCGTCGCCGTGCGCGTTGAACGCCATCTGGGCGATGCGACGTCCGGACGGCTCCACGCCACCGGTTGCCTGCAGCTCGGCGTCCATCAGCCCTTCGGGCAGGCCGGCCCTGAGCGCCTCGGCGCCGATCAGCAGCTCGAGCTTGGTCACGACGTCCTCGGCGTCGCGCACGGCCTTCTGCGCCGCCTTGAGGGCGCTGTCCTTGGCCATGCGGTCCTGGTGCTCCAGCACCGCGCGGCAGCCGGCCGCGCCCAGGCCGAGGCCGAGTTCGCGGTCGATCAGCCGCAGCATGGGCTCGGGCTCACGCGGCACGCGGATCTTGACTGTGCCGTTCTGACGCACGGCGTCCAGGGGAGATGCCTGCGTGCCGTTGGGAGTACGGGTGACCTCCTCCAGCTCGGTGCACCGCTGCACCATGCTGTTCCGGTTGCCGCTGTTCAGACGCTGCCGCAGTGCGGGGAACAGCTCGACGAGGGGGACGGGGTCGCCCTCGGGCACCTCGCGGGTCTCCCGACTGATCACGTCGGAGTAGCGGAGCATGCCCCACTTCTCGACCATCAGCTCGGCGTCCTCGGCGGTCGGCACGAGCAGCGCGGGAAGCTGTTCGGCGCGCAGGGCCCGGTACTCGGCGGCGCCGACGGCGAGGGTGATCTCGTCGTCGGGGCGGGTGCCCCAGGTGTCACCGATCCGGCAGCGGGTGAGGGAGTCCTCGGGGAAGTCCGCCCCGAACCGGGTCAGCATCACGTAGGTGGCGCCGACGAAGGAGTCGTCCTCGCTGCGGGACACCTCGTCGAGGAGCGCGTCCCAGCGGTCGGCGGGGACCTCGTCGACGGTGGTCGGCAGCCGCAGCTTGCGGGCCTTCTCGGGGGAGATGTCGGCGACCGGCAGCACGTCGCGGTAGGCGGCGAGCTGGGGACCGACGGCCTCCGTCAGCGGCTTGATCCCCTGGGAGGTGACGACCGTGCCGTGCTTGCGCAGCATCCACCGGATCGGGGACATCACCGCCTGCCGAGTGCTGGTCTGGGCGCCGAACTGACGCGTCCAGTTGTCCACCACGGCGTCGTCGGGCAGTGCCTTCAGGAAGGCGGCGCGGGACTCCTCGGACAGGTCGCGGAAGAGATGGAGAGGGCCACCGATCGCGGCACCCTCGACCTTCATCCGGTTCAGCGCGGGACGCGGGGCACGGCTGTCCAGGGAGCGCAGGTAGGAGGCGTGGACGGCCGCTCGGTACTCCTCGAACCAGGCCTCGTCGGCCTGCGGCTGCACACCGCCGGCCGGTCGCTCCCGCAGACCGATCAGGGAGAAGAAGGACGCGTCGTCGGAGTGGAACTCCATGTCGACGGCGACGCTCGGATCGCGCTCGGTGTCGACCACGACGCCGGGCAGCATGCAGTCCGCGACCGGCCGGAAGTGCTTGTCGGCCGTCCGCACCCGGAGCGTCGTGCGCGGGTCGGGCACGCGCTCCAGGACCTTGTGGGCCAGTCGACGGATGCCGGCCTGACGGAACAGCTCCCAGAAGCGCTCCCAGTCGGACTCCCCGTAGTGGTCGAAGCCCTGGTCGAGGACGCTGACGAACCGACCCTCGGCGTCGGCCTCGCGGATGCCGAGGACGTTGAGCGCGTGCGCCAGCGACGGGTCCTGGGCGAGCTCGTCGACGACGTAGACGGTGGACTCGCGCAGTCCGTCCTGGTGCTCGGCCCGACGGAACACCTTGCCGTGGACCGGGGCGACCAGCCCGTGCTCCTCGGTGAGCACGACGCGGGCCTTGCGGGCCTCGTCGGCGAAGGGGGAATCCTTCTCGACCATGTCGGCCAGGATGCGGACGGCCACCGCCGACGCTTCGGCGGTGCCGCTCGCGACGAGGGCCTCCAGCCAGTCGCGGACCCCGGCTCGTTCCTGTCGTGCGGCGCCGAGGATGTGCTCGACCTTGCCGGAGCGCAGGTTGTCGGCTTCGACGCTCGGGTGCAACCAGTCCGAAGGGCGTCCGGGACACTCGTGCCACATCCGCAGCCACCGCGTCAGCTGCTTCAGATCCTTGTCCAGCCGCGGATGGACGCGCAGTTGCGTGGGGACGCGCAGGACACCGTCCTGGTCGGGCAACGAAGGACTCGTGGCGCTGCGGGCCCAGATCTCCCGGGTCAGGAACTCGTCGGCCCAGCTGATCGACTCCTTGACACGGCCGGGCAGCAGGGGGAGGTAGGCGGCCGGGTCCTCGGCCGGGGCCAGCCCGGGGAGGGAGTCGACGACCAGCTTCGCCGACACCCTGATCATTTCCTGGTTGAACGGGGAGGAGTCGAGCAGGTTCTGCCGGTCCTCGTTGGTCTTCCACGCCCCGTTGAGGATGCCGCTCAGCGACATCTCGTACTTGGTGGGGAAGAAGGACCAGAACTTGCCGCGACCGCGAGAGCGAGAGCGGGGACTGATGTACAAGCCGCTCTCGGCGTCCCGTTCCAGCGCGGGGACGGCCCAGGACAGGTCGAGCGCGACCCGGTCGTGCAGCTCCCCGGCGTCCGCGCGGGCGGCGGGGCCCGGCTCGTGCGTGGTGGTGAACACGCGCCAACGCTCCGTGGAGAGGGCCTTCCCCGTGCGCTCCTCGGTCACGGTGTGCAGGTCACCGGAGTGCTGGGTGGTCAGCGTCCGCCGCGCCATGGGCCTGGGACGGTGGTCCTCCAGCACGACCTTGGCGACGTGCGGCGAGAAGAGCTGGAACCCGACCGGGAACTCCTCACGGGGCTCACCGTGGTCCTTGCCACGGCTGCCGTGCATGTCCTTGCCCAGCCGGTCGTCGGCCTTCGGGAGCAGCGGGAGCCGGACGACAGTGGTCGCCCAGGTCAGCAGCTTGTCCAGTACGGGGTCGGCGGCGCGCTCGGCCTGCATGTCGAGCGGACGGGCCATCCGCAGTACGGGGGCGTCGAACTCCGGCCCGTAGCGGTCGGTCACACCGGGTACGGCCTTGATCTGCTCGTAGGACCAGGCGCGGTCGAATCCGAAACTCCCGGTGCGGCTGAAGAATTCCGGCGCGTCGGTCACCACGAGGACCGATTTCACCCCGACCCCGAACCGTCCGATCTGCCCACCGCGCTTCTTCGACATGCTCATCCGAAGGATGGTTTCCGCCCCTTCCGGGGTGACCGGACTTCCCTCGTTGGCGCAGTACAGGCGCGACTCCGTGAGAACCACGTGGATACGTCCGCCGGGTTCGTTCGCGATTTCGTCGGCCGCGTTCTGCACGAGCTCGAAAAGCTGACGGTCTCCGTATCCGCCCTGCGTGATACGACGCTCGCCATTGGCGTGCTCGGCCACGAGACCGGGGTCGACCGCATATGTCTGCAGAACGCGGGAGGACTGTTCGAGGACGGTTTCGATCACCGCTGAGGACGAGAACGACACGGTTGCAGCGCTCCTGATGTCGGAGGTGGGTGAAAGTCTGGGTGACGGGCCGGCCCGCCGGCTGGGTGCGAGCCGGCCCATGATTCGTCGCGCACTGATGGTCGGAGCGTCTCTCCGACGGGCGAGTGCGCAGGTCATACGGGTGGAGTGTGCAAGGTCAGATGGCAGGCGGACTCTCGTCCGGCAACGCCGGTATCGTCTTGGGCAGGTCGGGACAACCTGCGAGGAAATCGTCCTCGGACAGGTCGTGACGGCTCGGGAGGTCCGTGACTTCGGCCCTGCTCACCACCCGCTGAATACCCAGCTCGCGCACGCTGCGCTCCCGCTGGGAGAGCAACAACGGAAAACAGTCGTCCTCGTTCATCGGGTCCCCACCCCTGTCGATCGATGTTCTGGAATTCGCACAGGGGTGTAATCGGATAACGCCCCATGAAGCGAACGGGTCCTGCTGCGGGATATGTGCTCCCGCCGATCACGGTAGCGGCTGTCTCCCCCCGGCCGCCAGAGATTTCCAAAAACGTTTCCTCATGCGTTCGTTGGATCGTTCATCGAGCACATGAAGACATACCTGTGGTGCGGGCCGCCCGGCCTCCGATAAAGCGGTTCGCGAGCGAGTTGGCTTTTCCAACGTGGCGAATGTAGCGGGGTTTTGAGGTGACGGCAAGCCCCAACGTCTGCTCGTGCGAAAGGAGTTGGATGCCTCCGTTTGTGCAGGTCGGGCAAAAATGGATATGCGGGGTGAAGTGGGCGAATCGGGCAGGCGAACTGAGTCGGTCGGGGCCCCTGCTCGGTTAACTATTGGTTGACATGATCGCGATCGTCAACTTAGCCTCCCTCGTACGACCCGAGGAAGAGCAGGTGGCACGTGGAGACAGGTGAGGAGTTCGGGCCGTGGCTGGCCCGACAGCTCAAGCTCGCGGGGAAGACGCAGGCCGAACTGGCCAAGGAGCTCGGACTGACCCGAGCCGCCGTCTCCGCGTGGATCGCCGGGCGGTCGACCCCGCGCCCGACCGTCATGACGGACATTGCCAAGGCGCTCGGCACGGACGTCGGCACGGTGCACACCCGCACCACCGATACCCAGGCCGGCCTCCCGGTCTCCTGGTACCACCGCCCCGGCTATCCCGACGACGGCCGTGACCTGGGCAACGCCGCGGCCTTCGCCTTCGACGCCGACGTCCAGGTCCTCGCACGCGAGACGTGCCAGAACAGCCTCGACGAGCGGCTGACGGAGAACGGCCGCCCCGTTCGGGTCCGCTACACCCTGCACGAGTTGACCGGTGAGCACCTGGACGCCTTCCGCGAGGCGATCCTCTGGAACGACCTCTTCCCGCACTACTCCGCCGTCTCGGAGCTCGCCGGTAACCAGAAGGTCGGCAGAGTCGTCGACGCCGGTGTGCGCGACATGTACGAGAAGGGGCGTCTGATCCTTCTGCGGGTCGACGACTACAACGCCTCCGGACTCACCGGTGACGACTACGAGGACGGCAAGTTCGCCGCTGTCGTCCGGCGCCAGCTCGAGAGCCTGAAGACCGGTACCGCCGCCGGTGGTTCGTACGGTCTGGGCAAGGCGACGCTGTGGGCCACCAGCGCCCTCGGTCTCGTGCTCATCAACTCCACCCTGTCCGTGCCGCACGAGGGGCGTACCGAGCGACGGGTGATCGGCCGTCTCGAACTGCCCTGGCGGAAGGTCGACGGACACACCTACGCGGGCCCCGCCTGGTTCGGGCGGCCCGACCCCGACAAACGGGGCGCCGAGGTCGCCCGTTCCTGGTGGGCGGACGAGGAGACCGTGGACCGCCTGCATCTGAGCAGGGAGAGCGACGAGCCCGGCACGTCCTTCCTCATCGTGGGCGCGCACGACGTGGCCAGCCTCGAGGAAGAGGACTTCCACGATCAGGACGGGAAGCCCCGCGCCGAGGAGGGCCCCGAGGACACCCGCGACATCAGCAGGATGCACGGCCGCCTGGTCGAGGCGCTGGGCCGCGACTTCTGGGCCGCCATGATCGGCGGAGGCGGCCGACTCCCCCTCCTGGAGGTCTCCGTCCGCGCCCTGCGCAACGGCGAGGTGGTCGTGCCGGAGACGAAGGTGGACCCGTCCGTCGAGCAGCCTTCCCGTACCCGCGCCCTGCGGGCCCACTACGAGGGCATCACGGTGGACCGGCTCACCGAGGCCGGTCAGGTGGCGTCCAGAAACGTTCCGCTGAAGCTGCCGCTGACCGGAGGCGCCCGGGGGACGCTCGGTACGCACCAGGCGGTCCTGCTGGTCACCGAGGCCGCCGGTGACAAGGACACCCCCAAGAACCGGGTGCACTCGCTGCGTGGCAACCGCATGACGGTCAGGAAGGCGCCGGTTCCCAACCTGCCGATCGGCACCAACCCCTTCCAGGCCGTACTCCTGGTCGGCGAGGCCGCCGGTGAGTCGACCCCGTTCGCGAAGGAGGCCGAGGAGTTCCTGCGGGCGGCGGAACCGCCCGAGCACGACCGCTGGGGGCAGACGGAGGAGCTGACCCTGCGCTGGTCCCCTTCCGCGTACCGGCGGATCCAGAATCTGACCACCGAGGTCAACAGCGCGGTCAGGGAACTCGTCGCCCGCCCGAGACGAAGCAAGGGCGAAGGTGGCGAAGCCCTGCGCAAGGCACTGACCGTCAAGAGCCGACCCAAGGCCAAGGTGCCTACCGGCCCGGTGGTGCCGGTGCTGGACGCGCTCGACGCGACGATCGGCGACCAGGGGGAGTGGCTGATCACGGCCGAGGTGAAGATCCCGCGTGGTGACGAGATCGTCCCGATGGTGCCGGTCGCCCAGTTGGACGTCCGCTCCGGAGGACGCCCGCGCCTCGACTGGGCGGAACTCGTCGCCGTGGAGGGCTGCGAGGTGGAGAACGGAACCCTGCGCTTCCCGCCCGGCACACGCCGCGCGAAGTTCCGAGGAGCCACCGACGCCTCCAGCCACCCGGTGAGGACCACGCTCACCCGCCTCGTCGTCGAACTGCGTGCCGGCAAGGAGGCGTGACGCGTGAAGATCTACCCGTACAAGCGACTCAGTCGCCCGATCACGCTCAGGGTGACGTCGGTCTCCCTCAAGCTCTCCGACGGCACCCGTGATCCACTCGACACCAGCGCCTACTCGGTACAGGAGCAGGCCGTCGCCCTCGGCGTCGCGGGCCACGCGGACTGGGTGAGCGCCACGATCGGTCTCACCGCCACGCTGCCGCCCGGCGCCGACGCCCCGGACGCGGCCTGGTCCGATCTGTGCGTCCTCGCCGTGTTGACCGACGGGGAGACCAACGTCCGCACCTCGACGGTCCTCGCACGGGACACGGAGGACAGCCACGACTGGTCGGGCTCCCTGGAACTGCACCGCGACGACCACCTGGGACGTGCTCACCTCAGCGCGTACGCCGTCGGAACGGTCGACGGAGTACGCGGACGGTCGATCACCGAGACCGACCGGAACTGGATCGTCGACACCGTCTCCGACGAGCCGGTCAGAGGGCTGCGACTGGACGTCCGGAAGGCGTCGTTCAGCAAGAGCTCCAGGGAATGGCTGCACGCCTACGCCGACGCCCCCTGGCTCGTGGACACCACGGCACGGGTCCCCACGGTGTACGTCAACACCGACATCGACGGCATCGTCGGACTGCTGGACAGCAACGGATCCGGCGTGGAGAGCAAGGTGCGCGATCTCCTCGTCGCCCAGATGGCCACGGACGTGTGGACGGCGGTCTTCCACGGCGCCATCGGCGACCTGGAGGTGGAACCGGGCGGCGGCCCGGTCTTCCCGACCGACTGGCAGGGCGAGGTGCTGCGGGAGATGCTCCCGGACGTCGTCCCCGGTGTGCACGTCGAGGAGGCCCTGCGTCAGGTCCACCGCCGGCGCACCGGCGAGTCGGGCTGGGGCGAGCTGCAGACGCGCATCCATTACGCGGCGGTCCGGCGCGCCGAGGCCGCCAAGGCGGTGGGCTACATGATCCGCAGCCTGGAACGGACGAACAGGGAGAGCGAGTCGTGATCACCCAGCCCCACCACGTACCGGAGCGCCTGGCACGGCTCTCCGGCTCGGCCGCCGACACCTTCCTCACGGAGGGACTGCTCAGGGGCGAAGAGGTCCACAGCGGCCTCGACCTCGCCAAGGTCGTCGAGCCTCTTCCCGAGGACGACGCCAGGTGGGGGGTCGAGCCGATCCGCAGCCTGGTGGACGACGCCATGTTCGCCTTCGACAAGGAGCGCACCCGGGCCGACGCGTGGCTGGCGCCCCGGCTCCATGCCACGCTGCGACTGACGCGGCAGGAAGCGGCGGACAGCAGGCTGTGGAACCACTTGGCGCTGGCTGTCGCCCCTGACTACGTCGTCTGGCGTCACTTGTCGGATTCGTCTCGGCGTGTGGCTGCGGCGCGCTTCCAGGGTCCTGCGGACCGGCAGTGCTTCTCCCGCCTGTGGTGGGCGGCCGAACTCTTCCGGAACGGGGCAGACTACGGGCCGGTCGAGATCGCCTGCGGCAACCAGGACCTCATCCACACCGTTCTCCGGATGGACCTCATCGACCACCGTCCCACAGCACAGGCGTTGGTCCGTCTCCTGAAGAGCGGGAAGGTCACCACCGGACGGGAGATCAACGGCTTGGGCGTCACCATCAACGCGGCCGGAGCAACCGTGATCTACGACGCCCTCGCGCCGGACGAGCCCCGGGACCCCGCCCGTCTGCGGGACTGGATCGAGGAGGCGCAGACGGCTCCACCGGTCTCGCGCCACGTCCTCCCGGAGGGGCCCGACGAGGACCCCGCTCCGGAGAAGTCCGTGACAGCGCTCACCGACTACTTCACCGACCTGTTCGAGACCGCCCCGGTCAGGGGCCGGAAGAGCGAGGACTGATTCGGCGGAGTCGAGCTACTCGGGACGCGGGCAGCGGGCGGTGCAGTCGTCCGCTGTTCCGCACCCGTGGCTCCGCAGTTTGGCCCGCTGTTCCTCGGTGGCGGGCACCCACGGCTTCCGCAGCGCGTCCGGGGTCGGTGCGGGAAGTCCGAGCGCGGCGCTCAGGAGGTGCGCGCCGAAGAGGGGCGGCACGGCGTTGCCCACCTGCTGGGCCTGGGCCGTCCCCGACCAGGGGTAGTCCGGCGGGAAGCTCTGCAGCATCCCCGCCTCGTTCATGCTGAACCTCGGACCCTCACACACGACGTGGGGGTGGTGGTCGCCGACGGGTTCGAAGACCACGAAGCGCGAGATACGTCCGGTGACGGTGGTGGCGGGCTGTCGATCGGTCCGCACTCCGCGTCGCTTCGGGTCTCCGGAGCTGCCGTAGTTCGACCGGACCCAGAAGGGTGTCCTCCGCCCCGGGTGCGTGCCGACCGGCTCGGCGAGGGCGTCGCCCATCGACGTCCAGTGCTCCAGACCGTCGTCCTCCGTGGGGCCCTGTCCAGGCTCGGGGATCTCCATGTCGTAGAGGGTCGGCTGAGCCGTGGAGACCGCGGTGCCGCTGTTCCTGCGGTTCCACCCCTTCGCCTCGTAGGTGCGGTGGGTCGGTGCGGGCAGCGAGGGCTTGCCGAGTCCCTCACGACGAGCGATCAGCACGGCGCGAGATCGGGTCTGCGGCACTCCGTAGATCTCGGTGGCCAGGACGCCGACGACGACCTGGTACTTGGTGCCGTCGGGAAGACCGACCTTCTGCAGGACCTCGGCGTAGCTCTCCCAGAGCGCCCGCACGGCGGGGACCTGCTCCAGGACGATGACGTCGTACGGCCGGTGGCCCCGGTTCGGACTCCTGGTCGCCTGGATCGCGTACCGGAGGGGTTCGAGCACCAACGCGGTGCGCGGGTCGCTGAGGTTCTTCAGATCCTCGTCGATCTTCTCGTCGGGATCACCCGCCATGAGCCGTGCGATGAACTCCTTGACCTTGTCCAGAGCTTCACGTCCCGCGCCCTTACCGGCCACCGAGTACGTCTGGCACGGAGGCCCGCCGGCGAGCACGTTGATCTCCGGTGGGAGGGATTCGAAGGACTCCCTGCGGACCGCGCTCACGTCGGCGTGGAGGGTGTCCAGGCCGGCCGCGTAACGCGTCAGGCACGCGCTCTTGTCCCACTCGATCCCGAGACTCGGGACGCCCAGCCGGTGACCAGCGACGTCCAGCCCACCGGGCCCTGCGAAGAGGTCCAGGACAAAGGGCTTGTCGAGGATGGACTGGTGGGGCGGCGTGCTGGTCATGTGGCGGAAGTCTAGCCGGCAGCGGGGGTCTCTGGCTCCCCGCGCAGAGCATCGGCAACGGCCCGACCCAGGGCCAGACCGACGGGCGGCGGTGTCGCGTGCCCGATCTGGCGGTAACGGGCGGTCTTCAGGCCCGTGACCTCCCAGGACCCGGGGAACCCCTGGAGGAGCGCCGCCTGCTCCACTGTGATTTTCACCATGTTGTCCTTGCCGAGCCGAGGGTCCCACACGAAGTCGGGGCCGGGGACCTCGTTGCCCACCGTGTGGGCGTTGACGCCCATCGTCGCCCACTTCCGTTTGGCTCCGGTCGGCCCGAGGTCGGCGCCACCTCGGTTCTTCGAGCCTCCGACCAGCGTCGGAGCCGGCTGGTCGGCCTGGGCGGCCCACCGGGCGGCGTCCGGCCAACCGCGTGCCGCCATGGACTGCGCCAGGACGGCGCCGACCGTCCGCGGTTCCGACACCGTGGGTGTCGGTGGCCGGAAGGCCCCGGCCCAACGCCGCTCGACGGCCACCAACACACCCTGCTTACGGTTCTGCGGCACTCCGAAGTCGACTGCGTTCACGACGAGCCATCTGAACTCGTAACCCAGGTGAGCCAGTTCGGCGCGCGCGAAGTCACGGAAGCTCTGGTACCTGTCCGAGTGGGCGAGATCGGGGACGTTCTCGATGATCACCGCTCGCGGCCTGATGGCGTGGGCCAGGTAGACCGTGGCCTTCAACAGGCGCTCCTCCAGGCCCGATTCGGCCCGTCGGGCGGTCGCGCTCGACTTCACCCGCGGCAGTCCCGCCGAGAGGAGGTCCACGTCATGGCTCTCGGGATGCTCGGACGGGTCGAAGTCGAGCAGGTCGGCGCCGAGCACGTTCCAGTGCGGCCGGTTGGCCCGCAGGGTCGCGACGGCGTCATCGTCGTCGTCCAGGAGCAGACGCGGCTCGAATCCGGCCTGCTCCAGGCCGAGGGCGAGCCCTCCCGCCCCCGAGCACACGTCCACGAAGGTCAGTCCCCCCACGTCTCCTGCTTTCCCGCCCGTTCCCCCAGGCGCCGCTCCACGGCCGCTCTCACCCGAGCGGCCACCTCTACCGGATCCTCATGCTCCCAGAAGCGCAGCACCGTCCACCCCAGGGCGGTCAGATGCTCCGTCGTCTCCCGGTCGCGGGCCATGTTCCGGTCCAGCTTGGTGCGCCACCACTCGGCGTTGGACTTCGGTTGCGTGGCGTGCTGGGGGCATCCGTGCCAGAAGCAGCCGTCGATCAGAACGGCCACCTTGGCGCGGGTGAACGCCACGTCGATACGCCGCCGGGCCATGCCCGGCACCGGGTACTCCACGCGATAGCGAAGCCCGGCCGCGTGCAGCAGGCGCCGAACGGACAGCTCGGCGTTCGTGTCTTTGCTGGCCTGGCGGGACATGCGCGCCGAGACGGCGGGGGAGGAGGGCTTCACGTTGTCCAATACTGCCGCGCCCCATGAACGTACGTCGTTTCGGTCGGTGAAGACCGCATCCTGCCGGCTCGTTCTGACCACACGGAAACGGACCAGCCGGCCGGGGGCCGGGCGGCACGGCGTCGGGGACGGCCGTACCGGGCTCATATGAGCGCGGTACGAACACTTCGCGGGGAAGTTGCTCACGTCGCGCGAGGTAGGTGTTCTGGCGGCGGACCCGACCGGGCTACCGCCCCTTCCACCCGCCCCGCAGGGACGACAGCACCAGCCGCCCGTACCGCGTCGTCAGCACCCCGGCCGTCACCACCACCGACAGGGCCAGGGCGATGAGGAGGTGGGAGAGGGAGTCGTCGTCCAGGACCTGGAGGATGCCGAGGGCCGTGCCCAGGGGGAGGCCGAGGATGGTGAGGACGCCCAGGGCGCCGCTGATCTGCTGGCTCTCCTGGGTCTGGACCAGCCGGCTGTAGTCGGCGGCCTCGGTGAGGATCTCGGTGAAGCGCTGCGGCAGCCGGTGCTGGTTCTGGAAGGCGAGCAGCAGCTCGTTCGCCGGGCCGTGGGCCGTGAGGTGCTGCCGCCAGTAGCCGCTGCGGAAGAGCGCGATGTTGCGTTCCAGGGTGGCGACCCGGCGGGCCAGGCGCCTGGGGGAGGCGAAGACGTCCGACAGCTCGTCGGTGAGTTCGTCGATGTGGTCGCGTTGCAGGGAGCCCAGCAGCAGGGCGTCGAGGTAGACGGTGCGGGAGTGCAGCGCGCCGAAGCCGTAGAAGTCGCCGTCGCCGGTGTCCGGCCGGTGGCCGAGGAAGGCGGCGCCCTGCCGGAGGACCAGGGCGCTCCAGTCCGCGGAGATGCGCACGGTGTCCTTGAGGTGGTTCGCGGCCGTCTCGGGGGCCAGGGGGAAGTCCTGGGGGTTGGAGCGGGAGGCCAGCTGCCACAGCCAGCGGTCGGCGGTCGCGGGCAGCTCTCCCTCGAGGCCGTCGCGCAGTGCGGGCGTGTGCCGTGCCGTCGGGGACAGGAACGCGACCGTGTACGGGCGGGCGACGGCGAAGGGGGTGGTGAGGTCACGGACGTCGGCGATGCCGTCCAGGAGCCGGACCGGGTCGAACGGGCCGGTGAGCCCGGCGAACGGTGTGCCGAGGGCGGCCGAGCCCCGGCCGGCGATGTCCCGCAGGACCGGGAGCAGTGGTCTCTCCACGGTGAAGTGGAGCACGGCCAGGGCGTGTTCGGGGGCGCGCGCGGTGGCCGCACGGAGGAGTTCCACGCCGATCAGATGCAGTCCGTCGTGCTTGACGTCCATCGGCAGGTGCCAGCGGCGCGGGCGCCCCGGAGCCCCGTAGAGGGCACGGGCCGAGGCGGGGGCGAAGTACGTCGACCGTGTCGCCGCGTCCGTACGACGGCTGCCCAGCTCGAACGGGAACGGACCCTGCGCCCAGCCCGGGGTGCGACGCAGCCGTGCGGGCAGGAGGACGGTCAGCTCCTGCCGGGCCCCGGTGACGTCGTCGAGGGCGGGGGTGGCGTCGGCCGCGGTCACCGGTAGTACTCGGCGGGGTCGGGCTGGTCGAGCCGGATGACGGGCTCCGCTCGGCCGGTGACGTGGTGCACGGACTCCTTCGGCCACATCGCGTCCAGCTCCTCGTACGGGAGCCGGACCCGCCCCTCGGGGACGTCCTCACCGTCGTAGTGCCCTCGTACGTCCTGCCGTTCCACGGTGCCCCTCGCGTATCCCCGTTGACGCGTCTCCATGGCCGAAGGGCAGGCTACCGGGGGCCGGGACGGCGGCAACAGTGCGTAGAGCGGCAGGTGTTGACCGCTTCCGTCGACGACGGCGCCGCGTCCGTCGTGCGGTTCCCGACGGCGCGGCACCGGTGGCGGCCGTGTGCCGGCACATGAGCGCGGCGCGAACACTTCGCGGCGAAGCGATCGCGCCGCGCGAGACCGGTGTCCTGTCGGCGAGGGCGACGGCGCAAGGGGCTCAGCCCCGCGCCTTGTCCGCCAGGAATTCCGCCAGCCCGTCCAGCAGCATGCCGCTGCCCTGTTCCGCCATGTCCCGTTCCTCCGCCGTGTCGCTCGTCTGACGGAGGACGATCTCCGTGCGGTCCGGGTCCTGTTCCGTGAGTTCCAGGGACATCGTCGCCGGGTCCGGCCGGCCGGGGACGTCCATGCCGAGGACCAGGCGGTGCGGCTCGGCCACCTCCACGTAGGAGCCGGTCAGCGGGAACGCGCCGCCGTCGGGGGTGAGCATCGTGGACTTCCAGGCGCCGCCGGGGCGTACGTCCATCTCGACGGAGCCGGGGGCGGCGTGGGCCCACTGGGCGTACTGGTCGGGGGTGGTCCAGGCTTCCCAGACCCGGGCCACGGGGGCGTCCAGGACGCGGGTCAGGGCGTAGGAGAAGCCCTCGGCCGCGGTGGTCTGCTCGGTGCTCATGTGCCGTCTCCATCTTTCGGGTTTCCGGGGCCTCACGCCTCGCGTGAGGTGGTCGCACCTGTAGACGTCCGTGGACGCGGAACCTCATCGGCCCGCCGAGGGGTTCTTCGCGGGATCCCGTGCGCCCGTCGCGGTGCCGCGGCCACGTCGGGCCAGGTCGTCGCCCACACCCCCGGCCCTGGCCTCGGCCCGAACAGGCCCGACCGCACACCGCACACCGCACACCGGGCTCGCCGTCGGGGTGAACGTCCGCCGCGCCCGGAGCGCGGCCGCGTCGGCACGGCGATGCCGCGCCGCCCGTGCCTCATCCCTCGGCCGCGAGGCGGTCCAGCCACTCCCTCAGCAGGTGCTGCTCCGCCCCGCTGAGGGGCGTCCGGTCGGACAGGGCGGCGCGCAGCGCGCGGGCGGCGCCCGCCGGGCCCGGCTCCTGCACGGCCGGGCGCTGGTTGGTGACGGCGGTGACCATGGATTCCCGCAGGGTGGTCAGGAGGGCCGGGTCGCGCCGGTCCTCGGGCAGGGAGAGCCAGGTGAGCACCGCGCCGCGTGCCGTGGCGTGGATGATCTGGGCCGCGAGTTCCTCGTCGACGCGGAGCAGGCCGGCGGCGGCCAGGCGGCGGATGCGGCCCCTCAGGATCTCCATGCCGGTCTCGAAGGCGGCCGAGGGGGTCCTGGCGGGCTCGGTGTACATCAGGGTGTACAGCGCGGGATTGGCCAGGCCGAACTCGACCGCGACGTCCCAGCCGGCCCTCAGGTCCTCGATGAGATCCGGCGGGTCCGGGTCGACGCGCTTGGTGGCGAGGAACGAGGCGAAGCCGTACTCGGCCACGGCGTCGAGCAGTCCGTCCTTGTCGCCGAACAGCCGGTAGATGGCCGGCGGCTGCATGCCCGCCGCATCGGCGACCGCGCGGGTGGTGACCGCGTCGCGGCCCCCGCGCTTCAGCAGGTCGATGGCGGCCTCGACGACCCGCCGACGGGGCTCCTCCCGGCTCGGGGGCGCGGGATCGGACTTGGCGGCGGTGTCGCTGTTACCGCGACGTGAAGGCGATGGCACGTATCGATGGTAGCGCTCTGTCGGTTCCGTCGTTAGTATCGGTGATACGTTGAATGCGTTTCCACTGGAATCAGTGGGCCGTGCGTATGCCGTACATATGGGGAGACATCATGATCATCGTGACCGGAGCCACCGGACAGCTCGGCCGTCAGATCGTCGAGAGGCTGCTCACGCGCGTACCGGTGGAGAGGGTCGGCGTCAGCGTCCGCGATCCGCGGAAGGCACAGGCCAAGGCGTTCGCGGAGCGGGGGGTGCGGGTCCGGCAGGGCAGTTTCACCGACACCGCCGGGCTCGCCCACGCCTTCGAGGGCGCCTCCCAGGTGCTCATCGTCTCCGTCGACACGATGGGCGAGGAGTGCGTCAAGCAGCACCGTGCGGCGATCGAGGGGGCCGTCGCGGCGGGCGCCCGGCGCATCCTCTACACCAGCCAGATAGGAGCCGGCGCGTCGTCGCACTTCCAGGCGTGCCGCGACCACGCCGCCACCGAGGAGGCGCTGCGCGACTGCGGCGTGCCGTTCACCGCGCTGCGCAACGGCTTCTACGCCGCCAGCGCGGCGCACTTCCTCGAGCCCGCCGTCGAGTCCGGCCGGATCGCGCTCCCCGCGGACGGGCCCGTCAGCTGGACCGCGCACGCCGACCTCGCCGAGGCGGCCGCCGTCATCCTGGCCGACGAAGGCCGCTTCGACGGCCCCACCCCGCCGCTCACCGGAGGGCAGGCCCTCACCTTCGACGACATCGCCCGTATCGCCACCGAGATCACCGGCCGCACCTTCACGAGGACCACCACGCCCGACGACGGGTTCCGGGAGCAGCTGGTGGGCCACGGCGTTCCCGCCGAGACGGCGGGCCGGCTGCTGGGCATCTTCGCGGCCGCCCGGGCCGGCGAGTTCGCCGCCGTCGACCCGACCCTGGCCACCCTGATCGGCCGCGAACCCGTCACCCTCGGCGAAGCGCTGCGCGAGCGCCTGCTCGGCGGGTGACGCAGCCTCCCGCCCCGCCCGGGACCACCCTCAGACCACCGCCCACACCCCCAACGCCAGCCCGAACAGGACCAGCACCACCCCCCACACCAGGTACGTCCCCGGGGTGAACGTTTGCTGCGTCCGGACCACGACCACCCGGCGCGGATCCTCCGGGTCGTAGCGGACGACGACCTTGTGGCCGACGTGGAGGGCGTGGAGGTGGGCGTTGAGGGGAGCGCGGCGGTAGGTCTGGCGGTGCGGGCCCGCCTGGTAGCGGACCTGGGCCGGATGGAGGACCGGGCCCTCGCGGCGGGGGCCGCGGGCGACCTCGCCGTCCGTGCGGGTGCCCCGGGCGCCGAGGAGGCGCAGGCCTCGCCGGACACGCAGGGCGAGGTGGGTGACGCGGACGCCGTAGGCCGTCCACCCGGCGGCGAAGAGCAGGGCGATGGTCAACCAGGGCTGGGACATGGCGGGCTCCCCCCGAGGCACACGTCGGTCGACCCGAGCGTCGTCCCGGTGGTCCGGTACCGGCGTCAGGTGGCCCCGGAGAGACGCGTCCCGTCACGCCTTGGTTCCGTGGCACTCCCCGTAGGTCCGGCCCGAACCGCACCAGCACTCCGCGCCCCGCTGCGGAGGCCACGCCACCGCGCGGCCCCGGGCCGCCAGGGTCGTCGCGTACTGCGGCAGCAGCGTCGCGTCGGACGGGGACGTGCCCTCCGAGGCCGCGAACGCCTCGTACGACGGCACCGTCCCCCGGACGACACCCAGGTTCGGCGTGCCCGACGAGGCCAGTTCGCGCAGGGCCGCCTCTATCGCCGCCAGGTGCTCCTCGTACGAGGGGTACTCGGCGGACAGGGACGGGTGCGCCTCCAGCAGCTCCGCCAGCTCGTCCGCCGGCCAGTGGAGCATGGCCACGGGGAAGGGACGGGACAGGGCCTCGCGGTACGCGCCCAGCTCGGCACGCAGGCGGGAGATCTCCGCCCGCAGGTCGGCCGGATCGTCCGAACCGAGGGACCAGACGCGCTTCGGGTCGTGCAGCTCGTCCAGGGACACCGGCATCGAGTGGAGGGTGTCCGCCAGGCGGTCCCAGTCGTCGTGGGGCGCGCCCAGCATGCGCCGTACGCGGTGACGCCCGTACAGCAGCGGATGCGTGGCGTACGGCGGTTCGGCCACGTCCGTCAGGAGCAGACGGGCGCCCTCCGTGAACGTCTCCTGGGCCGCCTCCAGTTCGTCGTGGGCCTCCAGGGCCTCGGCCACGATCACCCAGGGGGCCGGGTCACGCGGCGCGGCCGTGCGGACGCCCTCGATGATCGCCCTGGCCTCGGCCTCGTGGCCGTACTCCCAGAGGTTCGACGCCTTGAGCGCGCGGACCAGGGACGGGCTCTCCAGTCCGTCCGGCGAGGACAGCAGGCGGTCGTAGAGCTTGGTCGCGGCGGGACGGTCGCCGGACAGTTCCAGGTGGGCCGCGGCGCGCACGAGGAGGGCCTCGGTGTCCTCCGGGTACAGACCGGCGGTCCGCTCGAGGCGGGCGGCTTCGGCGGTGTGGTCGACGTTTTCGGCAGGCGTGTCGGGGCGCATGGGTGACACCGTACTGCCGAGAGGTGACGAAGGTCAGGGGGCCACAGGCCAGAGGCCGGGACCGGGGACGGAGACGGAGCGGAGGGTCAGAAGGAGTACCGGCTCCCCGGCAGCAGGGTCGCCACGCGGATCAGGACCGCCGTCAGCGTCCCGACCCACAGCAGTACGCCGAGCCACATGCCGAGCACCGCCGTCCGGTAGCGCTCCGGCGAGTCCAGGACCACGCTGTCGGGGGCGCCGGGGAGGTGGCGCAGGTGGACGCGGGCGCCCTTGGCGAGCCGGTGGGCGTCCGTCGCGCCGGGGAGGGCGTGCACGTGCTCGGTGCCGTCGCCGTCGGTCCATCGGACCACCGGGTGCAACGTCGGGTAGGTGCCCTCGCGGGACGCGACGTGGTCCGACACCACGCCCTCGGCGTGACGGCCCAGGCGGCGCACCACGTGCTCGGTGATCGCGATCCTGGCCTCGACGGCCGTGAGGGCGAGTCCGCCGAGGAACGGTATGAGGGCCAGGAACCAGTAGACAGTCATGGGCGCAGAGCCTAGGGCGGCACCCGGTGCGCAGGGACATCCCCGGCCACCCGGAGCGCAGGGACGCCCGGCCACCCGGAGCGCCCGGCCACCCGGAGCGCCCGGCCACCCGGAGCGCAGGGACGCTCGGACCCGCCGCCGCCGTCGCCGCCGGTGGCCGCCCGGAGCCCGCCCGGGCGGCCCGGTGTCCGCCCGCGCGCTGTCGGGCGCCGTATCGGGTCCTGTATAACTGGGGCAAACGCGCGTACGAGAGGGGGGAGTCGCTCATGACCCGAGACCGGGCCGTCCCGCGTCCCCTGTCCGTGCTGCTGCTGGTGCTCCTGCCCGTCGCCCTCGTCGACGTCGGCAGCCTCTCCGCCACCGTCGCGCTCGCCGCGACCGCCGCGGCCGGTGCCGCGCTCGCCGTCTGCGCCCTGATCGCCGCGCGCTGCGTGCCCGCCGTGCCGCCCACCCGGGTGCGCACGGCCATCAGGGACCGGGACCGCCGTACGGCCTTCCTGCCGCAACGCGATCCCGACGCCCCCGGCCGCCGCCGGCCACGGGCACCCGGACACGCCCCGACGGCGACCACCGCGTAGGGCATCCCTTCACCACCGCAAGGCCCATGCACCTGCGCGGGTCGTCATGCCGCACACCCCGATCACCGATCGCACCGGCACGACGAGACCCCCGGAGGGCTCCTCACCCATGTCCGTTTTCGCCAGCCTGGTCGAGCACCTCGCCGACCTGCTCCAGCCGCTGTTCGGCGCCTCCGCCGCGGCCGCCGCCATCGTCCTGTTCACCGCACTCGTACGCCTCCTCGTCCACCCCCTGTCCCGGGCCGCCGCGCGCGGGCAGAAGGCGCGCACCGCGCTCCAGCCGAAGATCGCCGAGCTGCGGCGCAAGCACGCCAGGAACCCCGAGAAGCTGCAGAAGGCCGTCCTGGAGCTGCACGCCGAGGAGAAGGTGTCGCCGCTGTCGGGCTGCCTGCCCAGCCTGTGCCAGCTGCCCGCGTTCTTCCTCCTCTACCACCTCTTCTCCAGCACCTCGATCGGCGGCGAGGCCAACGCCCTCCTGTCCCACCGGCTGTTCGCCGCGCCGCTCGGCGGACGGTGGGCCGACGCGCTCGGGGACGGCGGGATGTTCGGCGGCGCCGGGCTCGTGTACGCGGTGCTGTTCGCGCTGGTCGCCTGTGTCGCCGCCTTCGGCTACCGGCTCACCCGGCGGACCATGGCGGCCCGGCCGGTGCTGCCCGCCGCCGGTGACGGGGACCAGCAGGTGCCCGGGCTGGGGGCGATCACCAAGGTCATGCCGTTCATGTCCTTCTTCACGCTCGTCACCGTGGCCGTCGTACCGCTGGCCGCCGCCCTCTACATTGTCACCAGCACGACGTGGAGCGCCGTCGAACGGGCCGTCCTGTACCGCTGAGCCCGGGCGCCGGTCCGCGGTGACGGTCCGTGGTGACGGTCCAGTACGTGAACGGGGTATTGCGGAGCGGAAGCCGACCTTGGACGATCGAACAAGTCCTCCGATGGCTGCGCGCTGCCGCAACCAGACCGCACCTCATCGGGCGGGCGCCCGCGAATGAGGGAGTTGGGGATCATGAAGCTGCTGCGAGTCGGTACGGCGGGGTCGGAACGGCCCGCGCTGCTCGACGCCGAGGGGACGCTGCGTGACCTGTCGGGCCTGGTGACGGACATCGACGGCGAGCTGCTCGCCGACGACGCGGCGCTCGACCGGGTACGGGCCGCCGCAGGCTCCGGCGAGCTGCCCGCCCTGGACGCCGCGGGGCTGCGCGTCGGACCGCCCCTGGGGCGCATCGGCAAGATCGTGTGCATCGGGCTCAACTACCACGACCACGCCCGCGAGATCGGGGCCGAGCCGCCCGCCGAACCGGTCGTCTTCTTCAAGGCGCCGGACACGGTCGTCGGGCCCGACGACACCGTGCTCGTGCCGCGCGGCTCCCTCAAGACCGACTGGGAGGTGGAGCTGGCGGTCGTGATCGGCCGTACGGCCCGCTACCTGGACTCGGCCGAGGAGGGGCTCGCGTGCGTCGCGGGGTACGCGGTCGCGCACGACGTGTCCGAGCGGGAGTTCCAGATCGAGCGGGGCGGGACCTGGGACAAGGGCAAGAACTGCGAGACGTTCAACCCGCTCGGCCCGTGGCTGGTGACCGCCGACGAGGTGCCCGACCCGCAGCGGCTGTCGCTGCGGCTGTGGGTGAACGGGGAGCTGAAGCAGGACGGGACGACCGCGGAGCAGATCTTCCCGGTGGGGGAGGTCGTGCGGTACGTGAGTCAGTTCATGGTGCTGCGGCCCGGTGACGTCATCAACACCGGGACGCCGGCGGGGGTGGCGATGGGGCAGCCGGAGCCGAAGCCGTATCTGCGGGCCGGGGACGTGGTCGAGCTGGAGATCGAGGGGCTGGGGCGGCAGCGGCAGGAACTGAAGGACGCCTGAGGAGCCGTCTCATCCGCCGGACCGGTCCGCCGGGCCGGCGGTCAGGTGGTCCGGCGGCCGTGGCTGGGCGGTGGGCGCGGGTCGCGGCGGGGCGCCGAGCGCGGGCCGCGGCCTCCCGCCGGATCCGTCTCCGGTCCGCCCGTCCCCCGCCGGGCCGCCCGCCTCCGCCTTCCCATGGCGCCGTCCGGGCTCACCGCGAATCCGTCTGCGTACGGGTGCCGGCCTGTTCGAGTTCCCGGGTGACGGCCTGTTTGTCCTGGCCGTGCAAGGTCTTCTCGAGGCTGTGATCGTCCCGGCGGGAGAAACGCTCGCCCCGGGCGACGTCGTCCTCGCTCAGACTGCGCCCGCACCACTCGCCTCGGCCGACGGTGCCGTGGTCGAAGGGGACGGAGGCGCCCTCCCCGAGCACCGTCCACTGGCCGGCGGACCAGCGGAGGGCGAGGAGGTAGGTGTGGCCGGGCTCCAGCCGGGGAGCCGCCGCGGTCGTCCGCTTGACGCGGTCGTCGCTGCCGCGGAAGACCTGCCAGCCGGCGGCCACCATCTCGAAGCCTTCGCCCAGCGACTGCCGGGAGCGCTTCGAGCTCCACAGGACGTCGTCCGTGCGGAAGGTCACCGCGCGGTCGGTCTGGTACCGGAGCGTGCCCTTGTCGAAGTCGCGCCGGTTGGCGTCCTTCTCGGCCGTCGGCGTGGCGATGACGACGTAGTCGGCGCCCGCGACCCAGTCCTTCGCCGTCTGGGAGGGGGAGCTGTCGCTGGGGATCCCGCAGCCCACCACCGTGTCCAGACCGCCGTGGCCGACCAGGACGCTCGCGGCGATCCCCGCCAGAGCCAGGACCGCGACGACGGGACCGCTCGTCAGATGGTGGATGCCCCTCGTGCGCACGGCTACCGAGCCCTTCGAGCCGGGGCGAGGGCGGAGCCGGCGGCGCCCTCCGCACTCGCGACGGTCACGGTGCCGGCCGGCGTCGCAGCGGTGACAGCGGTGATCGAGCCCGCACGAATCCGTGCGCGCGCGGAACAGCCGGCGTGCGGCATGCCAAATCCCCCATATCGACGGTGTCCCCCGGTCACTGGTCGATGCGCGCGATGGCGGAGGGGTCGGATCCGCCGAGCGTGACGATCATGTTAGGTGTGCGGTGATCGACGGGAACGTAAGTTCACTTCGCGGGTGGCGTGAAAGCTCCCTCGCCTCATTGTGCTCGTTCGAACAACTCGCCCTCTATCAAGGTGAGTTAGGGGTGAACGGTTGGTGGCGGATGCTTTCCTTGGCTGACCAGAAGTGACTGGTTTCGTTCTGTCGTGGTGCCGTGCGCCGTCCACGTCCGGACGGTGCCCCCCTCGAACGGCTGCTCACCCCGGCAGGGCGGCCGGCCTGCGCCGGCCCGCGCCGGCCTTCCCTCGGCGCGGACGCCGGGTCGGCCTCCACCACGTTCCGGGACCGCTCCGCCCGCGTCCGGACGGAGTTCCCGACCACCCGTAACACGCCGGACCGGCACGGGACGTGTCCTGAAGAGATCTTCAGACGCCCGAGGTGAGCGCGTTACGGTTGCAACTTGGTCCGTCGGCAGGCGGCTTGGTCCTTGTCGACGGGGGAGGGCATCCCCGAGGGGGGGGAGGCGGTGGTGTCGACGTTCTTGGAGGACGGGCAATGGATTCGGCCGCGGGACTGGCCTTCGGCGTGGGGCTGACAACGCTGGGCGTGATGGTTCATTACGTCAAGAACCAAGCTGCGAGCGGAAGAATCCAGCGCAACTCCGCGGTGGGAATCCGGACCAAGGCGACGATGTCCTCGGACGGCGCATGGCGGACAGGGCACGCCTCGGCGGCCCCGATGCTGACGGTCACTTTCCTGACCGCCTACGCCACGGGCGCGATCTCGCTGGCGATCAGCCTCGCGTTGACGCTGAACGATGCCGAGAACCCGGCTGTCGTCATCGTCCCGCTGGCCGGGCTCGTCGTGGTTCTCGCGCTCCTCACCGCGGCGGCGGTCAAGGCGAATTCGGCTGCCCGCGCAGTCGGTCGTCCGGAAAGGTAGTCCAGCTCGCACCGGACTGCTCGATACCGCCGCGTCACGCCCGGTTCGCAGGACGAGCCGGGCCGCGCATCACCGGGTGGAGGACGAGTACGGACCCGCTCGGCCGATGCGGGCGGTAGGCCCGGGGCGGCGCGGCAGGGAATCGGCGGGGCTCCCGCGTTCCCGGGGAAGGGCTTCGAACCCTTCCGGGTTTCCCCCGACGGCGCGGGAGCCCCGCGCAGGGGTTGTTGCGTCGTTCGCAACCGCACGGTGACTGTTCCGGGCGACTCACCCCGGCAGGACGGCCGGCCGGCGCCGGTCCTCCCTCGGTGCGGACGCCGGGTCGGCCTCCACCACCCGGAGGGCGACGTGGCCGGTGCCCGCGTCGTTCATCGGTTCCGATCCCTCCGGTGGGCATGTGACCGTCTGTCGTACGTCGTGTGCCGACCGGAGGGGGACGGCGATGATTCCCGGGTACGGCCGTCCGGCGCCGCCGTCCGGGCCCGTCCGGTGCCGCCGTCCGGGCTACTCGCCCAGGAACCGCTCCAGCGCCTCCACCACCAGCCGGTGGTCCTCCACCTGCGGCAGTCCCGACACCGTCACCGCGCCGACCACGCCCACGCCCTCCACGGTGACCGGGAAGGAACCGCCGTGCGCCGCGTACGTGTCCGGGTCGAGCCGCGAGGAGTCCTCGAACGTCGTGCCCTTGGCCCGGAAACGGGCGCCCACCAGGTACGACGCGCAGCCGTACCGCTCCACCACCCGGCGCTTGCGGGCGATCCAGGCGTCGTTGTCGGGGGTCGAGCCGGGCAGGGCCGCGTGGAAGAGCTGCTGGCCGGCCCGGTGGATGTCGACGGCGACGGGTGCCCGGCGCTCGCGGGCCAGCTCGACCAGGAGCGAGCCCAGCGCCCACGCGTCGTCGTGGGTGAACCGGCGGAAGACCAGGCGGCGTTCCTGCTCCTCCAGCTCCTCGACGGTCGGAGCGGGGACCTGTTCGCGCGTCACAGGGACACCACCACTCCGTCGCGGGCCGAACGGCGGGCCGCCTCCAGGACGTCCAGGGCGGCGGCCGCCTCCAGGACGCCGACCGGGTTGGGGCCCTGCTCCCGCAGCGCCTTCGCCACCGCCGCGTAGTAGGCGGGGTAGTCGCCCGGGACGGACGCCTCCACGCGTCCGCCGCCGGTCAGCGGGGACTCCCCGGAGCCCACGCGGCCCCACAGCGACTCGTCCTCCTCGCCCCAGCCGGGGCCCGGCCGCCTGCCCTCGCGCAGCGCGGCCTCCTGCGGGTCCAGGCCGTACTTGACGTAGCCCGCCCGCGAGCCCAGTACCCGCAAGCGGGGGCCGAGCTGGGCGGCGGTGGAGGAGACGTACAGGTGCGAGCGGACGCCGTTCGCGTGCGTGATCGCGATGAACGTGTCGTCGTCGGCCTCGGCGCCCGCGCGCCGCACGACCGACTCGGCGTAGACCCGCGCGGCCGGGCCGAACAGGACGAGCGCCTGGTCGACGACGTGGCTGCCGAGGTCGTACAGGAGACCGCCGATCTCCGCCGGGTCGCCCGACTCGCGCCAGCCGCCCTTGGGCTGCGGCCGCCAGCGCTCGAAGCGGGACTCGAAGCGCCACACGTCGCCCAGCGCGCCCTCGTCCAGCAGCTTGCGCAGGGTGAGGAAGTCGTTGTCCCAGCGACGGTTCTGGAAGACGGAGAGCAGCAGGCCGCGCTTGTCGGCCAGCGCCGCCAGCTCGCGCGCCTCGGCCGCCGTGCCCGCGACCGGCTTGTCCACGACGACCGGCAGACCGGCCTGAAGGGCGCGCGTGGCGAGCGGGACGTGGGTCTTGTTCGGGGACGCGACGACGATCAGGTCCAGCTCGGCGGCCCGGTCGAACAGCTCGTCCGGCGTGGCGACGGTCCGCACGTCCGGGAACTCGTCGCGGGCCTGCCGCTGCCGGTCGGGGTCGGAGGTGACCACCGTGTCCAGGGCCAGGCCCTCGGTGGCGGCGATCAGCGGGGCGTGGAAGACGGAGCCCGCGAGGCCGTAGCCGACGAGACCGACGCGCAGGGGGGTGCCGGGGGGAGTACCAGTCATACGTCCCACTTTGGCAACGCTGTTGCCAAAGTGCAAGCGCCGGAGACAATGGGGGCGTGAACAGGGCTGACGGCGGGGGAACGGGCGACGGTGCGCGGAGTGCCGCGACGGACGGCGGCATGCGCGGTGCCGGGAGCGGGAGCGGCGTGCGTGGGGGCGGGCGCGGTGGTGCGGCGGGCGGGGCGAACCTGCTCGCCCTGCGCAGCCACAACACCGCCCTGGTCCTCGACCTGCTGCGCACCGCCGGGACACCGGGCATCAGCCGGCTCGAACTCGCCGAGCGCACCGGGCTCACCCCGCAGGCGGTCAGCAAGATCACCGCACGGCTGCGGGCGGAGGGCCTCGCCGCCGAGGCCGGGCGCCGCGCCTCCACGGGCGGCAAGCCGCGCACGGTGCTGCGGCTGGTGCCGGAGGCCGGGCACGCGGTCGGCGTGCACCTGGACCGGGACGAGCTGCGGGCCGTGCTGGTCGACCTGGAGGGGACGGTCGTGGGGGAGCGGCGGTCCCCGCTGGACCTGGGCGCGGGGGCGCCGACCGTGCTGGAGGGGGTGGCGCGGGCGGCCGGGGAGCTGGTCGCCGACGTGCTGCGCGTGCCGGACGGCCGTCTCGCCGACGCCCCCACTCTCCTCGGGCTCGGCGTCGCCCTCCCGGGGCCCCTCGACCACGTCCGGGGCGTACTGCACCGGGTCACCGGTTTCCCGGAGTGGGACGGCTACCCGCTGCGGGACGCGCTGACCGGGCGCCTGGGCGTGCCGGTCGTCGTCGACAAGGACACCAACGCGGCGGCACTGGGGCTCGCGGTCGGCGGCGAGGGGGGAGGCGAGGGCGGGTCCTTCGCCTACCTGCACCTCGGCACGGGACTCGGCGCCGGCCTCGTCTTCGGCGGCGCCGTGCACCGGGGCGCCCGGACCGGGGCCGGGGAGTTCGGGCACCAGGTCCTCCAGCTGGACGGACCGCCCTGCACCTGCGGCGGGCGCGGCTGCATCGAGGCCCTGTGCCTGGGTGCCGTCGCCCGCGGCGACCTCGCCGAGGCGGCCCGGGTGCTCGGCGCCGGCGCCGCCAACCTCGCCGGGCTGCTCGACATCGACCTGGTCCTGCTCGGCGGCCGTACCGTCGCCGCCGCGCCCGAGGTGTTCGTCTCCGGGGTCGGCGCGGTCCTCGACGCCCGTGCCCGGCGAGAGGGCG
This sequence comes from Streptomyces sp. NPDC093586, assembly GCF_044764905.1. Taxonomy (NCBI): domain Bacteria; kingdom Bacillati; phylum Actinomycetota; class Actinomycetes; order Kitasatosporales; family Streptomycetaceae; genus Streptomyces; species Streptomyces sp. NPDC093586. Next base: position 421,849 of record NZ_JBIWJA010000001.1, on the reverse strand, counting down.
GGCGCGAGGGCGCCGTACCGGTGCGGACCGCGCCCGGCGGGACGCGCGGGGTCGCCCGGGGTGCGGCCCAGCTGCTGCTCGCGCCGCTGTTCGGGCGGGGCGACGGCCCCTGACCGGCGTACGGGGACCACCCGGGACCCCGTACGCCGGACGAGGGCACCGTCGCCGCCGTTCGGGGGGCGCGCCCCGAACGGCGGTTCCGGTGACCGGGGACGTCCGACACGCTCATGTGTTCATGCGACTGTTCACGCCCGCGTTCCCCTGCCTGGCGGCGGCAGCCGCCCTCCTGACCGCCACCGCGCCGGCCGCCGTCTCCGCGCCGGCCGCCGTCTCCGCGCCGGCCGCCGTCTCCGCGCCGGCCCCCGTCTCCGCGCCGGCCCCCGTCCTCGCGCTGGCCCCCGTCTCCGCGCCGGCCGCCGCCACCGCGTCGGCCCCCGCCACCGCACCGGCCGCCCCGTCCGCTTCCCCCGCGGCCCCCGCCGTCCCCCGTGCCCCGCTGCCCGCCTGCACGGCCCCCGACGACCACACCTTCCCGCTCACCACCCGCATCCACGGCGGCCCGAGCACCTACGAGTCCGGCGGCGGCTACGGCACCTGGTACCTGGACCTCACCAACACCACGTCCCGCACCTGCGAGGCCATCCACCCGGTCGTCGTCCTCGTCGACGACGGGCGGGTCCTGGAACCGGCCCAGGCCCGCCTGGAGTTCTACGACGGCGACCGCCCCCACCCCGTCGCCTTCGAGACGACCGACCGCGACGAGCTGATCGGCGCCTTCGGGGAAGGCGGGGGCCAGGACGGCCCCGGCTTCCCCGGCTTCCCCGGCTTCACCGTCGGCCCCGGCGAGACCCTCACCGTGAAGGTGCGCCTCGCGCTCACCTCGGACACGGCGCCCGGCGAGGTCACCGCCAACGCGGCCGTCGTCCAGCGCCGCGGCGACGACGGCGACTGGGTCGGCCGGTCGAACGACTACCGCTTCCGCATCGGCACCGGCGGCATCCCCGACGGGTCCGCTGGCGAGTCGGCCGCCGCGCGGAGCGACGGGCCCGTCGCCCCCTCCGTCGCCTCCACCCCCGACGGCCGGGGCACCGGTCTCCCGTTCGCCGACGAACTCGCCGGCACCGGAACGGGCCACCTCGACGCGGCCCTGGCGACCGCCGCCCTGCTCGTCGCCGTCGGCGCCGCGGCGGTACTGCTGTCCCGCGGACGCCGCTGACCCGGACGGACTCCCCTCCCTCCGCACCGCCCCGGAGGTCCCGCCCGCTCCCGCGTCCGCGTCTGCGACGATCCCTGCGTGGACTACCCGAACGACCAGGCCCCCGGCGCCCCTGTCCGCTCCGGCGTCCCGGAGCACGGCCGCGTGCCGAAGTACTACGCCGTGAAGGCGCGGATCGACCGTCTCGTCGGCGAGCTGGGGGAGGGCGCGCCGATACCCACCGAGCGCGATCTCTCCGAGCGGTACGAGGTCGCCCGCGAGACCGTCCGGCAGGCACTGCGCGAGCTGGTGCTGGAGGGCAAGCTGCGCCGGCGGGGCCGCGGCACGGTGGTCGCGGGCCCCAAGCTGGAGCAGCCGCTGTCGCTGGCCAGCTACACCGAGGGGGTGCGCCGCCAGGGCCGTACACCCGGACGCGTGCTCGTCACCCTCGACCGCTTCCCGTGCCCCGAGGCGCTCGCCGCCGAGACCGGCCTCACGCGCGGTGAGCCCGTCTGGCATCTGGAGCGCGTGCTCCTCGCCGACGACGAGCGGGTCGGCCTGGAGAGCACGTACGTCGCCGTCGAGCGGCTGCCCGACCTGGACACCGCCTTCGACCCGGACTCCTCCTTCTACGCCCACCTCGCCGGGCGGGGCATCGCCTTCGGCGAGGCCGACGAGCGGATCGAGACCGTGCTCGCCACCCCGCGCGAGGCGCTGCTCATCGGCACCCCGCCCGCCCTGCCGATGCTGCTCATCCACCGTGTCTCCCGGGACACCGACGGCCTGCCGCTGGAGCGGGTGCGCACGCTCTACCGGGGTGACCGGTTCTCCTTCTCGGCCCGTCTGCGCGGCTGAGACCGTCCGGAAAGTCCGTGGATCCACCCACTCGCCCATAACGAAAAGGTAACGGGTCTAGCCCAAACGTGATGCCGGGTTCACGCTCTCGTCGACGGCCGGACCCCTCCGGTTCCCCGATGGCGAGGAGTGTGACGGACGTGAGAGTGACAGTCGTAGGAGCCGGCGTGGTGGGCACCATGCACGCCTGGCAAGCGGTGGAACGCGGCCACGAGGTCGTACAGATCGAGCGCGAGCGGGAGGCTCGCGGCGCCTCGTTGCGCAACTTCGGCCAGATCTGGGTGAGCGGTCGCGCGGGCGGTGAGGAACTGGACACCGCGCTGCGGGCACGGGAGCTGTGGGAGGGGATCGGCGGCCGCGTCCCGGCGCTGGGCTTCCGCCCGAACGGTTCCCTGACCCCGGTCCGCGGCGACCTCGAACTGGCCGTCGCCGAGGCCGCCGTGACCCGCGCGGACGCCGCCGCCCGCGGCTACAAGCTGCTCACCCCGGGGGAGGCCCGCGCGGTCAACCCCGCCCTGCGCGGCGAGTTCGACGCCGCCCTGTACTGCGAGCGGGACGCGGCCGTCGAGCCGCGCACCGCGCAGCTCGCCCTCCGCGCCGAGCTGTCGAAGTCCCCGAACTACACCTTCCTGCCGGGCCGCGAGGTCCGCGAGGTGACCGGACCGGGAACCGTCCGCGACGACCACGGCGACACCCACACCGCCGACGCCGTCGTCCTGTGCACCGGTGCCTGGCTCGGCGGCCTGGTCCGCGAACTGGCCGGGCCCGAGCTGCCGGTGCGCCGGGTCCGCCTGCAGATGATGCAGACCGACCCGCTCGGCGAGACCCTGACCACCTCGGTGGCCGACGCCGACAGCTTCCGCTACTACCCGGCGTACGCCTCGCCCGCCCTGGACGAGCTGAACGCCCGGCAGGCGCAGCCGGCCACCGCCGCCGAGCACCGCATGCAACTGCTCATGGTCCAGCGCGCCGACGGCGGGCTGACCATCGGCGACACCCACGAGTACGAGCACCCCTTCGCCTTCGACACCGTCGAGGAGCCCTACGAGCACCTCACCGGAGTCGTCGAGTCCCTCCTCGGCCGCCCGCTGCCGAGGATCCGCCGCCGCTGGGCGGGCGTGTACGCGCAGTGCACCGACACCACCCGCGTGGTGCACCGGCAACAGGTACGCGAAGGGGTCTGGCTCGTCACCGGGCCCGGCGGGCGCGGCATGACCTGCTCGCCCGCCATAGCCGAGACCACCGCGAACGAACTGGGCTGGTGAACCCCCGATGACCGCGACCACCCCCGACATCCGCCTCGTCGTCCTCGACATGGCCGGCACCACCGTCGCCGACGGCGGCCTCGTCGAGCGCGCCTTCGGCGCCGCCGCCCGCGCACTCGGCGTCGAGCCAGGCACCCCCGACCACGCCGAGAAGCTCGCCTACGTGCGCGCCACCATGGGCGAGTCCAAGATCTCCGTCTTCCGTCACCTCTTCGGCGACGAGGAGCGCGCGCAGCGCGCCAACGCCGCCTTCGAGGAGGCGTACGGCGAACTCGTCGCCGGCGGCCTCGTCGCCCCGGTCCCCGGCGCCCGCGAGGCCGTCGAGGAACTCGCCGCCGACGGCCGGACCGTCGTCCTGACCACCGGGTTCGCCCGCGTCACCCAGGACGCCGTCCTCGGCGCCCTCGGCTGGCACGGTCTGGTGCCGCTCACCCTGTGCCCCGCCGACGCGGGCGGGCGCGGACGGCCGTACCCGGACATGGTGCTGGAGGCGTTCCTGCGCACCGGGGCCGCCGACTCCCTCGCCCAGGTCGCCGTCGTCGGCGACACCTCCTACGACGTGCTCAGCGGCGTACGGGCCGGGGCCGGACTGGTCGCCGGGGTGCGCACCGGAGCCCACGGCGACGACGCCTTCCACGCGGCGGGCGCGACCCACGTGCTGGACTCCGTGGCCGACCTGCCCGCCCTCCTGCGGGGAGCGGCCGGCCGATGAGCACCACCGGCAGTGGCATCCGCTTCGACTCGGTCACCGTCGCCTACGACGGCAACGTCGTCCTGGACGCCCTCGACCTCACCGTCGGACCGGGCGAGGTCATGGCGCTGCTCGGGCCGTCCGGATCCGGCAAGACCACCGCGCTGCGGGCGGTCGCCGGTTTCGTACGGCCCGCCTCCGGGCGGGTCTTCCTCGGCGAGCGGGACGTCACCGACCTGCCTCCGCACCGACGGGGCATCGGCATGGTCGTCCAGAGCTACGCCCTCTTCCCGCACATGCGGGTCGAGGAGAACGTCGCCTTCGGCCTCAAGGCCCGCAAGGCGCCCAAGGCCGAGATCCGCGAACGGGTCGGCGAAGCCCTGGAGATGACCGGCATGGCCGCCTTCGCCCGCCGCCACCCGCGCGAGCTGTCGGGCGGTCAGCAGCAGCGCGTCGCCATCGCCCGCGCCCTCGCCGTCCGTCCGGACGTCCTCCTCCTCGACGAGCCCCTCTCCGCCCTCGACGCCCAGCTGCGATCGGGAATGCTCGCCGAACTGGCCCGCCTCCACCGCGAACTCCCCGACGTGTCGATCCTGTACGTCACCCACGACCAGATCGAGGCGCTGACCCTCGCCGACCGGATCGCGGTGATGGACAGGGCCCGCCTCCGGGCCTGCGGCACCCCGAGGGAGCTGTACCGGGCGCCGGCCGACGAGTTCACGGCGTCCTTCGTGGGCGGCGCGAACCTCCTGCCGGTGACCGTTGGCACCGAGGGCGCCGACTTCGCGGGCACGGAGGTCGACGTCGACACGGCGGGCGCGGTCACCGGCGCGCGCGCCACCCTCTGCGTCCGGCCGCACAGGGTCGGCATCGGCGACGGTCCCAACCGGCTCACCGGCACGCTCTCGGAGATCCAGTGGCGCGGCGCCACCCACCGGCTCCACGTCGACGTGAACGGCCACCGGATCATGGCCGACCTGCGTGAACTGCGCGACCCGCCGGCCCTCGGAGACGCGGTGACGCTGCACTTCGCACCGGACGACGCGGTGCTGCTGCCCGCGGGGGTGAACGGTGACTGAGGCCGTCTCCCGGGTGCGGGCCGGGCGCGGCCGGTCGCGCCCGAGCGGCGGCAGCCGCGCAGCGGACACGGACCCGCGCCCCCGTGCGGCGCTCCTGTGGGCCCTTCCTCCCGTCGCCCTGCTCGCCGTCTTCTTCCTCTACCCCCTGGCCCTCGTCGTCCGGCAGTCCGTCCGGCCCGACACCGGCGGCACCTCCCTCCAGCCGTACGCCGACGTCTTCGCCTCCGAGTCGTTCCGCGAGGCGCTGTGGACGACCGTCTGGCTCGCGCCGGCCGCCACCGCCGGCTGCCTGGTCCTCGGCTTCGTCCTCGCCCTGGTCATCGCCTTCGTGCCGTTCCCCGGCGCCCGCGCGGTCTCCCGGTTCATCGACGTCTTCCTCTCCTTCCCCTCCTTCCTGATCACGCTGGCCCTCCTGTTCGTCTACGGCACGGTCGGCATGGCCAACGGAGCGTGGACGGGCGTCACGGGCGCCGCCGAGGGCCCCTTCCAGTTCCTCACCACGCCCTGGGGCGTCCTCCTCGCGGAGATCACGTACTTCACGCCGTTCGTGATGCGCCCGCTGCTCGCCGCGTTCTCCCAGATCGACGCCGCGCAGATCGAGGCGGCCAGTTCGCTGGGCGCCCGCGCCCCGCGGATCGTGCGGCGGATCATCCTGCCGGAGGCGCTGCCCGCCCTCGCGGCCGGCGGCAGCCTCGTCCTCGTCCTGTGCCTCAACGAGTTCGGCATCGTCCTGTTCACCGGCGCCAAGGGTGTCACGACCCTGCCGATGCTCGTCTACGGCAAGGCGATCCTGGAGTCCGACTACCCGGGCGCCTGCGTGGTCGCCGTCGTCAACGTCCTGATCTCCGTGGGCCTGTACGGCCTGTACCGGGTGGTGAGCCGCCGTGCTGGTGCATAGCCGGGGGGCGAGGCGGGCCCTGTGGGCCGTCTTCCTCGTCCTCTTCCTCCCCCTGTTCGCCCTGCCCCTCCTCGTCGTCCTCGGCGCCTCCTTCGCCACCCACTGGTCGGGCGTCCTGCCCTCCGGCCTCACCACCGGCAACTACCGGGCCGCCACCCGCGGCGAGGCCCTGCAGGCACTCATCACCAGTCTGGTCACCGGCCTCACCGCGAGCCTGCTCGCGCTGGCCGTCGGCACCTGGGCCGCGCTCGCCGCCGCCGCGTCGAGGAAGCGCCACCGCACGGTGGTGGACGCCCTGTTCGTGCTGCCGGTCGCCGTGCCCTCGGTGGTGGTCGGCCTCGCGATCCTGGTCGCGTACTCGCAGCCGCCGTTCCTCCTCAACGGCACCCGCTGGATCGTGATCATCGCCCACACGGTGCTGGTCACCGCCTTCGCCCACCAGTCCGTCTCCGCCGCGATCACCCGCCTCGACCCGGCGTACGAACAGGCCGCCGCCTCCCTCGGCGCGAGCCCCGCGTACGTCCTGTGGCGGGTGCGGCTCCCCCTGCTGCTGCCGTCCCTGACCGCCGCCGCCGGGCTCTGCTTCGCCCTCTCCATGGGAGAGCTGAGCGCCACGATGATGCTCTACCCGCCCGACTGGACCCCGCTGCCGGTCCTGATCCACGCCTCCACCGACCGCGGTTCCCTGTTCACCGGCTCCGCGATCGCCGTGGTCCTGATGACGGCCACCCTGCTGGTCCTGTTCGCCGTCTCCAGGATCCGCACCAGAGCCTCGTACCGGTAACCGCCCGCCCGTCCTCCTCCCCGACACGCAAGGAGTCCGCCTCGCCATGCCCAGGAACGCCCTCAAGCCGATCACCGCCCTCGCCGTCCTCGCCCTCCCCCTGACCGCCTGCTCCGGCACCTCGGCCGCCTCCGACGAGAAGACCGTCACCGTCTACAGCGCCGACGGCCTCAAGGGAGAGAACGGCGACGGCTGGTACGACCAGGTCTTCAAGGACTTCGAGAAGGACACCGGCATCAAGGTCGAGTACGTCGAGGGCGGCTCCGGCGAGATGGTGCAGCGCGCCGTCCGCGAGAAGAGCAACCCGCAGGCCGACGTCCTCGTCACCCTCCCGCCGTTCATCCAGCAGGCCGACACCAAGGGCCTGCTGCAGAAGTACGTCCCGAAGGGCGCCGACCGGGTCAGCGGCGCCGACAAGGCCGAGAACGGCACCTGGACGGCCGTCGTCAACAACTACTTCGGCTTCGTCCACAACACCGAGAAGCTGAAGCAGGCCCCCACCACCTGGGAGGACCTGCTCGACGGGAAGTACAGGAACAAGCTCCAGTACTCCACCCCGGGCGTCGCCGGCGACGGCACCGCCGTCCTCATCAAGGCCATGCACGACTTCGGCGGCGAGAAGCGGGCCATGGAGTACCTGAGGAAGCTCCAGGCCAACAACGTCGGCCCGTCCGCCTCCACCGGCAAGCTCGCGCCCAAGGTCGACAAGGGCGAACTGCTCGTCGCCAACGGCGACGTGCAGATGAACCACGCCCAGTCGAAGTCCATGCCGAACCTCGGCATCTGGTTCCCGGCGCCCGAGGGGGGCCGGCCCACCACCTTCGCGCTGCCGTACGCGGCGGGCCTGGTCACCAAGGCCCCGCACACCGAGAACGGCAGGAAGCTCCTCGACTACATGCTGAGCCGGAAGGCACAGGCGCAGGCCAGCGAGATCGGCGGCGGCTTCGCGGCCCGCCAGGACGTCAAGGCCACCGACGACAACGCCGTCGAGCTGGCCGAGCTGATGGACGGCGTCGAGATCTTCGAGCCGGACTGGAACGACATCGAGCGGAACCTCACCTCGTACGTCGACGCCTGGAAGGAGGCCACCGGAAGCTGAGCGGCCGTTCCGCCGAAGATCCCGCTCTGTTTAGGCTGGGGCGCACGCTGGACCGCGTACGGCAGGAGACCCGCACATGGCAGACCGCAGGCCCATCGAGTCATGGCTCACCGACATGGACGGGGTGCTCATCCACGAGGGCGTCCCGATCCCCGGCGCCGACGCCTTCATCAAGAAGCTGCGCGAGTCCGGCAAGCCCTTCCTCGTCCTGACCAACAACTCGATCTACACCCCGCGCGACCTGCACGCCCGGCTGCGCCGCATGGGCCTGGAGGTGCCGGTCGAGGCCATCTGGACCTCCGCGCTGGCCACCGCCAAGTTCCTGGACGACCAGCGGCCCGGCGGCTCGGCGTACGTCATCGGCGAGGCCGGTCTGACCACCGCCCTGCACGACATCGGCTACATCCTCACCGACCACGAACCGGACTACGTGGTCCTCGGCGAGACCCGCACCTACTCCTTCGAGGCCATGACGAAGGCGGTCCGGCTGATCAACGCCGGTGCCCGGTTCATCTGCACCAACCCCGACGAGACCGGCCCCTCCACCGAAGGGCCGCTCCCGGCGACCGGCGCGGTGGCCGCGCTGATCACCAAGGCGACCGGCAAGCAGCCCTACTTCGCGGGCAAGCCCAACCCGCTGATGATGCGCACCGGGCTCAACGCGATCGGCGCCCACTCCGAGACCAGCGCGATGATCGGCGACCGCATGGACACCGACGTGCTGGCCGGCATGGAGGCCGGGATGCAGACCTTCCTGGTGCTCACCGGCCTGACCCGGCCCGAGCAGGTCGAGAACTTCCCGTACCGGCCGTCCAGGATCGTCGACTCCATCGCGGACCTCGTCGAGCGGGTCTGAAACCCCCCGCGTCCCCCGCGTCGCCCGTTCGGCGCAATAACGCCCCCGCACCGGATGCGGGGGCGGTCTCCGCGGGGGAGCCTCCAGGGGACTGGAGGTACACGATGGGCTCGCTGAAGGTAACTCTCTGTGCCGGAGCCGTGCTGGCCGCGGTGTGCACGCCGGTCGCACCGGCGGCGTACGCGGCGGACGGGGACGGGGTCGCGGTGACCCCGTCCTCACCGGCGCCCGGCGCCGACGTGGCGCTCCGCGTACCCGACTGCACCGAGCGGACGGCCGTCGCCGTGTCGGCGGCGTTCGAGTCGGACGTGCGGCTCTCCGCGGCCGACGAGGGCGGCGTCCTCGTCGGTTCCAGCCGGGTCCGCTCCTCGGCGGCGGCCGGTGCCTACGCCGTGCGGGTCACCTGCGGCCGGGACGCCCGCCAGGGCACCATCACCGTCGACGCGCCCCATCGGCCGGCGCACCGCCCGTCCGCCCCCTCCTCTCCCGTCGCCCCCGTCGACGCGGGCGGTGGCGGTGCCGCCCGGCTCGCCGCGCCGCACTCCGACGACGCGGCACGCGTCGATCCCCCCGGCACCGCGCACACCGTGACCGGCCTGGTCCTCGCCGGGATCGCCGCCGTCGCCGTGGGGCTGCGCGGGGTCCGCAGCCGGAGCCGCGGGGCGGACTGACCATGTCCGACCGTGATCGACGCCGGGAACAGGCCGCCGTGGGCCCCGTCGGCCCCGGCCGGCTGGTGAGCGGCATCGCCTGGATGGTGCTGCTCCTCGGGCTGTGGCTGTGGGGCCGCGAGGCCACCGACGTGCGCGAGGGCATATCCCGTCCGGCCACCGGCGACATGGCGGCGGCCGGACGACCCCCCGACATACGGCTGCCCCCCGCCCACCCGCCCCTCCGCGACGCCCCGCCCGAACGGCTCGACGTCCCCGGGCTCGGCGTCAGCGCCCCGGTGACGGAGCGCGGCCTCGACGCGAAGGGCGCGATCGAACCGCCCTCCTTCGCCCAGGCCGACACCGTCGGCTGGTACGCGGCCGGCGTGACCCCCGGGGCGGCCGGGACCGCTCTGATGGTCGGGCACGTCGACACCGAGACCCGACCCGCCGTCTTCTACAAGCTCAGCACCCTGGAACCCGGCGAGACGCTCCGGGTGGTCCGCGCCGGCGCCGAGGCCGCCGAGTTCACCGTCGACGACGTCCAGGTCCTCGACCGCGACGACTTCGACGCCCGGCAGGCCTACGGGCCGCGCGCCCCGGGACGGGCCGAACTGCGGCTGATCACCTGCGGCGGCACCTTCGACCGCGCCACCGGCCGCTACACGGCCAACGTGGTCGTCTCCGCCTACCTCACGGGCACCGGCTCATGACCCGCGTATGTCAGGATTGAGCCTTCGAACAGTGCACCGAGGGGGGCTGGATGTACGGCAGCAGGGGGGTCGGAACGACGACCGCGAGGCGGGCGTCCGCGGCGGTGCTGGGGGCGGCACTGCTGATCACGGGGTGCTCCTCGTCCGGTGAGGGCGGGGACGAGAAGAAGGACGCGGCGGCCGGGATCACCCAGCAGCCCAAGGAGGCCGACCCGTTCTGGGTCAATCCGGACAGTCACGCGGCCGAGCAGGTCGCGCACCTGGAGAAGGCCGGGAAGAAGGACGAGGCCGCCCGGATCCGCAAGATCGCCCAGCAGCCGACCGGCGAGTGGATCAGCCCGGAGAACCCGGAGGAGCAGGCCCGCGGCTTCACCGAGGCCGCCGACAAGGCCGGGCGCACCGCGCTGCTCGTCCTCTACAACATCCCGCACCGTGACTGCGGCCAGTACTCGCAGGGCGGCGCCGCCGACGGCGACAGCTACCGCGCGTTCATCGACGGCGTGGCCAAGGGCATCGGCGACCGTGCCGCCACGGTCGTCCTGGAACCGGACGCGGTGCTCCACCTGGTCGACGGCTGCACGCCGGACGAGTTCCACGAGGAGCGCTACGACCTCCTCAAGGGCGCCATAGCCAAGCTCACGGCGCTGAAGAACACCAAGGTCTACCTGGACGCGGGCAACGCCGGCTGGGGCCACCCCGACCAGATCTTCGAGCCGCTGAAGTGGGCCGGCATCGACCAGGCCGACGGCTTCGCGGTCAACGTGTCGAACTTCTACACCACCGAGGACTCCATCGCCTACGGCAAGCAGCTCTCCGCCAAGGTGGGCGGCAAGCACTTCGTCATCGACACCAGCCGCAACGGCAACGGCCCCTACACCGAGGGCGCCGCGGACGAGCGCTGGTGCAACCCGCCGGGCCGCGCCCTCGGCGAGACGCCGACCACCAGGACGGCCGACCCCCTGGTCGACGCCTACCTCTGGGTCAAGCGCCCCGGCGAGTCGGACGGCGAGTGCAAGGGCGGCCCGAAGGCCGGCGCCTGGTGGACCGAGTACGCCCTGAAACTGGCGCAGGGCTCGGAGAAGTAGGAGAAGCAGGGGCGCGGGAGCGCTGTGGCCGGCCACAGCGCTCCCGCGCCCCTGCTGACACCCCGTACGAGCGCTACGGCACGTGCACCCACTGCGCCTTGGACGGCGTTCCCTCACCGTCGGTGGCGAACAGCATGTACCACCCCGACTGCACCAGGTTCCTGCCCTCCGGCACGGTCACCGTCAGCTTGTCCCCGTCCGCCTTGAAGTCCAGGGCGATGGACCGCTGGTCGACGTCCGTGACGTGCGTCGAGGCGCTCGGCCGGATCAGCCGCACCTTCTTGACCGTCGAGGCCGCCCGCGAGGTGAACGTCCCCGACTCGCCGCGCGCGATGGTCTGCGGGCCGCCCGACAGGTCGGGCCGCGAGTCCCGGTACAGGTACGGCGGCGTGTAGATCTCGATGCGCTGCTCGAACTTGCCCGGCTTGGTGTTGGCCTTGTCGGCGTACAGCGAGTCGGAGCCGAAGAACATCAGGCGCCCGTCGGGCAGCAGGATCGAGCCCGAGTGGTAGTTGCGGCCCACCAGCGGGTCGGCGACCCGCTGGAACGTGTTGGTGTCCGGGTGGTAGAGCCGCGCCTGGAGGATGTTGGAGTCGCCGCGGCCCCGGTAGTCCTCCGAGCCGCCGGAGACCAGCACGGTGTCGTCGGGCAGGATCGAGGCCTGCGGGTAGCGCGTGCCCTTCTCCAGCGACGGCCCGTCCACGAACTTCGGGTCGTCGGACTTGAGATCGACGATCCGGGTCTTCTCGCTGGCCAGCTTGGACTCGCCGACCCCGCCGCCGCCGATCACCATGTACTTCTCGTTCTGCGCCGGCGGCAGCAGCACGGTGCCCGAGGTCTCCAGCATGTTCGGGTCGCTCATGCCGGGGATCTCGGTGAACTTGTTGGTCTCCACGTCCCAGACGCCCGGGTCGCGCCCGACGTCGTCGGGGCCGTAGCCGGCGTTCGAACCCGAGTAGAAGACCTTGCCGTTCTGCAGCAGGAACAGCGCCGGGTACGTCGGGAACTGGCGGACCTTGTCGAGGTAGGTCCACTTCTTGGTCTTCGGGTCGTAGACCTCGTTCTTGCCCGGGACCAGCTGGCCGATGTCGTCGAGGCCGGAGACGCTGAGGATCTTGCCGTCGCTCAGGGTGGTGAGCGTCGGGTACCAGCGGGCCTCGTGCATCGGGTCGACCTTGATGTACTTCTCGGCGACCGGGTCGAACTCGAAGGCGTCCCGGATGCCCTGGAAGTCCTTCTTGTCGAGGGCGAGCTTCTGCGCGATGCCGTAGGTGTTGCGCTCGTCGGCGCCCGACAGGCCCTGGATCCGGTAGTTGTCCTCGGTGCCCGTCTCGTACTCGGCGCCGCTCTTCTCCGCCTCGACGTAGATCCGGCCGAGGCCCGGGTCGTTGCGCAGGAACTTGCCGGTCGCCGGGTCGAAGACCTTCTTGGCGCGCGGCACCAGCACCGGGTCCTTGGAGACGAACGTCTTGCCGTTGCCCCTGCCGGTGAACGTGGTGCCCGCGGGCAGCGTGATCGGCTTGTCCGGGTTCTCGTTGTGGACGATCATCAGGCCGCCGGCCTTGGTGACGTCGCCCTTGAGCTTCTCGTACCGCTTGGTGCCGCCCGCGATCAGCAGGTTGCCGTTGGCGAGCTGGGTGTGGCCGGTGCAGAACAGGTCGGTGGGCGTCGGCACCTTCTTGATGGTCCCCTTGACCGGGTCCCAGATCCGGGTGTCGTACTTCTTGTCGTCGAAGTTGTCCTGGTTGTTGCCCGACCCCGCGACGAGCAGCACCTTGCCGGTGCGCAGCAGCGCCGCGTGGATGGTGTTCTGCCGGTACTTCTCGGGAAACTCGATGATCTCCCACTTGCCGTTGGCGGCTTTGTACTCCGGCTTGTTGATCTTGTACTGGTGGTATTTCTCGGTTCCGAAGCGGTAGAGCCACGGCCCGTTCATCCCGGCCAGCGCTACTACCACCGCCGTGCCTATCGCGAAGCGACGGGCGCGGCGGCGGCCGGCACGGTCTTTCATTCCTTACGTCCCCCAAGTCCACCAAGGGCGATCTGCATGGTCTGGTCGCTGTCCCCGTCGGGGGAGGCGGCCCAGCTGGGCTTCTGCCGCGGCGCGTGCGCCCCGTGCGCTTCGTGCGCCCCGTGCGCTTCGTGCGCGTCCCGCGTCCCGTGGAACGCGTCCTGCGCGGGCAGCGGATGCGGCTGGTACGGCCCCGCGGGCGCCGCGTCCTCGCTTCGGGCGGGCGGCTCCGCGGGAGCCGCCGAGGCGGGCTTCTTCCTCGCCTCCCGCAGGGAGTGCCGCCAGGCGAAGATCGGCGAGGCGGTGATCAGCAGTGCGAACGTCGCCCAGATGATCATCGCGGGGTGGGAGTGGCCGAGGACGAGGCCGGCGGTGATCGAGCCGGCGAAGATGAGGATGAAGTACCAGTGGTACCGGAAGGTCCCGAACAGGGTGTCCGGGCTCGCCGAGTCGCCCTTGGGCGTGACCACGAACTTGCTCTTGCGTCGCAGCACGGAGTCGATGAGCGCCTTCGCGTACAGCGGCGCCGACAGCGCGGACATCACCATGCCGGCCACACCGCCGGAGCCCTCCGGCTCGTGCGGCGAGACGTTGTGGCGGCGGTTCCAGACGTACAGGCCGATCTGCAGGGCGGAGGCGTTGCCGTAGAGCATCAGCCAGACCACCGGGTCGATGTTCACACCCGAGGCGCCGGCGCCGAGGAACAGGGCGCAGCTCAGCGCCGCCAGGATCCAGTTCAGGGCCGACATCGGGTAGAAGATGATCATCATCGTGTAGTTGAAGAGCTTGCTCGGCGGCAGCGAGTACCAGCCCTTCCAGTACTGCTTGAGGATCGTCTCGTACGTTCCCCGCGACCAGCGCATCTGCTGGGTGAAGAAGTCCGTCCAGGCGTTCGGGCCCTCGCCGACGGCGAGCACGTCCGGGGTGTAGACCGAGCGCCACTTGCGGCCCGTGGCCGGGTTCTTGTGGCGGTGGATCTCGAAGCCGGTCGCCATGTCCTCGGTGATCGAGTCGTACAGGCCGCCGATCTGCTTCAGCGCCTTGATGCGCACCGCGTTGGAGGTGCCCACGAACATCGGCGCGCCGTAGCGGTTGCCCGCGCGCTGGATCAGCGCGTGGAAGAGGAACTGCTGGGACTCGGCGGCCTTGGTGATCGGGTTGTCGTAGTTGCCGTAGACCTGCGGGCCGATGACGAAGCCGACGTCCGGGTCGCGGAAGAAGCCGAGCATCCGCTCCAGGTAGTTGGGCAGCGGCACGTGGTCGGTGTCGACGGAGGCGAAGAAGTCGTAGTCGTCGCCGTGCGCGTCGAGCCAGGCGTTGTAGTTGCCGTGCTTGGTCTTGGCGCGGTGCGGGCCCTTGGCCTGGTTCCACTTGGCGACGCCCTTGCGGGAGAAGTGGTGCACGCCGAGGCGCTCGCAGACCGCCTTCACCTCGGGGTCGTCGCCCTCGTCGAGGAGCCAGACGTGCATCAGACCGCGGTGGCGGATCTTGACGGCCGCCTCCAGGGTCTTCGTGACCATCTCCAGCGGTTCCTTGCCGGGCACGAAGGAGGTGAGGAAGGCGACGCGGGTGCCGGTCTCGGGCACCACGGGTATGGGGTCCCGGGCGACCAGCGTGGCGTGCGCGTTCGACAGCACGTTCAGGCAGCGGAAGAGCTCGATGAGGCCGATCGAGACGAGCATCACCATGTCGAGCGCCGGCAGCCAGTCGAAGGCCGGGTAGTCGCGCTCCGTCCAGTGCTGGGGCTGGAGCAGCCAGACCAGCAGCACCACCGAGAGCAGCGGGGCCCCGGCCAGCATCAGGGCGACCCAGATGCGGTGCGGCTCCTGCGACAGCAGCGAGCGGTACTGCACCTTGTACGGCTTGTGCGGGTCCGGCTGGGTGAGGGGGCCCGCGAGCCGGCTGTAGTGCTCGTAGTCGTACTTCGGCAGCGCCTTGCGTATCCGGCGGAACGTGCCGGTGTTCCAGTTCCGGTGCGAAGGCACCCGTAGCTGGGTCGTCTGAGACGGGTCCTGGTCCTGCCCGGCGCCCGTCGGCGTCGACGTCATGAGTCATCCCCCCACACGCGAGTCAACGCGCGTTTCGTCGCTTTCTTGGTCCGCCGGGTCCCCCTCGACCTTCACGGACGTCACAATGGTGGGTTGCTGTCACCACGGCATCCACACTTTACCTAGACAGAGGACAGCGGCCCCCGGTTGCATGATGCCCCCCTCGGCATCCGTCCCCCCAACCGGACCAGAGTTCTACGGCGTTCGTCATGATCGCAAGGGGCCCGGACCCCGGGTACGCCGAAGGCCCCCCGTGTGTACGGAGGGCCTTCGACCGTCTGTGCGCCGCCAGGGACTCGAACCCCGGACCCGCTGATTAAGAGTCAGCTGCTCTAACCAACTGAGCTAGCGGCGCCTGCTGACCTGGACAACTCTACCCGACGCCGACGGGTGCTCCGGACCACGGCCGGACGGGCGTCCCCCGTGCGCGCCATCCGGGTACATCGTTCGGGCCGTCAACATGCGCGCGGGCAAGACAGTTGTGAGACTGATCACCGTGCGCCCGTGCGCACGCCGCCGCGGACTTTTTCACCTGCAGTGTGAGGGGAATCGCATGGAGACTCCGGTATTCGAGGACATCGATCCCGCGAGCGACTGCGACTGCCCCGGCTGCCGGCACTGGCGCGGCGTCCTGCCGCATGCCCCGGCCGGCCGTGCCCTCGCCCATCCGGCCGCCCACCGCGTCCTCGTCGTGGCCGCCGCCACCGCGACCGCCGCCCTCGGCGCGGGCGAGGCGGCGGCGGCCCCGGCCGCCCACGGGCCCCACCGGCCCGGCGTCCCGGCGGGTGAGGAAAGCGACACCCCGCAGGGGACCAGGGCCCCGCTGCACGGTCCGACGGGCCGCCCCGCGGGTCCCGCGGCCGGTACGCGGCTGCCCGCGATCACCCGTACGGACATCATCGAGCGGGCCGAGAAGTGGGTCACGGCGAAGGTCCCCTACAGCGCGACCTCCTTCTGGTCCGACGGTTACCGGCAGGACTGCTCGGGCTATGTGTCGATGGCATGGAAACTGCCCACGAACGAATGGACCGGGAGCCTCGGCGCCTTCGCGGACCGCATCACCAAGGAGGAGCTCCAGCCCGGCGACATCCTGCTGTTCCACAACGCGTCCGCCCCGCAGCAGGGCTCCCACGTGGTGATCTTCGGCGGCTGGGCGAACGACGCGCACACCTCCTACACGGCCTACGAGCAGACCCCGCCGCACACCCGCAGGCGGTCCACGCCCTACGCCTACTGGAACGACTCCGCCAAGTACCTCCCCTACCGCTACAAGGGGGTGACGAACGCCACGGCGTCCGCGGCGGGCGGGGCCCCCGTCACCGCCTCGGACCGGCCGGGGACGTCCGCCCCGCCCGCCTCGCACGGGGTGCCCGGCTATCCGGGCCGGGCGATGTTCCGCCCGGGCGCCGACAACCCGTACGTCACCCGGCTCGGCGAACAGCTGATGAGGAAAGGATTCGGCACGTACTGCACGAGGGGACCGGGGCCGCGCTGGGACGAGGCGGACCGGCGGGGCGTCGAAGCCTTCCAGCGCGCCCAGGGCTGGCGCGGCGGCGCGGCGGACGGCTACCCGGGCCCGGAGACCTGGCGACGGCTCTTCTCGTGACCGGCCCCCCGGGGTCACCGTTCGTGATCACCCGTTCATGACGCATCTGGCGCGGAGGCTGGAGCACGCATGAGTACGACCTCTTCGACGACACCTTCGTCCACCCCGGCACCGGGTCCGGCATCGGCACCCGCATCGGAATCGGCGTCGGTTCCGGCGTCGGCGTCGGCGTCGGTATCCGTCCCGGCATCGGCATCGGCATCGGCATCGGCATCGGCTCCCGTCCCGGCCCCTGGGCCCGACGGGCCGGTGGAGGGCGCGGGTCGGCCCGCGCGGCTCATCCGCAACGAGGCGACCACCGAGATCCCCGTCCACCTCCTGTTCCGGGACGACCCCGCCACGCCGCCGGTGCCGTTGCGGCCCGCGGTCGTCGGCAGTCGGCAGGGCACGGGGGAGCAGCCGCGGGTGCGGCGCCCCACCGTGGCGCGGCCCCGGCCGGTGGCCGCGGTCGATCCGGAGCTGTCGGAGCGTCCGGCCCGGGTGCTGCCCGGCACGGCGGGCGTGGCCGCGGGCGT
Source organism: Streptomyces sp. NPDC093586 (assembly GCF_044764905.1). NCBI lineage: Bacteria > Bacillati > Actinomycetota > Actinomycetes > Kitasatosporales > Streptomycetaceae > Streptomyces > Streptomyces sp. NPDC093586. Next base: position 404,499 of record NZ_JBIWJA010000001.1, on the reverse strand, counting down.
CTGCGGGGTGGTGGGCTGTGCGCTCACCTCCTGGTGGGCCGGGACCGTGCCGCCGTCCGTCGTCGAGGCGCTGGGGCTGCCGGCGCAGGCGGGCGCCGGGCTCGGTCCCGCGCAGTGGGCGGCGTACGCGGCCGCCGGGGCGCTGGGGCTGTTCGGCTTCGGCGGGCTGGCCCGGGGCCGGACCGGGCAGGCATGGGTGCTCGGTCTGTTCGGCCGCTACCGGGGGACCGTCCGGCGCACCGGCCTGATGTGGGTGAACCCGCTGTTCCTGCGCCGCCGGGTCGACGTGCGGCTGCGGCACTGGCGCAGCGAGCCGATGCCCGCCGCCGACGGCAACGGGGTCCCCCTGCGGACGGTGACGCTGGTGGTGTGGCGGGTGCGGGACACCGTGCGGGCCACGCTGGGCGTCGAGGACCACGAGGCGTACCTGCGCGAGTGCGTCGAGGCGGCGCTGGCCCGGGTGCCGGTGGAGCCGGCGGGCACGGTCCGCGGCGCGGCGGACGTGGCGGGGGAGACGCTGACCCGGCTGGTGGCGGCGGACGCGGCGCCGGTCGGCCTGGAGGTGTTCTCGGTGCGGCCGGCCCGGGTGGAGTACGCCCCGGAGGTGGCCGCCGCGATGCACCGGCGCCGGATCGCCGCGCTGGACGCGGCGCAGCGGGCGAGCGTGCTCACCTCGGTCGTGGACTCGGTGGAGGACACGGTGACCCGACTGACGATGCGGGGGCTGGTGGAGCTGGACGACTACGAGCGCAAGGTGCTGGTGAAGGACCTGACGGTGGCGTTCTGCGCGGGACGGGCGGAGCCGGGGGTGTGAGCGGGACCAGAGGTGTGAACGGGGTCGTACCGGGTTCTTCGATTGGTATGGACATGTTCAACCGGCGGTCATAACCTGTGACTTGGTCTAGACCAAGAAATGCTCGCTGCACTTCCCCCACGTCACAGGAGAAGCAGTATGCGCACCAGGACCAAGCTGTCCGCCGCGGCGCTGGGCATCGCGACCACCGGAGCCCTCGTGCTCTCGTCCGGCGGTGCCAGCGGCCACGGCTACACCGACCTCCCCGTCAGCCGGCAGAAGGTGTGCCAGAACGGCACCGTCACCGGCTGCGGCTCCATCCAGTGGGAGCCGCAGAGCGTCGAGGGGCCCAAGGGCTTCCCGGCCGCCGGTCCGGCCGACGGGAAGATCTGCTCCGCGGGGAACGGGTCGTTCGCCCCGCTCGACGCGCCCCGGCAGCCCGACGGCCGGGCGTGGCCGACCACCAAGGTGAACGGCGGGCAGAGCTACACCTTCCGCTGGCAGTTCACCGCCCGGCACGCCACGACCGACTTCCGGTACTACGTCACCAAGCCGGGCTGGAACCAGGACCACGCCCTGTCCCGGTCCGACCTGAACCTCACGCCGTTCTTCACGGTGCCCTACGGCGGCAAGCAGCCGCCGGCCACGCTCTCCCACAGCGGCACCCTGCCGTCCGGGCTGAGCGGGCACCACGTGATCCTGTCGGTGTGGACGGTCGCCGACACGGGCAACGCGTTCTACGCCTGCTCGGACGTGACCTTCTGAACGAACGAAGGAGGGCCCCTCGCGTGTGCGAGGGGCCCTCTTCTGTGCGCCGCCAGGGACTCGAACCCCGGACCCGCTGATTAAGAGTCAGCTGCTCTAACCAACTGAGCTAGCGGCGCATGACTCCCGCCTTCCGCTTCCCGCGGTCGGCGACGACGAAAATACTACCTGGTCCGAAGGGGTGCTCACGACCACCCGCCGCACGGGCAGGGCCTAGTGCCGCACCAGGCGACGTTCGCCCCGTCGCGGCGCCCGGCACGCTCCCCCGGAGGGGGTGCCCCCACTCGCCGCACCGGCCGGAAGCCCGCGTACGTCCAGTGCGAGGACTTCCGGTCGGCACTTCCCCGGCCTCCGGCCGGCACTTTCCCGGCCTCCGGCCGGGGGAACCCCCGGAGCACGCACCGGACGCCGCTCCTCACCGGGCGAACGTCGCCTGCCGCGGCACTAGATCGCCAGCGACAGCAGGACCCGCGCCGCGCTCCGGTTCAGGACGTCCGCGGCCCGCCGCAGCCGGTGCGCGTGCTCGACGGGGAGGGACAGGGCCAGGCAGCCCGCGACGGAGCCGGCCGTCAGCGGGACGGCCGCGCAGACCGTGCCCACCGCGTACTCCTGGAGGTCGAGGACGGGCATGGTGGGCGGCTGCGACTCCAGGCGGGACAGCAGCAGACGGTCGCTGGTGATCGTGCGCGAGGTCAGCCGGACCGTCCCGTGCCGGGCGAGGTGGTCGCGCCGGCCCGCGTGGTCCAGCTGGGACAGCAGACTCTTGCCGGCCGCGGTGGCGTGCGCCGCGACGCGGAAGTCCACCCACTCGTGCACCCGCGGCGCGGCGGGGCCGTCGGCGTACTGGACGATGTCGGCCTCGCCGTCGACGTACCGGCCGAGGTAGACGGCGGCGCCCACCGAGTCGCGCAGCCGGTCCAGGGTGCGCTGGAGCGTGTCGCGCAGGGCCTCCTCACGGCCGTGCGCCGCGCCCAGGCGGGCCAGGGCCGCGCCCGTGACGTAGGCGCCGTCGGCGGTCTGCTCGACGTAGCCCTCGTGGCGCAGCATGGGCAGGAGCCGGGTCAGCCGCTCCCGGCCGAGGCCGGAGTGCCGGGCGAGTTCCCTGTCGGTGATTCCGGTGCTGTGCCGCGCCACCGTCTCCAGGGCGCGCAGCGCGTCCTGGACCGAGTGGTGCGGCGCGGTCGGCTTGTGCTGCAGCGCCACGGCGGTCTCCCCCTGCGCTCGCTTCGAAGGCCCTGGTCCGGACAGCGGGTCACCTTCACGATAGTCGCCGAAGAGCTTTCCGTGAGGGGGCGTTGAGGAGATTCCGGCGCCCCCGGCTGCGGCGTTGGCACTCTGGCATATGCCAGTGGCGTGCCCCGGCGTCCCGACCTCGGACGTCGGGGCACGCCCGCCGTCACAGCACCGCGCTGAGAAATTCCCGGGTCCGGTCGTGCTCCGGCTCGCTGAAGATCTTCTCCGGCGCACCGGCCTCGATGACCCGGCCCGAGTCGAACATCAGGACCTGGTCCGAGATGTCCCGGGCGAAGTTCATCTCGTGGGTCACGCACAGCATGGTGATGTCGGTGCTGCGCGCGATGTCCCGCAGCAGGTCGAGGACGCCCGCGACCAGCTCCGGGTCCAGCGCGGAGGTCACCTCGTCCAGCAGCAGCACCTTGGGCCGCATCGCCAGCGCCCGGGCGATCGCCACCCGCTGCTGCTGGCCGCCGGAGAGCTGGGCCGGGCGGGCGTCGCACTTGTCGGCCAGGCCCACCAGGTCGAGCAGGCCCCTGGCGCGCTCCGCCGCCTCGTCCTTGGCCATGCCGAGCACGGTGACCGGTGCCTCGGTGATGTTGCGCAGCACGCTCATGTTCGGGAACAGGTTGAACTGCTGGAACACCATCCCGATCTGCTTGCGGGCCTCGCGCCGCTCCTTCCCGCTCGCCGGGAAGAGCCTCTTCCCGTCCACGGTGATCGTGCCCTCGTCGGGCTCGATCAGGGTCATCAGCAGCCGCAGGATCGTCGTCTTGCCCGACCCGGACGGGCCGATCAGGGTGACGTGCTTGCCGGCGTCGACGGTGAAGTCGAGGTGGTCGAGGACGGTGTTGTCCCCGAACCGCTTGGTGACCCGCTCCAGGCGGATCAGCTCGCCGTCGCTGCGCTCGGGGCTCTTCCCGGGATGGGGGAGGGTGTCAGTGGGCAAGGCGTCGCTCCAGGGCTCGCAGGGCAAGGGAGGCCAGGTAGGAGACGATGACGAAGGCCACGCCGATCACCGTCAGGGGTTCGGTGAACTGGAAGTTCTGCTGGGAGAACAGCCGTGCCTCACCGAGCATCTCCAGCACCGTGATCGCCATCAGCAGCGGCGTGTCCTTCAGCATCGAGATCACGTAGTTGCCGAGGGCGGGCACCACCCGGCGGACGGCCTGCGGCAGGATCACCGCGGTCCACGTCCGGCCGAGCGGCAGGTTCAGCGCCGTCGCGGCCTCCCACTGGCCGGCCGGCACCGCCTCGATGCCGGCCCGGTAGACCTGCATCGTGTACGTCGAGTAGTGCAGGCCGATGCCGATCACGCCGGTGGTCAGCGCCGAGGCGGTCACGCCCCACTCGGGCAGCACGTAGAAGAGGAAGAACAGCTGCACCAGCAGCGGGGTGTTGCGCACGAACTCCGTGACGACCCCGACCGGCCAGGTCACCCAGCGGGACGGCAGCCGCATCAGCAGCGCCCACACCAGACCCAGCACGAAGGAGATCAGCGAGCCGAGCACCAGGATCCGCAGGGTGACCAGCAGGCCGTCCCAGAAGTGCGGCATGAACGCGGAGACCGCGTTCCAGTCCCATGTCATCGGACACCCCCGGTCCCGGCCGGTTCGGCGGTGACGGCGCCGCGCTTCGGCACCGCCTCGCCGACGCCCGCCTTCAGCTTCTTCTCCAGACCGCGCATCCCCCGCGTGAGCAGGAACGCGATCACGAAGTAGATCAGCAGGACGTACGTGTAGATCTCCGCGCTCTCCTGGAGCGCCAGGCGCACCAGATTGCCGCTGAACGCCAGGTCGCCCATGCCCATGACGGACACCAGGGCGGTGCCCTTGAGCAGCTCGACCAGCAGGTTGGAGAAGGGCGGGATCATCTCCGGCACCGCCTGCGGCAGCAGGATCAGCCGCATCCGCTGCCAGGGCGTGAAGCCGAGGGCGATGCCGCCCTCCTTCTGCGCCGGGTCCACCGCCGCGAGCGCGCCGCGCACGATCTCGGCGCCGTACGCCCCGTAGGTCAGGCCCAGCGCCAGCGTGCCCGCCCACATCGGCACCAGCTGCCAGCCGAAGGCCGGCGGCAGCACGAAGAACACCCAGAAGATCATCACCAGCGCGGAGGTGCCGCGGAACACCTCGGTGTAGAAGCCCGCGAGGAAGCGGACGATCCACAGCCGGTGGGTGCGCGCGACGCCGGCCACGAAGGAGACGGCCGTCGCCAGCAGGGCGCTGAGGAAGAGCAGTTGGACGGTGACCCAGACGCCCCTCAGTACGAGTTCCCACAGTCCGGACGTCATCCGCCGCACAGCTCCTTCGCGGTCAGATCGGTCATCTCGTCCTCGGTGAACCCGAACGGCCTGAGGATGCGGAGCAGTTCACCGCTCTTCTTGAGCTTGTGGAGCTCGACGTTGAAGGCGTCCCGCAGGTTGGTCTCGGTCGGCCGGAAGGCGAAACCGCCCCCGTCGACGTGCGGTTCGCCGTCGACGACCGGCTTGAACGCCTCGGTCGCCTCGGCCTTCGAGGACTTCTTCACCACCTCGCGGGTGGTCAGCGCCGTTCCCGCGAACACGTCCACGCGCCCGGCCTCGACGGCGTTGAGGCCGGCCACCTGGTCGGGCACGATCAGGATGTCGCGCTCCTCGTACCCGGCCTCGACCGCGTACTGGATCTCGGCGTACCCGGTGCCGGTCGCGAACCTGGCCTTCTTCTCGACGACGTCCTTGTAGTCGCGCAGGCCGAGCGGGTTGCCCTTGCGCACGATGAAGGAGTCGAGCATCTGGTAGTCGGGGTCGGAGAAGACGACCTGCTCGCAGCGGTCCGGGTTGATGTACATCCCGGCCGCCACGACGTCGAACTGCTGCGACGCCAGCCCCGGGACGAGGGAGCCGAACTCCGTCGGCACCGGCTGCACCCGGTCCACCCCGAGCCGCTTGAAGACGACCTTCGCCAGCTCCGGCGCCTCGCCGGTCAGCTCACCGTTCCTGTCGATGTACCCGAAGGGGATCTCGCCCGCGATGCCGAGCCGGACCACGCCCTGGGCCCTGAGCCGGTCGAGCAGGTCGCCGCCCTTCACGTTCGACGCGGTCGCGACCCGCGAGCAGCCGGTGGCTCCCAGTGCGCCGAGCGCCGCTGCCCCCGCGAGCAGCGATCGGCGAGTGGGCCCCGAACTCCCGGGCCTTCGGACGGATATGCCCCATGGAGGGGTTCTGTGTGGTGGAGCCATGGGCGCGCGGCTACCCGAACCCCCGAAGGTTATGCCGGTCTTTTTCGGCCCGGTACGACGGCCCGACGCCCCCCCGCGTGCCCGACGGGACCGGCCCGGACCCCGCCCGGATGGCCGGCGCGGGACGACGACCTGGGCGGCGCGGTCCCCTCCGGCGCCGCCTCGGGCACGCTGCCGGACGCGCCGGCCGGAGGCCGGGCCGCGCACCCCGGTGATCTCGGCCAACCCGGTGACGGTGGGGGCGGCACCGCGCCGACTGGGTACCCGTGCCGTGGGGCCGTACCGGGCGCCGACCGACCCGGCGGCGCGGACCGGCCCCACGGTGCCGGGGCCGGCCGGTCCCGTACTTCCAGAGACTCCGGAAGTTCCTGGCACGGAACAGCAGCGGGAAGGGTGGACATGACAGCACTGGGATTCCTGTACCCGGGACACTCCGGCGAGGACGACTACCCACGCATCGAGCAGCTCCTGGGCAGCGACATCCGAGTGGACCTGGTGCACACCGACACCGGCGGGGACGCGCACCGCGTGGACGCCCTGCGCGAGATGGGCTCGCCGCGGCAGCTCGAGGAGAGCACGGCGGAACTGCGCCTGGCCGGCGCCGACGCCGTGGTGTGGGCCTGCACCAGCGGCGGCTTCGTGCACGGCTGGGAGGGCGCCCAGGAGCAGGTGCGGTTCCTGGCCCGGACGGCGGGCCTGCCGGCCTCCTCCACCTCCTTCGCCTTCGTGCACGCGGCGAAGGAGCTCGGGCTGCGCCGGGTCGCGATCGGCACGACGTACCCGGAGGACGTGGCCCGGCTGTTCGCGGACTTCCTGCGCACCGGCGGCCTGGAGACCGTCTCCGTCGCCGGCTCCGGCGTCGTCACGGCCGCGGAGGCCGGCACCTGGACCGAGACCGAGGTGCTGGCGCTGGCCCGCGCGGCCGACCACCCGGACGCGGAGGCCGTCCTCCTGCCCGGCACCGCCCTGCACACGGCGGCGCACATCCCGGTCCTGGAGAAGGAGCTGGGCAAGCCGCTCCTCACCGCCAGCCAGGTCACCGTCTGGGAGGGGCTGCGGCTGGCCGACCGGCGGGTCAACGCACCGGAACTCGGGGCGCTGTTCACGCGGGAGCCGGTGATCCAGGCGTGAGACGTCCCGGGGTGCTTCCGTGATGTTCCCGTGGTGCTTTCCGTGGTCGATACGGAGGCGTGCGCGCCCCGGCGGCGAAAGGATGTGATCACAGCGGCCGGAACCGGCACGGCACACCGGCCGATGGGAACCACGACCACGGGAGGGACCATGACCACCACCGGCGACAGCACGTACGAGGGTTTCACGGCCGAGGAGCGGGCCGCGATGAAGGACCACGCCCAGGAGCAGAAGAAGGCCGCGCGTCGCGGCTCGAAGGCGGACAAGGCGGCGGAGGCCGAGCGGGACCTCCTCGCGAAGATCGCCGAGATGCAGGACTCCGACCGCGTCATGGCCGAGCGCGTCCACGCCGTCGTCACGGCCACCGCTCCCCAGCTCGCGCCGAAGCTCTGGTACGGGATGCCGGCCTACGCGCTGGACGGCAAGGTCGTCTGCTTCTTCCAGAGCGCGGCGAAGTTCAAGGCGCGCTACGCGACGCTCGGCTTCAACGACCCGGCGAAGCTGGACGAGGGCGCGATGTGGCCGACCGCCTTCGCCCTGACCGAGGCGACGCCCGAGGTGGAGGAGCGGATCGCGGCCCTCGTGAAGCAGGCGGTGAGCTGAGGCCGCGCGGCCGGTGGACGGGCGGGCCGACGACGCGGGCCCGCCCCGCCGGTGGCGCCCCCCGGCTACCGGACGGGCCGGGCCGCGAGCCCCAGCCCGGCGAGCGCGGCCTCGCCGGCGGCGGCGTGTTCGCCCCCGGCGAGCAGCAGGGTGCGCGCCGACTGGTAGGGGCAGCCGGCCGCGTCGAACGCCGCCGCGGCGGCGAGCTGCCCCGGCAGGTCACCGTCGAGCAGCGCCCGCGCGCGGTCCAGCTGGGCGGTGGCGACCGGATTGCCGGCGACCACCTTCCGCGCGGCCTCGACGCGGGCCCGGGCCTCCGGATGTCCGGCGAGCACCGCCGCCTCCGCCCTGAGGGCCACGTACCAGTGCAGCCAGATCCAGCACACCCATTTCCACACCTCGTCGGGCTCCGGGGCGAGCCGCTCCAGGGCCGCGTCGGCGTCCCCGTGGTGGAGCAGGACCACGGCGTCGAAGACCGCGCCGTAACCGAGACGGTGCTGCTCCGGCGCCGTGTCCACCCGGCCGACGACCGCGAGCCAGGCCGCCCGGGCCTCGTGGTCGCCGCGCAGGCCGTGGACCATGGCGACCGACGCGGCCGCGGCGCCCAGGGACAGCGACGGCCGGCGGCCACTGTGCTCCCAGGCGTCCAGGAACCGCGCGCTGTGGCCGGTCACCTCGTCGGCGTGCCCGGCGAACGCGTCCGCGACCAGCAGCCAGGCCGTGGCGTGGTGGCCCGCCTCGGCCAGCAGCGGGTGGCCGGCGAGCTGCCGGCCCCACCGCCGGGCGTCCCGCAGTTCCCCCACGCCGAGGGCGGTGCCGGCGGCCATGGCGAGGGCGTCCAGCGCCTCGTGCGTCCGGGCGGGACTCGGCGCGACGGGAGCGAGGACGTCCACGCGGCGCCGGGCGGCCGCCGCGACGGCGAAGGCGTCACCGGCCCAGCTCCGGGCGCCGGACAGCGCGTCGAGGGCGGCGGACTCCGCCACCGGGTCGCCCGTGCGCCGGGCCAGCGCGACGGCTCGTTCGGCGCGTACGACCGTGTCCTCCGCGGTGTTCTCCGCGGCGCCCTGGAGCGCGCCGTACGCGTCGCAGAGCACCGCCGCCTCGGCCAGCGCGACGGCCGCCTCGGTGGCCGGGGCCCCGTCGGCCAGTCCCCGCGCCCGCGTGAGGAGGGCCGCCGCCTCCGCCACGGGCGGGATCCGCTCGAACAGGGAGGAGAAGCGGTACGCGACGGTGGCCGCCGCCGCCAGGTCGCGGCACGCGCCCGCGTCGTCCCCGGCCCGGTGGGCGGCATCGGCGGCGGCGCGGTGCAGCCGGTACATGTCGTCGCCGAGCCTGCGGCACCCGGCCACCGCGGCGGCCTGCCGCAGCGCCTCGGCCCGCGCGCCGTCGTCGGCGGCGAGGGCGGCGGCCTGCTCGTGGCGCTGCTGGGCCTCGCCGAGCAGGGTGCGGGAGAAGGCGAGGCCGGCCAGCGACACGGCGAGGCGGTACGCGTCCGCGCGCCGCCCGGGCAGGCCGGCGGCCCAGGAGAGGGCGGCCCGCAGGTCGTCCGCCAGCGCGTCGAACCGGGCCCGCCAGCCGGTGCCCGACGTGTCCTCCAGGGCGGTCGCGGCGGTCAGGCACCAGCGCAGGTGGCGGGCGCGGACCCCGGTCAGCTCACCGGCGCCGGCGAGCCGCTCGGTCCCGTACTGGCGGATGGTCTCCAGCGCCTGGTAGCGGGTGCCGGTCGCCGTCGGCGTCACGGTGAGCAGACTCTGTTCGGCGAGCCTGCCGAGCCCGTCGACCACCGCGGCGGGATCCGGCGGATCGAATCCGGCGACCTCGGCGGCCGCCTCGGCGGTGAACGGCGCGACGAACACCGACACCCGGCGCAGCAGCGCCTGGTCCCACGGGTCCAGCAGGTCGTGGCTCCAGTCCAGTACCGCCCGCAGCGATTGGTGCCGGCCGTCCGCGCGGGGCCCGCCGGTGAGGATCCGCAGCGGGTCGGAGAGACCGGCGGTCAGGCCGTCCAGGCCGAGCGTGGACCAGCGCGCCGCGGCCAGCTCGATCGCCAGCGCCATGCCGCCGAGCCGTTCGCAGACGGCCACGACCCCGTCGCCCGCCGCGGGGCCGGGCGGCTGGCCGACGGCGGCGGCCCGGTCCATGAACAGCGCCACCGCGTCCGACGCGTCACCGCCCTCCACGGACAGCGGCGGAACCGGCAGCACCCGCTCGAACGGCACCATCAGCCGGGCCCGGCTCGTCACGAGCACCCGCAGCTCCGGGCAGGCCGCGAGCAGCCGCTCCAGGAACGGCGCCACCCCGTCGCGCACCTGCTCGCAGTTGTCCAGCACCAGCAGCGCCCGGTGGTCCGCCAGCGCGGCCGGCACCGCGTCGTCCACGCCGCGCCCGGGCTGCTCGCCCACGCCCACGGCCGCCGCGACCGCCGCCCCCACCCGGTCCGGCTCGGTCACCGGGACGAGGTCGACGAACCACACCCCGTCCGCGAAGTCACCGGCCAGGTCCGCCGCCACCGCCAGCGCGAGACGCGTCTTGCCGACCCCGCCCGGACCGGTCACGGTCACCAGCCGGTGCGTCTTCACCGCCTCGGCGAGCTCCCCGCGCTCCCGCACCCGGCCGACGAACGCCGTCAACGGCGCCGGCAGGGCGGGCGCCGAACGCGACCGCTCGGCCCGCGCCACCTCGGCCGCGTGCCGGGCGAGCGCCCGCCGGTCCGGCACCCCCAACTTCCGCAGCAACGAGGAGACGTGCGACTCGACGGTGCGCACGGAGAGGACCAGCCGGGCCGCGATCTCCGCGTTGCTGAGGTGCTCTCCGAGCAGCGCGAGCACTTCCGCTTCCCGCGCCGATATCCCTGGACTGGTCACCGGGCCATTATCCGTGGGCGGTTCACCGTCCGTGGTGGTTTCCGTGGCCGGCACGGAAGCGCCCCGCATCCGGTCCGGAGGAGGCTCGGACCACGACGACCGGCCCGGCCGGAACCGGGTGGTCGTGCCACCCTCGACCGCCAGGAGTGACCATGAGCACCGCCTCCGCCTCCGCCTCCGCCTCCGCCACCGCCTCCGCCCCCCGCTCCCGCGCCCGGCGCCGCGAGGACACCGAGCACCGGCTCGCCCACGACGTCGACGTCTGGGTGGCCAGCGCCTCGGCGGACGGCGTCCCGTACCTCGTACCGCTGTCCTTCGACTGGGACGGCGAGGCACTGCTGGCGGCCACACCGGCGGACAGCCCCACCGGCCGGAACCTGGCCGCCACCCGGGTCGCCCGGCTCGCCCTCGGCCACACCCGCGACGTCACCGTGATCGACGCCGACGTCGAGGTGCTGGACATCGACGCCCTGCCGCCGCGGCGGGGCGACCGGTTCGCCGCACGCACCGGCTTCGACCCGCGCGCCTCGGCCACGCCGTACCGCTGGTTCCGCCTCGTCCCGCGCCGCGTCCAGGCCTGGCGCGAGGAGAACGAGCTGACCGGCCGCGCGCTGATGCGCGACGGCCACTGGCTCGCCTGACGGCCCGTTGTCGGCGCCGGGTGACAGGATGCCCGGCATGACGACGAACGGTGACTTCAACTGGCCTGATTTCCTGGGTCGTTGGCAGGAGGAGTGGGTTCCGGACGAGTACGGCACCCACCGGGAGCGGCTCGGGGAGCCGCCCGCCTCGGAGGAGGCCGTCGCGGCGGCCGAGCAGCGGCTCGGCACCCGGCTTCCGCCCTCGTACCGGGAGTTCCTGGCCGCCTCCGACGGATGGTGGGTGGACGCCACCGCGTCGGTGTACCGGCTGGGCGGCGTGGCGGAGATCGACTGGTTCGGGGATCCCACCGGGCTCACGGAGGTCTACGAGGGACTCCTCGCCGAGGACCCCACCGAGGAGAACCGCCTGCTGGCGGGGATGTGGCGGCGGGCGCTGCGGCTGGAGACGGAGTCCGACATGTCACACGCCCTGCTCGACCCCGGCGACGTCGGTGCGGACGGCGAGTGGGCGCTGTACGTGTACCAGGGCTGGAACGGCGACCTCCCGGACCGGTACCCGTCGTTCCGGTCGTACATGGAGGCGCGGTACCGCGCGTTCCACGCCGACCGGGCCGGCTCCGTGCCCGGGTTCGAGAACGCCACCACCCGCGCCCAGGACGCCAACGTCGCCCGGGCCAGGGAGGAGGCGCTGCGCGGACGGGTGGAGACGGCCACCGAACTGCTCACCGAGGCACGGTCGTTCGGCCGGCCGGGAGCCGCGGCGCTGCTGCGTCAGCTCACGGTCCGCCCGGCGGTCGACCTGCGCTTCGCCTTCACCGGCCTGGTGGCCGATCCCCGCTGCACCGACGAGCTGCTGCCGGTCCTTGCGGCGGCGCACGTGGAGGACAACCGGTACCGGGAGTCCCCGGGGACCCTCGCCCTCGGGAGCGAGGCCGACGACGGGCTGCGGGCGGCGGCGGACGACCTCGTCGCCCGCATCCAGGACGGCACCTACCGGTACGAGCCCGGCGGGGCGTTCGGCCGGGCGGTGTCCGAGGCGCGGGAGGCGGCGCGCTGGGGCGACGCGGACGGGGCGTGGCGGACGATCCGGGCGGCGGCGCCGTCCTGGTCGCCGCCGGGCCCGGACCTGGTGGCGCCGGTGGGCCTGACGGCCGACTCGGTGCTGGGGCGCGTGGTCACGCCGGAACGCTGGCGGGAACTGGTGTCCACACCGCGCGCGGGCCGCACCGGTCCGACCCCGGAACCCGTGCCCGACCTCGACCCGCCGGGCCTGCGCTGGCTGGTGGACGACGCGCGCAACCGGATACGCAGCGGCTACCGCTGCCTGTGGGTGGAGGGCGCCGAACCGGCCGGCCTGCCCGCCCTGATCGGCGAGCCGGGCTGCGAGGGGCTGAGCCCGCGGCCGGCCGGACCCCGGGAGCGCTTCTTCGAGAACCGCCGCCCGAGGGCGGGCGGCGCCGAACCCTGGGAGGACCGCGCGGTGCTCTCCGTGGGACGGACGGCGTCCGGGTGGGCGTTCGGCTTCGAGGAGGACCCCTCGCACGTGCCGGGCAACCAGTTCTTCGTGTCCCCCGCCACGGCGGCCTCGGCCGGGGGCCGGTGCGTGACGCTCTGGGTCCGGCCCGCACGGACGCGCACGGAGCTTCTGGTCCACCTGTCGGTGGCGGAACGGGGCCGGGAGCTGTTCGCGTTCACGGTGCGGGGCGAGGAGACCGAGCGCAGCGGGGAGATCCCCGGGCCCCTGGACCCGGCCCGGCTGTTCGAGGACGCGACCGGCGAGGACGGCGAACGTCGCCTGCTGGCCGCGCTGGAGGACGAGTACGCCCTGGCCCTGCCCCGGTCCGCGCTCACCGGCGGCGCCCTGCACCGCTTCACCACCCGCTCGTGGACCAGGGCACCCCGCGAGGGGGAGGGCTACGCCGTCCTGACCTGGTCCCGGCTCAGGTGAAGGAGGAGTCAGCCCGCCCGTCGCGCCCTGAGCCAAGCGACCAGCCAGCCGATCAGCCCCATGAGAAACAGGGCCGAGACAGACGCACGTGCCACCTGCCAGGCCGCGTGACCGTGGCGGTGTGGGCGTTATGGCTCGGTGTGTCAGGCCGTGCGGGATGCGGCCGCCGGGGGCGTGCCCAGCTCACACCAGATGTATTTGCCGCGGTTGCCCTCCCGTGCGAGCGGCTGCCAGCCCCACACGTCGGCGCAGGCCCGCACCAGTGCCAGGCCCCGCCCGTCCTCCCGGTCCACGGCCTGGTCGAGCGGCTGCGGCGGCTCGGGCGGGGACGGGTCCGCGTCCCAGGCGCCGAGGCGGAGGACTCCCGTCCCGGACCAGCGCACCCGCAGAGCCGCCGGCCCTTTCGTGTGCCGAACGGCGTTGCCCACCAGCTCCGTTGCGAGCAGCTCCGCCACGTCCACCAGGCGGATCAGGCCGTGCATGGTCAGGATCAGGCGGAGGGTGCGGCGGCAGACGGTGACGGCTCTGGGGTCGTTGGGGATGTAGAGGGAGTACTCCCACGGTTCGCTTTCGGGCATGGCTCGCTCCTGTCGAGACGGCGGAGGGGAGAGGGAGTGGGGAGCGGTGGCAGTGCCGCGTCCGTCATGGCACGACGGAGTGGTGCGCTTCCGGTGCCCCGGCGTTTCGCAGAGTGTGCGGCGCGTCACCGACGGTAGACCTAGAATTTTAAGTCTGGCAAGCCGGTCGCGTAATCTGCCCCTCGAACGAGCCGCGCGCAAGGACGTGTTGGGAGGGGTTGGAGATGGCACTGAGGCGAGAGCCGACGGCGCGTCAGATGCGCCTGGCGGTCGAGCTGCGCCGACTACGTGACGCGGCCGGTCTCGCGTCGCGTGAGGCCGCGGCCCTGTTGGGAGTGAGTTCGGCACAGATCAGCCAGATCGAGGCCGGCCTCGCGGGCGTGAGTGAGAAGCGGCTGCGTCGCCTGGCGGCCCAGTACATGTGCTCGGACGAAGCGTTGATCGAGGCGCTGGTCGCCATGGCCACCAGTCGGGTGCGCGGCTGGTGGGAACAGTATCGGGAGGTGCTGCCCACGCCCTTCCTCGACCTCGCGGAGTTGGAGCACCACGCGGTCTCGCTGCGGGAGGTCCAGTTCCTCTACATCCCCGGTCTGTTGCAGACGGAGGACTATGCCCGTGCGGTCTACTCCTACCGAGTCCCGGAACTGCCCAGGGAAGACATCGAGTCGCGAGTCCGTCACCGCATGCAACGCAAGGTGATCCTCGAACGCCCCGCCCCCACTCCGTACCGGGCCGTCATCCACGAGGCGGCGTTGCGCGTCATGGTCGGTGACCGTGCCGCAGCGCGCGCCCAGCTCACGCACCTGGTCGAACTCTCCGAAGCGGAGCATGTAACCGTGCGGATCATCCCCTTCGAGCTGGAAGGCTTCGCAGGGGCCGGCAGTGCGATGGCGTATGCGGAGGGCACCGTGCCCAAGTTGGACACCGTCGTGCGCGATGCGCCGCACGGCGCTGCCTTTATCGACTCCGAAGCGCAACTGGCCTCGTTCCGAACACTCTTCCGTAAGGTGGAGGCCGCGTCGATCGAGCCTGAACGGTCGCGTGACCTCATCCACAAGCTGGCGAAAGAGTTGTGAGGCATCTCGTGGACACCCTCGGCAACTGGCGGAAGTCGAGCTACTCGGGTCCCGGCGACGGCGACTCCTGCGTGGAGATCGCGGACGGTACCGCTCACGTGTGTATACGTGACTCCAAGGACCCCGCCTACGGCACCCTTGCCTTCCCAGTCCCCGCCTTCACCACGTTCCTGGACAGCCTCAAGGCCCCCGCCGGGGAATAACCGGAGGCATCCTCCTGTTAGCCAGCGCAGCGACCCGCGCACCGGCATGACCAACAGGAGGCACCCCACCATGGCCGCAGACGCCGCAGAGGAGATCCGGGGCACCGCCCACGGCACCGCGCCCGTCCCCCTCTCCGTACTGGACCTGGTGACCGTCGGCGCGGGCCGCACCGCCACCGACGCCCTGCGCACCAGCGTGGACATCGCGCGGCTCGCCGAGGCGCGCGGGTACCACCGGTACTGGGTCGCCGAGCACCACTCGATGCCGGGCGTGGCCTCCTCCTCGCCCGCCGTGATCCTCGCGCACCTCGCCGCGCACACCGGCCGCATCCGGCTCGGCTCGGGCGGCGTCATGCTGCCCAACCACGCGCCGCTGGTGATCGCGGAGCAGTTCGGCACGCTGGAGGCCATGGCGCCGGGGCGGGTCGACCTGGGCCTGGGCCGGGCGCCCGGCACCGACGGGGCGACCGCCGCCGCGCTGCGCCGCACCGACCGGCTGAACGAGGGTGCCGACGACTTCCCCCAGCAGCTCGCCGAGCTGATCCGGTTCCTCGACGACGACTTCCCCGACGGGCACCCCTACCGCCGTATCCACGCCGTGCCGGGCCCCGTGCAGGCCACGTCCCCCGGTGGCGTCCAGTCCCCGCACCGGCCGCCGGTGTGGCTGCTGGGCTCCTCCGGCTTCAGCGCCCGGCTGGCCGGCACCCTGGGGCTGCCCTTCGCCTTCGCGCACCACTTCTCCGCGCAGAACACGATCCCCGCGCTGGACCTGTACCGCGAGTCCTTCCGCCCGTCCGCCGTGCTGGACGCGCCGTACGCCCTCATCGGCGTCGCCGCGCTCGCCGCCGACGACGAGAAGGAGGCCCGTCGGCAGGTGCTGGCCGCCGCGCTGAACATGGTCCGGCTGCGCACCGGACGCCCCGGACTCGTGCCGACGCCCGAGGAGGCGGAGGCGTACGTCTTCAGCCCGATGGAGCGCGAGTTCGTGCAGTCCTGGAACGCCAACGTCGTCCACGGCACCGCCGACGAGGTCCGCGCCGGTCTGGACGACCTGCAGAAGCGCACCGGCGCCGACGAGCTGATGCTCACCGCCAACGCCCACGGCGGCGACGTCCGCCTGCGCTCCTACGAGCTGATCGCCGACGCCTACGGTTTGCCCGCGCCGGCCTGAACCCCGGGCGTGCGGGAGGCGTCCAGCAGCGCGGAGATGCGGTCCGGCGCCACCGGCCGGGAGTACAGCCAGCCCTGGCCGGTGTCGCAGCCGATGCGGCGCAGCCGGCTCGCCTGGTCCGAGGTCTCCACGCACTCGGCGGTGACGGTCAGGCCGAGCCGGTGGGCGAGCTGGACCATCGCCTCGACGATGACCTCGTCGGCCGGGTTCACCGCGGCGTCGCCGGACGCGTCGGCTGCACCGGACGCGTCGGCGGTGTCGGAGGCCCCGGCGACCCCGGCGTACTGGAAGCCCCGGACGAAGGCGCCGTCCAGCTTCAGCACCGACACCGGCAGCCGGCTGAGGTAGGCCAGGTTCGAGTAGCCGGTGCCGAAGTCGTCGATGGCGATGCGGACGCCCATGTCGCTCAGCGCCTTCAGCACCTCCAGCGGCCGGCCCGCCGAGCCCATCACCGCGGACTCCGTCAGCTCCAGCTGGAGCAGGTGCGGGGCGAGGCCCGTCTCCTCCAGGATCGCCGCCACGTCCGCGACCAGGTCGGAGTCCCAGACCTGGCGGACCGCCACGTTGACGCTGACGAAGAGGGGCGGCTCGCCGGGGTGGTCGAGCTGCCAGCGGCGGGCCTGCCGGCAGGCGGTGCGCAGGATCCAGCGGCCGAGCGGCACGATCGAGCCGTCCTCCTCCGCCAGCGAGATGAACCGGTTCGGCGCCAGCACGCCGAACTGCGGGTGATTCCAGCGGATGAGCGCCTCGACGCCCCGCACCCGCCCGTCGTCCATGCCCACCAGCGGCTGGTACTCCAGGGCGAACTCGCCGCGGTCGATGGCCGGACGGAGCGTGGCGGCGAGCGCCTGGCGGGTCATGCGGCTGGCGTTGCGCTCGGGGTCGAACAGCGTCCAGCGGGCCCGCCCGTCGGCCTTGGCCCAGTACAGGGTCGTGTCGGCCGCCTGCATCAGCGCGGTGGGCGTCGTCCCGGCGGTGTGCCGCTCGACCACGCCGACCGACGCGGTGACCGACAGACGGCGGCCGGAGAGCTCGAAGGGCTCTTGGAGGGCCGCCAGCACGGACTCGGCGAGCTCGGCGAGCTGGTCGGTACCCGTGGAGTCCTCCACCAGCAGGGCGAACTCGTCGCCGCCGAGGCGGGCCACCAGCGGCACCCCGGTCCGCGTGCCCGCGGCCTCCTCCGCGCAGCGCGTGAGCCGCTCGGCGACGGCGGCCAGCAGCCGGTCGCCGACCCGGTGGCCGAGGGTGTCGTTGACGGCCTTGAAACCGTCCACGTCCAGGTAGCACAGGCCGACCCGGCCGGTGCCGCCGTGCTCGTACGACTCCGCCTCCAGCGCGGCCGTCAGCCGTTCGAAGAACAGGGCGCGGTTGGGCAGCCGGGTCACCGGGTCGTGCATCTGGAGGTGCCGCAGCCGGGCCTGGAGTTCGCGCCGGGCGCTGATGTCGCAGACGGACAGCAGCAGACCGGGCGTGTCCCCGGCCAGTCGCGCCACGGTGACCTGGACCCACAGGGAGTGTCCGTCGGCCCGCTTCAGGCGGCGGGTGCAGTCCAGCCGGGGCTGCCGGCCGCACAGCACCTCGCGGTACGCGTGCCAGGCGTCCGCGTCGGACGCGAGGTCGACCAGGTCGGCCGCCGCGCGGCCGGCCAGCTCGGCGGGGTCGGTGCCGAGCAGCGTGCCCAGCGTGTCGTTGGCGCTGACGACCAGGCCCTCGGGGTCCACGACGGCCATCGCGAGCGGGGCGGCCGTGAACACCGAGCGATAGGCCGGGAACCCCGCACGTGCGGCCAGGCCGACGTCACTGTCCGTGACGGTCGACCGGTCGAGGTCTGCCCCGGGCGCCGGCCCTTCGGAGGTTCCGCTCACCGCTCGCTCCCGCAGTGCCTCGATCTCGGTCCGTCTGTCCGTGCAGGAAAGTGTGCCGATCATAGAGGCTGACTCCGGGCTCTTCCAGCCGCCGAACCGCTTTCCGGACCGAGTGAGCCCTCAGGGTGATCGTTTCTGTCCGTCTCTGGACGGCCTTCGACACGCCTCCGACCAGTCGTGACGTTCCGTGAAGGGGGTGCGGGTGCCGGCTCCGGCGGACCCCGGCGGAGCCCCCGGCGACTCACCCGACCGGTGCAGGCGAACAGGGCGCAGTACGACAAACATGCACAAGCTGGGTGCGGTGTCCCGCGAACCGCACCCGGAGGTCCTTGTGCCGCGCCAGCTCCCCCTGAGGCGACTTCCCCGCGAGGTCCTCAAGGGCCTCGGAGCGGGCCGCCGCACCACGGGGACGGTCCGGCCCAGACTGCGCAGCACGGCCGCGGTGTGCACCACCATGTCGGCGCTCGCGGCGACCTCCCTGGTCACCGCACCCTCGGTCGCCGAGCCCTTCTCCCCGCAGCCCTGCGCGCTGCGGCGCACCGCGGCCCACCACTCCGAGGGCCTGGACACCTGGAACGCCGCCTACCCGCGTCCGGCCCGCTCGCTGGACGCGGTGATGGTGTTCCTCTCCTTCCCGGACTCCCGGCCGCTGACCGCGACGGCGGAACTGGCCGCCGATCACTTCCCGGCCACCACCCGCTTCTTCCGGCACGCCTCCTACGGCGCGTTCACGCTCCGCCCGCACCCCCTGCGGCACTGGATCCGCATGCCGAAGCCGTCGACGGCGTACGACATACGGCGCGACTGGAGCCCCGGGCACCGGGCCGCCTACCTGCGCGACGCGCTCGCCGCCGCAGACCCGCACGTGGACTTCTCCCGCTACGACGTCGTCTACTTCGTCGCCGACCCGGACGCTCCCGGCGTCGACTCCGACGCCACGAAGGTCGTCAACCTGGACACCCCGATGCGCGCCGACGGCACCGACGTCCGGCGCGTCGTCACGGTGTTCGAGAACCATCCGCCGGACCGGCTGGTGCTGGCCCACGAGACCGGGCACGTCTTCGACCTGCCCGACCTGTACCACCGGCCCGCCGACGGCAAGGGCGACTGGGACACGTACGTCGGCGACTGGGACCTGATGGGCAGCCAGTTCGGACTGGCCCCCGACCTGTTCGGCTGGCACAAGTGGAAGCTGGGCTGGCTGCGGCCCCGCCAGGTGGCGTGCGTGCGCGGCAGCGGACCGACCCGGCTGACCCTGGAGCCGCTCGGCGCGGGCCCCGGCGTGGTGGTGGCGGGGGCCGCCGGCGCACCGGCCTTCGGGCTCGGCCGGGGCACCAAGCTGGCCGTGGTCCGCACCGGGGCCGACAGCGCCCTCGCCTTCGAGGCGCGGGGGCCGGTCGGCAACGACGCCGCCGCCTGCCGCGCCGGGGTGCTGGTGTACCGGGTGCGCGGCGGGGCGGAGTCCGGGGGCGGACCGGTCGAGGTGGTCGACGCCCACCCGCACACCGAGGCCTGCTGGGAGGACTCGGTCTACCCCCCGCTCGCGGACGCGCCGGTCGGGCTCGGCGAGAGCTTCACGGTGCCGGGGGACGGCGTACGGGTCGAGGTGGAGGGACGGACGGCGTCGGGCGCCTGGACGGTGAAGATCACACCCGGCTGAGCCCCTCCGGGCGGACCTCGACGCAGCCGGGGCGTGCCGGGCACGCGAAAGGCCCCTCGCTCTCACGAGGGGCCTTCCGGTGTCGGTGCGCCGCCAGGGACTCGAACCCCGGACCCGCTGATTAAGAGTCAGCTGCTCTAACCAACTGAGCTAGCGGCGCCTGCTGACGTCGTAGACCTTAGCATCCGGGTCGGCGGGAGGAAAAATCGAAATCCGCACCGCGGCCCTGGCCGCCCGCACGGCCGCCCAGAGCAGGATCTCCGGACCCGGCAGCCACGGCAGGCGGGTGTCGGGGGCCACCAGCCAGCGGGAACCGGAACGCGGGGACGCGCCGGTGAGCGCCGGGACGGTCACCGCGTCCCCGGCGCCGTGGCACAGCAGCGGCGGCACGGCGCCGGTACGGCCGCCCCGCCGGCCGCGCGCGCTCCACTCCTCCCACTCCAGCAGCGAGGGGAGCCGCTGGGCGGTGCCCGGCGCGGCGAACAGCAGCGTCCGGCCCCGGAACTCGGCCACGGGTCCCGATCCCGGGCCCTCGTCCCACATCCGGTCCAGCATCCGATGCCCGAAGACCGTGGGGACGCTCACCACGTCGAAGGCCGAACCGCAGGGCAGGACGACCGGGGCGTCCGGCCGCTCCTCCCACAGGGCGAGGGTGCTGCGCGGGTAGGCCCCCGCCGAGGCCAGCCAGGCGGCGCCGTCCGCGGTGACGTCCGAGACATTCCGTGAGCTGCTCATGCCCCTTACCTTTACCGGGCGTGAGACCGCCGCTCCGCTGAGTTGCGGGAAACCGGGACGGAGGGGAGGGGGAGCGGGTATCTTGCCCGTCTGGCATATGCGTCCGGTCTGGTCGAACAGGCGGACGACGGTCCTGGACGGACGACGGGTCTCAGGGCGCGGTCACACCGGGTCGACGCGCCCCGGACCGCCGCCCTCGGCACCGCGCAGCAGGTCCCGCCCGAACTCCACCATCTTCTTGGCGTAGTCCTCGGTCCACTCGGCCCGGTCGGCGATGTCCGCGGCCGTCAGCCGGTCGAACTTCCGGGGGTCCGCCAACTGCGCCGCCGCCATCGCCTGGAACTCCACCGCGCGGTCCGCCGCGGCCCGGAACGCCTGCGTCAGCTCCGTCGCGCGGTCCAGCAGCGCCCGGGGGTCGTCGATCGACTCGAGGTCGAAGAAGTGCTCCGGATCGGCGGCCGCCTCGGCGGGCTCGAAGAGCAGGGGCGCGGGGCGCAGCCGCGGTTGGTTCCGACCCGGCGTGGGCTCCGCCATGTCTTCTCCTTCTCGTACGTCACGAACGACCCTCCCCCGCGGGCGGGGGCACTCGGTGGAGTGGGCCACCGTCCATTGTCCCGCGCCCGTGCAAGTGGGCCTCGCCCCCGCGGGAACGGGCACCGGACACGGGCGCGGTCAGGACTCCGTCCGGTGGGTGGGGTGCGGTGTCGTGTTCAGGGTTGCCAGGGCACCCGGTGTTCCGCGAGGTGGGCCAGGACAGCGTGGTTGGCCTCCCAGCCGTCCGGGGCTGTGTCCTTCGGCCGCCTCCGGCGGCGTGCCGGACTCCGTCCGGTGGGTGGGGTGCGGTGTCGTGTTCAGGGTTGCCAGGGCACCCGGTGTTCCGCGAGGTGGGCCAGGACAGCGTGGTTGGCCTCCCAGCCGTCCGGGGCTGTGTCCTTCGGCCGCCTCCGGCGGCGTGCCGGACTCCGTCCGGTGGGTGGGGTGCGGTGTCGTGTTCAGGGTTGCCAGGGCACCCGGTGTTCCGCGAGGTGGGCCAGGACAGCGTGGTTCGCCTCCCAGCCGTCCGGGAACTTCACCAGCGTTCCCAGCTGGACCGGCTCCGTCGACGGGTAGTCGTCCAGCAGGGCGTCCACCCCCGCGCGGCACACCACGATGCACGCGTGCCGGTGCCGGGAGGCCAGGACGCACAGGCGGCCCGTCTCCAGGTGGAAGGCGGTGGCGTCGGGACGGCCCGAGAGCGGGTGCAGGACGACCGTCACGTCGTACTCCCGGCCCTGGAGCCGGTTCGCCGTGTCGACCGTCACGTCCCGCACCCCCAGGTCGGCCAGCGCCGCCCGGACCGCCGCCGCCTGGTCCCGGTGCGCGGTGCCCACGGCGATGCGGCCCGCCGTCAGCGGGGCCGGGTCCGGTGAGCGTTCGGACGTCGCCGCGCCCCCGCGGTCGAGCAGCCGGCACACCACCGCCGCCACCGCCCGCACCGCCTCCGGGTCCGTGCGCGGGGTGTGCCGGGCGGGCAGCTCCAGCAGTCCCCAGCCCGAGACGGCGGCCTCGTCGATGACCCGGTCGGGCCCCGAACCGTCCGACGGCACCGCGAAGGACAGCCGTCGGTCACCGTGGCCCGTGCCGCTGCGGAACGGCGTGTACGGGTAGAACGCCGCCGACACCAGCGGCGCCGCCGACGCGGGGAGCCGCCACGACACCGGCAGCCGGTGCTGCGGCAGGCCCGGGTTGTGGGCGAGGAGGGTCGTCACCGCGGAGGCCGACGGGTCGTACGACAGCCCCGCCCACTGCTCGCTGCCCACCGTCGTGAACGGGTCCAGCTGACCGGGGTCGCCGACGAACAGCGCCCGCTCGAACAGGCCGGCCACGGCCAGCAGCGCGTCGGAGCGCATCTGGTACGCCTCGTCGACGATCGCGTGCCGCCACGGCTCGTCCACCGTGACGTGCGCCCACTTCGCGGCGGTCGACAGGACCACCGCCTGCCCGGCGAGATCCGCGGCCTTCGCCGACGTGCGGACGTTCGCCAGGCCGTCGAGCGCCTTGTCGTACGGGTCGGCGTCGCTGCTGTGCAGGCGGCCCACGGGCAGGTCCGGGTCCTTCTCGGCGAGGCGCAGCACCAGGTCGTCCACCTGGGCGTTGGTCTGCGCCACCACCATCAGCGGACGTCCGGCCCCGGCCAGCTCCAGCGCCGCCCGCACCACGAGCGTGGACTTGCCGGCGCCCGGCGGGGAGTCCACGACGACACCGCGCTCGGTGCCGTGCAGGGTGTCGTGGAGGATCGCCGCGGTGGCGCGGGCGGCCTCGGCACCCGGGTCGAAGGACCGGTCCAGGGGAGCGGTGGTGGCCTCGGCGGTCACAGGACGTCCTCCTCGGTGTGGGCGTCGGCGGGCTCCGGAACGGCGGCCGTCTCACCGGGCGGCCCGCCGTGCGTCCACGGGGTCCGCTCCGGGTCGGGCAGCTTCGCCCCGCCCCGCTGCTCGTGCTCGAAGAGGGTGAAGCAGACCCGGTCGCCCTTCTCCGGCACCGACCCGGCCTCGGGCTCCTTGCCGCGGCCCATCCTGTCCACGATCCGCAGGACCAGGCCGCCCTCGTCGTCCTGCCCGACGTACTCCGCCGCCTGCGGCTTGCCGCCCAGCGACCGGTACACCTTCACCCGCTCGTCCAGGTGCGGCCGGTCGTCCGTGCGGACGGTGACCAGCGGGCGCGGGCTGGGCCGCCTGCTCTCGCTGTACGCCATGACCACGTCGACGACCTCGCCCGCGAACGCCTCCCCGGACAGCCGCCGCCCGGCCATCACCAGCGGGTCGTCCAGCGCCTCCTGCGCCTCCAGCCGGGCCTGCTCGCGCTCGCGCGTGGCGAGCTTGTTCGCCGCCGTCACCGCGTCGTCCCGGCGCGGCTGCGGGGGCTCACCGGCGAGGACGCGGTCGCGGTGCGAGGTGAACGACCAGCGGTCGCGCGTCCACCGGTCCTCGACGTGCGCCCCGGCGGGCAGCTCCCGCACCAGGTCCAGGCCCCGCCACACCGCGTCCCAGGTGGGCCGCGTACGGCTCTCCACCAGATCGCGGATCTCCCGCTCGGCGGCGGCGAGCGCACCCAGCCGGTCGTCGGCCTCCAGCCCGTCCTCGGCGGCGGCGAGCGCCGTGCGGGCGCGGTCGTAGCGCTCGATGGCGGGCGCGAGCAGCTTGTTGTCGAAGGCCGGGTCGGTCGCCGGGCCCGCGGGCGGGCACCGCAGCTGGCCGTCGGCGTCACGGGCGAGTTCGGCGTGGCGCGCGGCCTCGGCGCCGCCGGGGAACTCCGCCGGCGGGGCGATCCACCCCAGCAGCGCCCCCAGGTGCTGGTCCTCCAGGGTGGACTGCCCGGTCGCCCAGTGCCGGCCCAGCAGGTCGGTCACGGCGAGGAGGAGGGACGAGCCGGGCACCCGGGCCCGCTCGCCGTAGTGGGTCAGCCACCGGCCGAGCAGCGGCACCCTCGGCGGCGCCGGATGCGGCGTCTCCGGGTCCTGCTCCGCCGTACGCCGGAAGCGCATGGACCGGCCGAGCAGCCGGACGAAGTCGATGCCCGCGCGGCTCGGCACGATCAGCTGCGCCGCGTCCGCGCACAGGTCGACCTCGACCTTGACCCGCTTGCCGGTCTCCGGGTCGGTCTCCGTGCGCTCGGCGGTCTCGACGGCGTCGGCGTACGCCTCGATGTGCGGCAGCACGATGCCGGCCAGCTCGGCCAGGAACGCGAAGCGCAGGTCGCGGTCGCGGGGCTGCGGGACGACCAGCAGGTGCGGCGCCTCCCGGTCGGTGCCGACCAGCGCGCCCAGCGGGGCGCCCGCCTCACCGGCGGTGATCAGCGGCACGAAGACCAGGGGGCGGTCGGACAGGTGCCGGTGCCGGACGGTGGCGACGGGCTGCGCACGGCCGCTGCGCACCGCCTCGAGCCGGGCGAGCGTGGTGATCAGCGACATGCGGCCACCTCCCCGCCGCCCACCGCCGCCAGCGCCTCGGCCCGCAGCTGCGCGGCCCGGCGCAGCGCGGCCACCGCCGGGTCGTCCGGGTCGCCGGCCTCCCCGCGCGCCGCCGCCAGCACCTCGTCCACCGTCGACAGCCCGCCCAGCTCGGCGCGCACCGGGCGGCCCAGCGCGGTCACCGCGCCGGCCGCGCGGGACCGGGCCCGGCAGTGGAAGGCCAGCTCGCACGCGGACAGGCACTCGGGCGCGTACGTCGCCGGGACCGCCTCGACCGCGGCCGTCAGCTCGCCGGCCGGCAGCTCGGGGGAGAAGCAGACGCCCTCGGGGAGCGCGTCGGCGATCTCCTCGATGCGGGTGAGGCGGGCCAGTTGGCGGCCCGTCACCGCGCGCTGCCTGCGCACGTCGACGGCGGACGCGGTGGGCAGGTTGGAGAAGTCCTCGGGGCAGACCAGGAGGATCCGGTGCCGCACGCGCGGTGCCGGGTCCAGGCGGCCGGCCACCTCCTCCAGCGCCAGCACGTACACCGCGGCCTGCCGGGCGGCGGCGCCCACCTTCGCCGGGTCCGCGGAGCCGTCCAGCATCGGGAAGGACTTGATCTCGACGACCGTCCAGGTGCCGTCCGGGTGGACCACCACCGCGTCCGGCTCCAGGAAGGCGGGGGAGCCGGCGACGTCCAGGGCCAGCATCGGGTGCTCCAGGAGCGTCCAGGCGCCGGACGCCCGGGTCGCCTCCCGCAGCGCCAGCGAGGTGCGGGCGGCGCGGCCCTCGGGGCCGGTCGCCGACAGGTCGGGCACCCGTGCCCCGGCGGGCGGCTCGGCGCCCCGGTCCAGCTTCTCGTGCACGAGCCGCAGCAGCTCGGCGCCGCCGTCCGCCTTCACCCGCGCCTCGAAGGCGTTGCCCCGCGTCAGCGCGAACTGCGACTGCCCGAAGACCGACGGCGAACCCAGCGCACTCGCCAGCGAACCCTTGTCCACCCCGGCGCCGTCGAGGAGCGCGCGCCGCCTGCACCCCGGGTTGGCGGCGAGGGCGGCCAGGGCCCGAGCGTCCAGCGCCTTCGCCGGGACGTCGGGACCGCGCAGCTCAGCGAGCCGGTGCCGGAGTCTCGTTCCCCGCGTCCGTGGAGGAGGCGTCCGGCTCGGCTCCCGCTCCGGGCCGCTGCTCGCGCTGCCGTGGAAATCGATCACCCGCAGAAGTCTGGCACCCCCCACTGACAATCGGGGAATTCGCGCCGCCGGAACCCTGCGGGGCGGGCGAGAAACGAGCGGTGACGCGGGCCCGCACCCGGTCCGCGGCCCGCATCACGGACGGCGCCAGCAGGAACCCCGCGCCCATCACGGCGGCGCCCGCCACGGCGTCGAGGAAGTAGTGGTTCGCGGTGCCCATCACCACGAGCGTCGTCACCAGCGGGTAGACGACACCGGCCACCTTCGCCGTGCGCGTGCCGCCGTGGCGCCACAGCATCACACCGCACCACAGCGCCCAGCCCACGTGCAGGCTCGGCATGGCCGCGTACTGGTTGGTCATCCCGCCCAGACCGCGCGGCGCGCTCGCCTCGCCGCCCCACCAGCCGTACGAGCTGTAGTGGGCCATCGTGTCGACGAACCCGTGGCTCGCCTCCAGCAGCCGGGGCGGACAGGTCGGCAGCAGCGTGAAACCGATCAGCCCGATGAACGTGGACGTCATCAGCCAGGTCCGGGCCGCCCGGTAGCGCACCGCGCGCGAGCGGAACAGCCAGACCAGGACCGCCGGGGTGACGACGTAGTGCAGCGACGCGTACCAGAAGTCGGCCGGGACGCCGAGCCACGGTTCGCGGGTGAAGAGACGGTTGAGCGGGTGTTCCGCGTTGAGGAACAGCGCCTTCTCGACGCGCAGGATCGCCAGCCCGTGGTCGACGGCGTCCGAGACGTCACCGCGTACGAGGAGGCGGCCCGCGGAGTAGCAGGCGTACACGAGGACGATCAGCGGGAGCTCGGTCCACCAGCGAAGCCGAGTCTGCGGGGCCGCCTCGGTGCCCGGTGTCTCGGTGTGCGGCAATCCGATCGCCCTCCCCTTCTTCTCACGCGTGCCCGGCGGGGCATGGCGTGCCACTCTACGGCGTCCGGCAGCCCTCCCCGTGGAGCACCCCCCAGCCCTGACAGACGCCGGTACGTCCCTGCGGGTTGCCCGCGCACGGCGTACGCGATGATGGAGGGGACTCCCTCCGACGCACCTCCCGGAAAGGCCCCTCCATGGCACCGCGCATCCTGCTGGCCCGGCACGGACAGACCGAGTGGTCGCTGTCCGGCAAGCACACCGGCAGGACCGATGTGCCGCTCCTGGAGGAGGGCCGGCGCGGCGCCAAGCTGCTCGGCGAGCGCCTGCACCGGGCGCCCCTGGACGGCCTGCCCGGCGTCGAGGTGCGCACCAGCCCCCTGTCCCGGGCCCACGAGACCTGCGAACTGGCCGGCTTCGGCGAGCGCGCCCGCACCTGGGACACGCTCATGGAGTGGGACTACGGGGCGTACGAGGGCATGACGCCGGCCGAGATCCAGGCGGTCCGGCCCGGCTGGCTGATCTGGCGGGACGGGGTCCCGCAGGGCGAGAGCCCGGCCGACGTCACCGCGCGCGCGGACGAGGTGGTCGCGTGGGCACGGGAGGCGGACCGCGACGTCCTGGTCTTCGCCCACGGCCACATCCTGCGCTCGGTCGGCGCCCGCTGGCTGGGCCTGCCGCTGGACTTCGCGGCCCGGATACGCCTCAACCCGACCTCCCTCTCCGTCCTCGGCTGGGCCTACGGCGAACCGGCCATCGAGAGCTGGAACGACCACGGCCACCTGACCGCGTAGTCCGGCGACCGGCCCGGAGGGAACGGTCACGCGCCGCGGGCGGCGTCACCCCTGCCGGGATCGCTCCTTCCGGGATCACCCCGGCCCTCGCCCGCCGGTTCCGTCCGGCGTACGTCCTGGTCGGCGGCCTGCTGCTGTCCCTGACCGGCTACGGCGCCATCGCCCTGTCGGAAGGCGTTCCGACCGCCTCGCCCGGCCTGACCGTGATCATGTTCGGCGTCGCCCCGATCAGTGTCCTCGGCACGGCCCCGGCCGTCGGCTCGGCACCGGAGCAGAAGGCGGGCGCCGCCGCCGCGACCGGCCAGACCGCCTACGTCCTCGGCCTCGCCCTCGGCATCGCCCTCACGGGCACGCTCGCGGCCGCCGTCTACCGAGGGGAGACGCCGGACAGCGCGCCCGCCGAGGCCAGGGACACCGTGGGCGCCGCGATCGCCGCCGCGGAACGCCTGCCGGACGGTGCCGCCCTGCTGGCCGCGGCGAAGGACGCCTTCACCACGGGGCTCCAGACGGCGGCCCTGGTGGCGGTACTGCTGCGCCACGTCCCGCCGATCGGCACGAGCACACCCACCGAGCCACGGCAGGAGCAGGGGCCGGGGACCCCGGCCCCGCAGCCGGCGACGTCGGCCCTCTGACACCGGGAACCGCACGGCACCGGTCACGGCGCGTCGTCGTGACCGGTGCCGTGCGGAGGTCACCCAGCCGGTTCGGCGGCAGGGGACGCGGTGGCGCGGCCGAAGTCGTGGGACAGCCAGTGTTCGAGGGACGGGCTCGGGAACTCGCGGGGCCGGTGGCCGCCCGGCTCCCGGGAGACGTCGGTGATCCGGTCGAGGCGGAACGTGCGCCAGTCCTCCCGGTCGACGTCGAACGCCACGAGGTACCAGTGGCCGGCGCGCAGGAAGTGACGGTACGGCTCGACCAGGCGGGTGGACGGCCGGCGGTGCCGATCGGTGTACCGGAACCGCAGCCTGCCCTCCTGGGCCACCGCGTCGGCGATCACCCCGACCGTCGCCGCCGAGATCGCGGCGTCGGGCTGCTGCAGCACCTCGGTCGCCAGGTCGGTGGCGGCCGCCCGGCTGCGCAGGGATCGGGGGAGGACCTGGTCGAGTTTGAGCAGGGCGCTCGCCGTGACCGTCTCCCCGGGGAGCCAGGCGTGGATCAGACGCAGCCCGGCCACCAGCGCGGTGATCTCGTCGGCGGTGAACAGCAGGGGCGGGATCCTGACCCCGGGGCGCAGCCGGTAGGCGCTGCCGGGTCCCGGACGCGCCTCGACGGTGTAGCCGAGCCGGCGCAGCCGCTGGACGTCGCGGCGCACGGTGCGGACGCTCGTACCGAGCCGTTCGGCCAGTTCGGCGGGGGTCCGCTCGCCTCCCGACTGCAGGAGAGCCAGCAGGTTCAGGGTCCTGGTCACCGGGTCGAGGTCCATGCCGGCAGTTTTCCAGGAGAGGAGGACGAGATCTGGCCGCCTCTGTTCCTAGCCTGCGGTTCCAGTCCGCGGTACCGGGCCGTGGTTTCCGGCCCGCGGTTCCCGGTCCGCGGCCGAGTCATCGAGCGAGAGGAAGAGATCGTGCGGATCGCTGTCACCACCCCGACCGGGAACGTCGGTCGGCACGTCGTCGCCATGCTGGTCCGGGCCGGGATCCGCCCGCGCGCCCTGCTGCGTGATCCCGCCCGGCTGGCCTCCCCCGTGCGGGACGAGGTGGACGCCGTACCGGTGGACCTGTACGACGCCGAAGCCGTGGCGGCCGCCACCGAGGGCGTCGACGCGCTCTTCTGGGTGGACCCGCCCGCCGTCGGCGAGGACCCCCTCGCCGACTACGCCCGTGCCACCGCCGCCGTGGTGCGTGCCGTCACCGGCAACGGGATCGGCCGCGTCGTCTTCCAGAGCAGCGTCGGCGCCGAGAAGCGGCACGGCGCCGGCGAGATCGACGGCCTGGCACACACCGAGACCGCTCTGGACGGTCTCGGTGTCGACGTCACCCACCTGCGCTGCGGCTACTTCTTCACCAATCTCGGGTACCAGCTCGACGCCCTGCGGGCCGGCACCCTCCAGGTGACCTACCCGCTCGACCATTCCATGCCCTGGGTGGCACCCCGCGACATCGCCGAGGTCGCCGTCGGCCGGCTCCTCTCCCCCGACTGGTCCGGACGCTGTGTGCAGGCGGTCCACGGGCCCGCCGACCTCACCTGGCGTCAGGTCGCCGACATCCTCACCGCCGCCACGGGCCGGAAGATCCACGTCGAACAGGTCCCCGACGACACCCTGCGCGCGCAGCTCCGCCTGGCCGGGATGCCCGACAAGCGGGTCGAGGCGATGCTGGGCATGGCGACCGGTCTGCGTGAGGACTTCGTGCCCGAACAGCGCCGCACGGTCCGGACCACCACCCCGACCACGCTCGCCGCCTGGGCCTACGACCACCTCCGGCACCAGCTCGCCGACGGGTCCTGAGTACGCCGGCGCACCCGGGCCGCCGGGATGCGCCGACGGCCGGGATGCGCCGACGGCCGGGCGCGTCGGCGGCCGGGCGCGTCGGCGGCCGGGCGCGTCGGCGGCCGGGCGCGTCGGCGGCCGGATGCGCCCACCCCCGCGCCTGGGTGCCCGGCAGACCCGGCCGGTCCGACCGGCCGACGACCGTCGGCCCGGTCAGGCCGTCCGGGGCAGTGACGCGTGCCGCTCCAGGAACGCCGACACCCCCGACGCCCGCCGGTGCGGCAGCAGCACCCGCGCCGTTCCCGCCAGCATCGTGCGGATCCGCGACGACTGGACCTCGCCCAGCAGATCCAGCACCCGCATCCCCGCCCCGGCCGCCTCGTCGGGCCGCCCGCCCCGCGCCAGGTCGTCCGCCAGTTCCGCCGAGTACAGCGCGAGGTTCCGCGTGAAGTGCGGGTTCTGCAGTTCGGCCGCCCGGCGCGCGTGTCCGGCCGCCCGGGTCCAGTCGCCGAGCGTGGACCAGCACTGCGCCTCCAGCCCCTCCAGCTCGGCCTCCCCGTAGAAGCTCATCCACTCGGGGTCGGCGTCCGAGGGGCCCCGCTCGAAGAGGATCTGCGCACGGGTCAGCGCCTGCTCGCAGCCGACGCGGTCCGCGAGCCCCGCCCAGCCGCCCGCCTCGCGCAGCGCGAGCAGGGACATCAGCCGCGGTGATCCCAGCGGCCGGGCGGCGCGCTGCGCGGCCTGGGCCGCCCGTACCGCCTCGCGCGGCCGGCCGGCGTCCCGGGCCAGGAACGCCGTGTTGCAGAAGGCGTGCGCCTCCAGACCCGGGTCGTCGGTCATCCGGGCGGTGGCGAGGGCCTCGGCGTAGTGGGAGCGCGCGTCGTCGAAGCGGCCCGAGTCGTGGGCCAGCCAGCCCACGGAGATGGCCAGTTCCCCGGCGCCCGCATAGAGCCGGTCCGCCGTCGTCTGCCGGGTCGCGCCGGCGTCCAGCAGCGCGTACGCGGCGCGCAGCGGGGCCGCCGCGCGCCGGTAGAGGCCGTCGGCGCCGTGCCGGTCGTCGAGCAACCGGATCCGGCGGACGGCCTCTTCGAGGGCTCCCGCGTCGCTCGTCCCGGCCCGGCGCACGGCACGCGGCGTCGCCTTGGCGTCGGTGGCGAACCCCAGGGGGCCCAGCGAGACGGCGGCCGCGGTGACGCCGCTCGTCATGAATGCGCGACGCAGCACGTCGCTCTCCTCGTTGTTGTCGTGCGTGTCGTACGGGCTGTGCGTGTCATACGGCTCGCCCGCCCCACCTGTCTCACTCGTGGCGCTCGGCGGCCGGTCGAGGCGCGCCGGGAGCGCGTCCCCGTCCGTGCGCGCCCGGCGTCCGCGTACGGACGAGCGGGGCGCGAATCCCAGATCCGTGAGCGAGCGGCCGGGGAACATGTGCAGGAACACCCGCTCGTACGCGTAGTTGGGGCAGCGGATCTCGCCCGCCTCCACGCGGCCGATGTAGCGCGCGTCACAGCTGACCCGCTCGCCGATCTCGCGCGCGGCACGGCGCACCGCCGCGGCGAACTCGGCCGGCGAGCGCTGTCCGCGCAGGCGCCGGAAGGCGAGGTTCGGCCGCGGTGGCCGATCGGGCTGGGCGGAGGTCACCGTTGACGACGCCATGGCCGGGTCCTCTCGTGCGAACCGTCGAACCACGCCGGAAAAGGTGTGAGTTGCGGGAATCATTCCGATCGCCACCCCGTTTCCGGCGAGCAAGAACGTACCGGCTGTGACGGATCCGCCACGCACTGTTCGGCTGTAAACCGGATATCTCACCCGCGATCTGCCATGAAGTGCCATCCTTTGTGGCGGACTTGTGCCGTAGCCGTTGACGGTCTGCCGCGTTGAATCCCGTGGACCGGGAGGCCCCCCGACTCCCGACCGACTCGTCCAAGAGGAGTTCCGTGGTGGAGGCCGGGATGAAGACCAGCCGGAGCAGTGACCTCGCAGGCGTCTGCGACACGGGCGGCGACGGCGGCGGCTGTGACGTCGTCACCGTGCCGGCGCGGCAGGGCCTGGAGGCCGTCGACATTCTCAGACGGGGAGCCGGGGACGCGGTGGGGCGCGTGCTCCACGACCACGGCTGCGACACCCTCGGCTTCCTGGTGCCCCCGGGGACGGCCGCCGCCTGGGACGTGCCGGGCAGCACCTGCACGGAGACGGACGGCCGGGGCACGAAGCTCGACCCGGTCCCCGAGCCGCCGGTGGAGGGCTCGGACTGGCTGCTGCCGCCCGGTGACGCGGACCTCGCGACCGACCCCGCCGTCCTGCGGGCCGCGCTGGGGGAGGCGGCCCGGCTGATCGAGGCCGCGGACAGCTGCCGCTGAGCACCGGGGCGTCGCGCGCGTCCTGGCCGCGGACGGACGTTCCGCCCGGTCGGGAGCGGATCGATGCCCCGTCCGCCCCACCCGATCGCACCGTCCGCCTGCGCACGCGGGCCGTGCGGACCGCACCGCCGGGCGCGTCGGCGCCGGGGGCGTTCGATAATGGTCCGATGGGAAAGTCCAGGAACGCCCGCCGCGGGCGCGCTGCCGTGGAAGCCGTCGTCGAGGACGTCGACGGCGGGGTCGCCGAACTGATACCCGACCGCGAGCGGCCGCGGGCCTGGACGCTGCTGATCGACGGCGCCCCGCAGTCGCACGTCGACCTGGACGACCCGGCGTACCTGTCGTTCGAGTACCAGCGCCGCATCGGACACGTCATCGACCTGGCCGCCCCGCCCGGGAAGCCCGTCCGCGCCGTGCACCTCGGCGGCGGCGCCCTCACCCTCGCCCGCTACGTCGCCGCCACCCGCCCCCGCTCCACCCAGCAGGTCGTCGAACGGGACGCCGCCCTGGTCCGACTGGTCCGGCGCGAACTCCCCCCGGACCCCGGCGCCCGGATCCGGATCCGGACCGCCGACGCCCGCGCCGGGCTCGCCAAGGTGCCCGACGGCTGGGCGGACCTGGTCGTCGCGGACGTGTTCGGCGGCGCTCGCACCCCGGCGCACCTGACGTCCACCGAGTTCCTCGACGAGGTGCGGCGCGCGCTCGCGCCCGGCGGCATCTACACCGCCAACCTCGCCGACGGCCCGCCGCTCGCCCACCTGCGCGGCCAGATCGCCACCGCCGCCGCCCGCTTCCCCGAACTCGCCCTGATCGCCGACCCCGCCGTGCTGCGCGGCAGACGCTTCGGCAACGCCGTCCTCGCCGCCGGCGACCGTCCGCTGCCGATCGCCGAGCTCACCCGCCGCGCCGCCTCCGACCCGCACTCCGCGCGCGTGGAGCACGGCAGGGCCCTGACCGACTTCACCGGAGGCGTCCAGCCCGTGACGGACGCGGCGGCGGTCGCCTCACCGGCACCGCCGGCCTCGGTCTTCCGGTGACCCGGCGGCCGGCTCAGTACCTGCCGATCTCCACCCGCGGCGGGCCGTCGTGCCAGGTACAGAACACCGACACCCGGTCCGGGCCGGAGGTGAACTCCACCCGGATCCACGTCCGCGTCTTCCACACCTGCATCGACCAGCCCGCATCCGGGGTCGCCGACACCAGCGACGCGGACGACGTCCCGAGGTCGAACACCGCGCGTCCCCCGTCGGTCTCGTAGCTCCGGATCCGGCCCGAGGCCGGGGAGGAGAGGACCGAGGGGGCGGGGGTGACGGCCGGCGCGGTCCGCGAGGGCGCCGGACCCGGCTCGCGGGGCGTCCGGCCCGGTGTCGCCGACGGGCCGCCGGACCGGCTTCCCGACGGACTGCCCGACGGCGCAGGGCGCTCGGTGGACGACGCCGACGGTCCGGACCCGTGTGAACCCCGCACGGCCGCGTCGGCCGCCGTGACGGGCAGGACGCGGGGCGCGTCGTAGGCCGTGCCCGCCATCACCGTGTGCACGCCCCACCACGACAGCGTGACCGCCGCGCCGGTGGCGAGCAGCCAGGCCAGTACGTGTACGAGTCCTCTGCGCATCGCGGCCATACTGCCCCACCGGTCACACGCGTGTCGCCCGAACGGGGCGGCCCCGGGGTCGTCCACAGCCGCGCCCGGGCCCCGGCCGGAGTTGTCCACAGCCCCCCACGGGCTCTTCCGCATGGCGTACGGTGCCGCCCATGGCACGTGTGCTCGTGGTCGAGGACGACCAGTTCGTACGCTCGGCGCTCATCCGGCACCTGACCGACGCCTCGCACCTCGTGCGCAGCGTCGGTACGGCGCTGGAGGCGCTGCGGGAGGTCGCGCACCTCCCGTTCGACGTGGTGATCCTCGACCTCGGCCTGCCCGACCTCGACGGCTCCGAGGCGCTGAAGATGCTGCGCGGCATCACCGACGTCCCCGTCATCGTGGCCACCGCCCGGGACGACGAGGCGGAGATCGTCCGCCTGTTGAACGCGGGCGCGGACGACTACCTCACCAAGCCGTTCTCGGTCGAGCACCTGTCCGCCCGCATGGCCGCCGTCCTGCGCCGCGCCCGCACCGGCGGCGGGGAGGCACCGGCGCCCACCGTCCTCAGGGTCGGCGGCCTGACCGTCGACCCGCTGCGCCGCCATGCCGAACTGGACGGCACACGGCTCGACCTGACCCGGCGTGAGTTCGACCTGCTCGCCTTCCTCGCCGGCCGTCCCGGAGTGGTCGTCCCCCGCAAAGAACTGCTCGCCGAGGTCTGGCAGCAGTCCTACGGCGACGACCAGACCATCGACGTCCATCTCTCCTGGCTGCGCCGCAAGCTGGGCGAGACCGCGGCCCGGCCCCGCTATCTGCACACCCTGCGCGGCGTCGGCGTGAAGCTGGAGCCGCCGGTCGCGGAGTCCTCCCCGGGCGCACCCTGAACAGGAGTACGGGGCGCGGTCCCCCCGTCGGACACCGCGCCCCGTACCTCCCCGCTCCCCCTCGGGCGAGGTCTACCCGGCGGACTCCACCGGCGGCAGCGTCCCCGTGCGGGCCGCCCGCGCGTACCAGTGGGCGCTCGCCTTGGGGGTGCGCTCCTGGGAGGCGTAGTCGACGTAGACCGCGCCGAACCGCTTCTCGTAGCCGTAGGCCCACTCGAAGTTGTCCAGCAGGGACCACAGGTAGTAGCCGCGCACGTCCGCGCCGTCGGCGATGGCCCGGTGGACCGCCCTGAGGTGGCCGTCCAGGAAGGCGACCCGCTCGGGGTCGTGGACCGTGCCGTCCGCGTCGGGCTTGTCGTCGTAGGCGGCGCCGTTCTCGCTGATGTACAGCGGCAGGCCGGGGGCCTCCCGGTGGTAGCGCATGATCAGCTCGTGCAGGCCGGTCGGGTCGACGCTCCAGCCCATCGCCGTGTGCTCGCCCGGCGGCTGGTGGAACGCCACGTCGTCCGTGGCTGGCCACGGCGAGTGGTCGCTCTCGCCGTGCCCGTCGGCGCCCGGGACGCGCGCGTCCGCGTCGGCCGCCGACACCACGGTGGGCGTGTAGTAGTTGAGGCAGATCGCGTCCAGCGGCTGGCGGATCAGCCCCAGGTCGCCGTCCTGGACGTGCGACCAGTCGGTGACCGACGCCGTCGCCTCGAGCAGGGTCTGCGGGTAGGCGCCGTGCAGGATCGGGCCGTGGAAGATCCCGCCGGACAGGTCGTCGATCTTCCGCGCCGCCGCCAGGTCCGCGGGTCGCTGCGACAGCGGCCGGACGACCGAGGTGTTGAGGCTGATCGCCACCGAGTTGCCGGCCGGCGTCACCGAACGCAGGGCCACCGTGCCCAGGCCGTGTGCCAGGTTCAGGTGGTGGGCGGCGCGCAGCGCGGCCGCCGGGTCGGTACGGCCGGGCGCGTGCACCCCGGAGGCGTACCCCAGGAAGGCCGCGCACCAGGGCTCGTTGAGCGTGATCCACTGCTCGACGCGGTCGCCGAGCGCCTCGCCGACGATCTGCGCGTACTCGGCGAACCGGTACGCCGTGTCCCGCGCCGGCCAGCCGCCCGCGTCCTCCAGCTCCTGCGGCAGGTCCCAGTGGTAGAGCGTGACGGCCGGCTTGATCCCGGCGGCCAGCAGCTCGTCGACCAGCCGGCGGTAGAAGTCCAGGCCGCGCCGGTCGGCGGGGCCGCGGCCGGTCGGCTGCACCCGCGGCCACGAGACGGAGAAGCGGTAGGCGCCCAGACCCAGCTCCGCCATCAGCGCCACGTCGTCGCGGTAGCGGTGGTAGTGGTCGACGGCGATGTCGCCGGTGTCACCACCGGCCGTCTTCCCCGGCGTATGGCTGAAGGTGTCCCAGATCGAGGGGGTGCGGCCGTCCTCCCGCACCGCGCCCTCGATCTGGTAGGCCGAGGTCGCGGCGCCCCAGAGGAAGGCGGGGGGGAAGGAGACGCGTGTCGGTTCTGGCATGGAAACGCTCCCACGGGGTCGGGGGTCCCCATTATGCATGGGAGCGCTCCCATGGCAAAGCCCCTGCCCACCGGCCGACTTCGGCGGAACCTGACGCCCCGTCCCGCGCCCGGCCAGGTGCCCGGCCCCGTCGCGCCGGGCGTCGCTCAGGCCGACTCCCGCACCACCAGCCGCGTCGGCAGGACCACTCCGCGGTGCCCGGAGCCGCGGTCGGCGATCTCGTCCAGCAGCAGCCTCGCCATGGTGCGGCCCATCTCCTCCAGCGGCTGCCGGACACTGGTCAGCGGCGGATCGACGTGCCGGGCCACGATGGAGTCGTCGAAACCGACGACGGCCACGTCGCCGGGCACCCGCCGGCCCGCGGCGCGCAGCTCCAGCACGGCGCCGGAGGCCATCACGTCCGAGGCGGCGAAGACCGCGTCCAGGTCCGGGCGGCGGCGCAGCAGCTCCCGCATGGCCGCGCGTCCGCCCTCCTCGGTGAAGTCGCCGTTCGCGACCAGGTCCCCGGTGACGGCGGCACCGGCGTCCCGCAGCGCCTCGCGGTAACCGTCGAGCCGTTCCCGCGCCGCCTCCATGTCGAGGGGCCCGGTGATGGTGCCGACGGCCCGGCGGCCGCTCGCCAGCAGATGCCGGACCGCGCCCCGGGCCCCGCCGCGGTTGTCCGGACGGACGTGCCCCAGCGGCTCCCGGTCGCTGCGCCGGCCGGCCAGCACGGTCGGGATGGCGAGCGCCTCCAGCTGGTCGGGCAGCGTGTCGTCGCTGTGCACCGCCACCATCAGCACCCCGTCCACGCGCTGTCCGGACAGGTACGGGGCGAGCCGCGCGTACTCCTTCTCGTCGTGGACCATGACCAGCAGCATGCGCATCCCCGCGCCCGCGAGCCCGGCGGACACGCCCCGGATGATCCCGGAGAAGTACGGCTCGGAGAACAGCCGGCTCTGCGCCTCGGGGACCACCAGGGCCACCGAGTCGGTGCGGCGGGTGACGAGGGAACGGGCGGCCGGGTCGGGGACGTAGCCGAGTTCGGCGATCGCCCGCTCCACGGCCGCGCGGGAACGGTCGCTGACCTTCGGGGAACCGTTGATGACCCGGGAGACCGTGCCGCGGCCCACGCCGGCGCGCGCGGCCACCGCGTTCAGGGTCGGACGCCGGACGTCCGCGGCGGCGGGCGGCTGTTCGGCAGGGCTCATCGTTCACCTTCCGGCGTTCGGTGGGGGACCGGCCTCATTCTGGCCCAGAAAGCCCCGCCCCCGTCCGCGCGGCCCCCTCCCGAGCCCCGGACGGCCATCAACTCCCCGCTGAGCTGCGGGAATTCTGCTCCACCGGACCGATGCCCGGGCGTAACACGGCCCGCGGCGCGACACATTCCCGTGACGCGCGGAACACGCTTGCGCAACAACGCCGTTTTCAAGTCTTGACACCTGGGCCCGGCAGCAACGAGTCTTCGGGGCAAGCCGCGTGGGAGCGGTCCCACGGAGTTCCGGGGCCGGCTTCCGTATGGCACGAAGCACCATCGGCCCTTCCCTCCACCTCGCATGGCACACCGTTGACCAGCATCTTCGCACCGCGCGCCGCGTTGCTCTGGGCTGGCCGCTGCTCGAACCGAGAGGGCAGGTCGGGACCGTCGAACCCGGCGGTCTGATTCCTGAGGTCCCCGTTCCCACTGGAACAAGGAGTAGTGGAATGCGCATCACCCGAACCGGCGGCGTCCGCGGCCGCGGAGCAGCGGCCCTGACCACGTCGGTCCTGACGGCCTCGGCCCTGCTGCTGACCGGTTGCAGCGACAGCGACTCGGACGCCTCGGGCTCCGACGGGAAGATCGTCCTCAAGGTGACCGACTACGGGCAGTTCGGCTACAAGGAAGCGGGCCTGTTCGAGAAGTACCAGCAGCTCCACCCGAACATCGAGGTGAAGGAGGAGACCACCGCCGACGAGCAGGACTACTACCCGAAGCTCCTTCAGCAGCTGAACTCGGGCAGTGGCCTGGGAGACGTCGTCGGCGTCGAAGTGGCCCGCATCAAGGAGGTCGTGGACACCCGGGCGGACAAGTTCACCGATCTCAAGGGCAGCATCGACACCGGTCAGTGGGTCGACTGGAAGGCCAAGCAGGCCACCACCAAGGACGGCAAGGTCATCGGCGCCGGCACCGACATCGGCCCGATCTCCCTCTGCTACCGCAGGGACCTGTTCGAGAAGGCGGGCCTGCCGACCGACCGCGAGAAGGTCGCCGAGGCGATCGCGGGCGGCTGGGAGGACTACCTCAAGCTCGGTGAGCAGTACAAGGAGAAGGCGCCCAAGGGCACCTACTTCATGGACTCCGCCAGCGCCATGTTCAACGGTGTCGTCAGCTCCTCCGAGAGCCAGTACTACGACGCCGACGGCAAGCCGATCTACAAGGACAGCCCCTCGGTGCAGAAGGGCTGGAACCTCGCCGCCGACGCCGCGGCCAAGAAACTGAGCCAGGGCACGCCGCAGTTCCAGGACCCCTGGAAGTCGGCGCTGCGCAACGGCACCGTGGCCACCGTCGTGTGCCCGGCCTGGATG
Source organism: Streptomyces sp. NPDC093586 (assembly GCF_044764905.1). Lineage (NCBI taxonomy): Bacteria > Bacillati > Actinomycetota > Actinomycetes > Kitasatosporales > Streptomycetaceae > Streptomyces > Streptomyces sp. NPDC093586. Next base: position 365,982 of record NZ_JBIWJA010000001.1, on the reverse strand, counting down.
GCGCTGCAGATCCAGAACTACTCCGGCAACGACTTCGCGGGCAAGTGGGACATCTCGCGCGCGCCCGGCGCGACCGCGGCCAACTGGGGCGGCTCCTTCCTGACCGTGCCCAAGAGCGGCAAGCACGTCAAGGAGGCCACCGAGCTGGTCAAGTGGCTGACCGCGCCCGAGCAGCAGGCCGCCGTGTTCAAGGCCGCCGGACTCTTCCCGTCCAACAAGGTCGCCTACGACCTCCCGGACGTGAAGAACGGCAAGCTGGAGTACTTCAACAACGCCCCCGTCGGCCAGATCTACGCCGAGGAGGCCAAGACCATCCCGGTGGCCGTGCTCGGCCCGAAGGACGGTGCGATCAAGGACACGATCTCCCGCGAGATCAACAACATGGAGCAGCGGGGGACCAAGCCCGACAAGGCCTGGGACGCGGCGACCGAGGCCATCGACAAGGCCATCGGCTGACCCGCGCACGGGGCGGGCGGTCCCACCAGCCGCCCCGCACCGCCCGCCCCGTGCGCACCGGGGGGCCGTGAGAGAACGACGGCCCCCCGCCCGCGGGCGCGGGGGCGTCCGCAGCAGACCCGGCCGTCCGCGTCGGGTCTGCTGCGCGGCGTCGGGACAGCGCCCTCGCCGTATCCGCCCGGCCCGGCCCGCGTGCGGTCGCACCGCACCGCCCGAGCGGCCCGCACTCCCGTACCTCCGCACCGCACACACCGCCCGCACCTCCGCACCGCACGTGCCGCCGGCCGCCGTACCCACCGCAGACCGCCGCCCGGGCCGCCCGGCGGCGTGCCGCAACCGCGCGGGCGGGACCAGGCGGAACGGGCACCGGCCCGCCCGCCTCCCGCCCCATCCGGCCCGACCCCCGGCCCGACTGCCAGGCCCGACCTCCCAGGGAAGGACTCCCTCCGTGGCAACGACAACCCCCACACGGGGTGCCAAGTCTCCGCTCACCGGCGGCTCCGGCGCCGCGTCCGCACCACGCAGCGCGTGGCGTTCGCGACTGTGGCGCTTCGACGACAAGGTGTCGCCGTACGCGTACATCGCCCCCTTCTTCCTCGTCTTCGGTGCCTTCGGGCTCTACCCGCTCCTCTACACCGGCTGGATCGCCCTGCACCGGGTGGAGATGACGAGCCTCGACCAGTCCGAGTGGGTCGGCTTCGAGAACTTCACCAAGATCCTCCAGGACTCCGAGTTCTGGACGGCCGTCTCCAACACCTTCGTCATCGGCGTCATCTCGACCGTCCCGCAGCTGCTGGTCGCCCTGGGCCTGGCCCACCTGCTCAACTACAAGCTGCGCGCCAGCACCTTCTGGCGCACGGTCATCCTCACCCCGTACGCCACCTCGGTCGCGACCGCCGCCCTCGTCTTCGCCCTGGTGTTCCGGGCCGACGGCGGCCTTCTCAACTGGGCGCTGAGCCTCGTCGGCGTCGACGGCATCGACTGGGGCAACGGCCACTGGTCGTCCAAGATCGCCATCTCGATCATCGTGATCTGGCGCTGGACCGGCTACAACGCCCTGATCTACCTGGCGGCCATGCAGGCCGTGCCGACCGACCTGTACGAGGCGGCCTCGATCGACGGCGCCTCGCGCTGGCAGCAGTTCCGCAAGGTGACCATCCCCGCGCTGCGGCCGACGATCCTGTTCACCATCGTCATCTCGACGATCGGCGCCATGCAGCTGTTCGGTGAGCCGCTGCTGCTGCAGGGCGGCACGCTCGGCTCCGTCGGCGGCAGCGAGCACCAGTACGAGACGCTCAGCATCTACCTCTTCAACTACGGCTGGAAGCTGGGCCACCTGGGGCCGGCCGCCGCCGTGGCCTGGGCCATGCTCGTCCTGCTGCTGCTCATCGCCCTGATCAACTGGATCGTCAGCCGGTTCGTGCGCAAGAGCGCGGCCTGACGGGAGCGACAACGATGACCACGACACATACTCCCTACAAGACCGCCCCGCGCCCGGCCCACGCGGCCCCGCCCTCCCGCCCCGGCGGCAGGGGTGGCCGCCTGAGGATGGGCGCCGGCCAGCAGCTCAAGGGCGGCCCCTTCACCTACCTCGCGCTGATCGTCGTCGGCCTGGGGTCCGTCTTCCCGCTGTACTGGACGCTGGTGGCGGCCTCGCACGACCAGCAGAGGGTCCTCGACGACCCGCCGCCGTTCCTCCCGGGCGGCAGGCTGCTCAGCAACCTCGAAACGGCCTGGGAACAGGCCAACCTCGGCAAGGCCATCGTCAACACCGCCATCGTGGCCGGCTCCATCACCGCGGCCACGCTGTTCTTCTGCACCCTCGCCGGCTACGCCTTCGCCAAGATGCGCTTCCGCGGCCGGAACGTGCTGATGACCGCGGTCATCGCCACGCTCACCGTCCCGCCGCAGCTCAGCGTCGTCCCGCTGTACATGATGATGTCGGACATCGGCTGGCAGGGGGACCTGGAGTCGGTGATCTTCCCGACCCTGGTCGGCGCCTTCGGTGTCTTCTTCATGCGCCAGTACCTCATCGAGGCCCTGCCGTACGAACTCATCGAGGCGGCCAAGATGGACGGGGCGAACAACCTCCGCATCGTGTGGCACGTCGTCCTGCCCGCCGCCCGGCCCGCGATGATGGTGCTCGGCATGCTCACCTTCGTCCAGGCATGGAACGACTTCTTCTGGCCGTTCCTCGCCCTGAACCAGGAGAACCCGACCATCCAGGTCGCGCTCGGCCAGCTCAGCGCCTCCTACACCCCCGACCAGAGCATCGTCATGGCGGGAGCGCTGATCAGCACCCTGCCGCTGCTGGTGGTCTTCGTCGTCTTCGGCAAGCAGATCGTCGGCGGCATCATGGCGGGCGCCGTCAAGGGCTGACCCCGCGCCCCACCCCTTTGCCGGCGGGGTCCGGACCGCACACGGGTCCTGCCGCACCCCGGGCGCCCACCCCCGCGCCCCGCCTTCCCGCACCGCCGGGCCCCACCGTCCGGCCCCTCCTCACGCCACTTGGGAGCGTCCTCACCATGACCGCCGTACGACCCGAGACCCCCGCCCGGCCGGCCACCGGCGCCTCCTTCCCGACGGGCTTCGTCTGGGGCGCCGCCACCGCCGCCTACCAGGTCGAGGGCGCCGCCGCCGAGGACGGCCGCACGCCCTCCATCTGGGACACCTTCAGCCACACCCCCGGCAAGGTCCGCAACGGCGACACCGGGGACATCGCCGCCGACCACTACCACCGCTACCGCGACGACGTGGCCCTGATGAAGGACCTCGGCCTCAAGGCGTACCGCTTCTCCGTCTCCTGGTCCCGGGTCCAGCCCACCGGCCGCGGTCCCGCCGTCGAACGCGGCCTGGACTTCTACCGCCGTCTCACCGACGAGCTCCTGGAGGCGGGCATCACCCCCGTCGTCACCCTCTACCACTGGGACCTGCCCCAGGAGCTGGAGGACGCCGGCGGCTGGCCGCACCGCGACACCGCCGACCGCTTCGCCGAGTACGCCGCCATCACGGCCCGCGCCCTCGGCGACCGCGTCGGCGTGTGGACCACCCTCAACGAGCCGTGGTGCAGCGCCTTCCTCGGCTACGGCTCCGGCGTGCACGCCCCCGGTCGCACCGACCCGGCCGCGACCCTGCGCGCCGCCCACCACCTCAACCTGGCCCACGGCAAGGCGGTCGGCGTCCTGCGCGCGGCCCTGCCACAGGCCGCCCAGACCTCCATCACCCTCAACCTGCACCAGGTGCGCCCCCTCACCGACAGCCCCGAGGACGTCGAGGCGGCCCGCCGCATCGACGCGGTCGGCAACCGGATCTTCACCGGCCCCCTCCTCGACGGCGCCTACCCCGAGGACCTGCTCGCCGACACCGCGCACCTCGTCGACTGGAACGCGCTGGTCAAGGACGGCGACCTGGCGGAGATCTCCCGTCCGATCGACGTGCTCGGCGTCAACTACTACTCGCCGACCGTGGTCTCCGCGCCCGCCGACGGCGCCGGCACCACGAAGAACGACGGCCACGGCGCCAGCGACCACTCGCCGTGGACGGGCGCCGAGGACGTGGCCTTCCACCTCGCCAACGACGACGTGACCGCCATGAACTGGGCCATCGACGCGGACGGACTGCACACCCTGCTCACCGGCCTGGCGGCGTCCCACCCCGGCCTGCCGCTGATGGTCACCGAGAACGGCGCCGCCTTCGACGACTACGTCTCGCCCGAGGGCCGGGTCGAGGACCCGCAGCGCATCGCCTACCTCCGCTCCCACCTGGACGCCGTGCACCGGGCCGTCGCCGACGGCGCGGACGTCCGCGGCTACTTCCTGTGGTCCCTGTTGGACAACTTCGAGTGGGCCTACGGCTACTCCAAGCGCTTCGGCGCCGTCTACGTCGACTACGCCTCCCAGCGCCGCATCCCCAAGGCGAGCGCCCACTGGTACGCCGACGTGATCCGGCGCAACGCGCTGCCCGTCCCCGGTGAACCCGGCTGAGACCTGCCGTACCCACCCCGTGGGGGCACCTCCGGCACCGGTCGCGCCCCCACGGTTCCCGCACCGGCACGGGCGGGGGGATTCCGCCGCCCGCGGGGCACGCCGGGGGCGGGGACGCCCGGGCCGGGACTGTTAGATTCCTGGCCGGACAGCAGCGAGGGAAAGGCGACGACCATGGCGGTCAACGGCGGGCGGAGCCGGGGCGTCAGACGCCCGACCCTCGAGGAGGTCGCCGCCCGGGCCGGCGTCGGCCGCGGCACGGTCTCCCGGGTGATCAACGGCTCGCCCCGGGTCAGCGACGCGACCCGGGCCGCCGTCGAGGCGGCCGTCGCGGAACTCGGCTACGTCCCGAACACCGCCGCCCGCGCGCTCGCGGCCAACCGTACCGACGCGATCGCCCTGGTCGTCCCGGAGCCGGAGACCCGGTTCTTCGCCGAGCCCTACTTCTCGGAGATGCTGCGCGGCGTCGGCGCGGAGATCACCGACACCGAGATGCAACTGCTGCTGATCTTCGCGGGCAGCGACCGGGAACGGCAGCGGCTCGCCCAGTACCTGGCCGCGCACCGGGTGGACGGCGTCCTGCTGGTCTCGGTGCACGCCGACGACCCGCTGCCGGACATGCTGACCCAGCTGGAGATCCCCGCGGTGATCAGCGGTCCGCGCTCCGCCGCGGAGACGCTGGCCTCCGTGGACTCCGACAACTACGGCGGCGCCCGCTCGGCCGTCGAGCACCTGATGTCCCGGGGCCGCCGCCGCATAGCCCACATCACCGGCCACCTCGACGTCTACGGCGCCCAGCGGCGCGTGGACGGCTACCGCGACGCCCTGCGCGACGGGGGACTCGCCGCCGCCGACGAGCTGATCGAGCCGGGCGACTTCACCGAGGAGGGCGGCCGGCGCGCGATGGCGGAGCTGCTGCGTCGCTGTCCGGACCTGGACGCGGTCTTCGCCGCCTCGGACGTCACCGCGGCCGGTGCCCGCCAGGCCCTGCGGGAGGCGGGCCGGCGCATCCCGGACGACGTGGCGCTGGTCGGCTACGACGACTCGGCCATCGCCCGTCACCTGGACCCGCCGCTGACCAGCGTCCGGCAGCCCATCGAGGAGATGGGCCGCGCGATGATCGACCTGCTGATGACCGAGATCGCGGACCGCCGTCCGGCGGGGGCGCGGGAACGGCATCAGGTGGTGCTGGCGACGGAGCTGGTGGAGCGCGCCTCGTCGTGAGCGGGGCGGGGCGGGGCGCGGGTCCGCCCCGCTCACGCCCCGTGCGATCGGACTCATCAGATTCATCGGCCTCATCGGCCTCAACGTAATCAGCCGGTGACCCTCTTCCGAGGGTCACCGGCTGATTACTCAGGGTGAGTGACGGGACTTGAACCCGCGGCATCCTGGACCACAACCAGGTGCTCTACCAGCTGAGCTACACCCACCATGGCCGGTAGTCGGAACCTTTTGCGGGGTTCCCCGACCGGCTGAGAAAAAGTGTACAGGGTCCGAAGGGGTGCTCGCGCCCGCCTTTCGCGGCGCCGCTACGGGGCGGACACGACGTGCTTGGCGGCGATCGCCTTCGCGGTGTCGGAGTCGGGGCCCGGCTGCGGGACGAAGACGGCCTCCCGGTAGTAGCGCAGCTCGGCGATGGACTCGCGGATGTCGGCGAGGGCGCGGTGGTTGCCGTTCTTCTCGGGGCTGTTGAAGTACGCCCGCGGGTACCAGCGCCGGGCCAGCTCCTTGATCGAGGAGACGTCCACGATCCGGTAGTGGAGGTAGTCCTCCAGCGTCGGCATGTCCCGCAGCAGGAAGCCCCGGTCGGTGCCGACCGAGTTGCCGCACAGGGGGGCCTTGCCGGGTTCCTTCACGTACTCCCGCACATACGCCAGGACCTGTGCCTCGGCGTCCGCCAGCGTCGTGCCGCCGTCGAGCTCGGCGAGCAGGCCGGACGCGGTGTGCATCTGACGCACCACCTCCGGCATCGTCTCCAGGGCCCGCTCCGGCGGGCGGATGACGATGTCGACGCCCTCGCCGAGGATGTTCAGCTCGGAGTCGGTGACGAGGGCGGCCACCTCGATGAGCGCGTCGTCGGACAGCGAGAGGCCGGTCATCTCGCAGTCGATCCACACCATGCGATCGTTCATGTGGGACACCCTACGACCGGCCTCGGTCCGTCGGACCCCCGGCGTCGGTGCGGGCTCCCGGGGGCTGCCGTCCCCGAACCCCCGCTTCGGCCCGGACGGCCTCGTCCGCGAACTCTCCCGGAGGGGGACCCCGGGACGGGCCGAGTGGGCCCGCCCGCCCGGCGTGGGAGGGGCCCGGGCGGGCCGGAAGCGCCGGACAGGCTGGGCGAGGCTGCCCGCCCGGCGCTTTCGGAGTCACCTCACGGCGCGCTGCGCTGGCCCGGCAGGCTCGCCGCGGTGGCCGGGAGCGGGGTGCGACGGGACTGGAACGGGACCTGGTTCTCCGCCGGTGCGGCGGCGGCCTGCTGGCCGCCCTCGTGCGCGGTGGCGGGCCGGGACGCCCCCGCCGTACCGCCCTCCGCGTCCGCCGGCCGGTCGCCCTGCGGGCGGCGGGCCCGGTAGGCGGCCCGGTAGGCGGCCGGGGACGAGCCCAGCTGGCGGCGGAAGTGGCCGCGCAGCGCCACCGGCGAACGGAAGCCGCAGCGGCCCGCGACCTCGTCCACCGAGTAGTCGGACGTCTCCAGCAGCCGCTGCGCCTGGAGCACCCGCTGGGTGATCAGCCACTGCAGCGGCGCGCTGCCGGTCAGCGAGCGGAAGCGGCGGTCGAAGGTGCGCCGGCTCATGTACGCGCGGGCCGCCAGCGTCTCCACGTCGAACTGCTCGTGGAGGTGCTCCAGCGCCCAGGCGACGACCTCGGCGAGCGGGTCGGCGCCGATCTCCTCCGGTAAAGACCGGTCGAGGTAGCGCTCCTGGCCGCCGCTGCGGCGCGGGGGGACCACCAGGCGGCGGGCCAGCGCGCCGGCCGCCTCGCTGCCGTGGTCCGTGCGCACGATGTGCAGACACAGGTCGATGCCCGCCGCCGTGCCCGCCGACGTCAGCACGTCGCCGTCGTCCACGAACAGCTCGCGCGGGTCGACGTGCACCGACGGGTAGCGTTTGGCCAGCGTCGGCGCGTACATCCAGTGGGTGGTGGCGGGGCGGCCGTCCAGCAGGCCCGCCGCAGCCAGGACGAAGGCGCCGGTGCACAGCCCGACGATGCGGGCGCCCTCCTCGTGGGCCCGGCGCAGGGCGTCGAGCGCCTCCTGGGGCGGCGGGGAGGTGATCGACCGCCAGGCCGGCACGACGACCGTGCCGGCGCGTGAGATCGCCTCCAGGCCGTGCGGCGCGGTGAGTTCGAGGCCGCCCGTGGTGCGCAGCGGGCCGTCCTCGCCGGCGCACACCAGCAGTCGGTAGCGCGGCACGCCGGCGTCCTGGCGGTCGATCCCGAACACCGACAGCGGTATGGAACTCTCGAAGATGGGGCCGCCGCTGAACAGCAGCACCGCGACGATCTCCTTGCGGCGTCGCCCGGAGAGCTTCCGGGCCGCGGCTTCCGGCGCGGCAGTGGAGTCGTGGCTCATCCCGCTAAGCCCCCCTCGGTGGTCGCGGCGCCCTCAACCTTTCGGGTCTGTCGCTCCAACACGTTTCCCCTCGGTCCTGCACGAGTCCCCCGCCGTAGACAGTCAAGATCGAATCTACTGCGTCCCGTCGTACCGAGGTGGCCGGTTCGGCACTTGGGACATTGTCGACATGGCAACTTGGCGTGAAGCAGTCGATCACGAAGCGTCGCACTCCGGGACGCCCCAGGGAAGTGCGCCTTGTGGCAGTGGCCAATCCCCGTAGGGTGCGCGAGGCCCCCGAGAACCTGTCCGTGCAGGTGGAACGGGGATTGGGGGGTGGTTCGGGTCGGGGGAGAACCCCCTGCGGAAGTTGGCCGAAAAGAAGCGGGCGTGTGCGCGGAAACCGGTCAACCGACCGGTGTTCTCCCCGGCCGGTGCCCGCGCCCGCCCCGACCGGCACAGCGGCGGGCGGCGGACGCCGGTGAGGGCGGCCGGCCGGTCCCGCGGCGGTACAGGCCGCGCCGGCGAGGGAGGTGCCGTACCGGAGGAGCACGACCGGGACGAGGACGCGGCCGAACGCCGCCCGGCGGACCGGGTCCGCGACACCGTCCCGCGGGGGCGCCGTCGGTCCGGGAGTGCCGGACGGCGGCTCGCCGGGCGGCGGCTCGGCGGGCGGTGCGGTCCGGACGCGCGTGCTCCCCGGGGGCCGGCTCGCGGGGAGCGGCGGCCGTCCGGTCCGTCGGTCACGACGGGCCGCGGCCGGGTGAACGGGCAGTTGAATCCCGTGCAAACCGCCTGTACAGCGCAGCAACCATTGCGTTACGGGCGCCCCCTCGGGCATGCTCCGGGGAACCCGTGGCGGACGTGCGCGGGATCTGGGCGAAGGAGGCGTGCCGCCGTACCCTTGGGGGTATGGGGTTGGGAAGACGATTCCCGGACACAGCTCCGCTCCGCCGCACCTTGTTGGCCCCATAGAGGATACAAACGCCGAGACAGCCATGGCCGGTCACGAATTCTTCGAACCCGCGGACCGCAAGCGGCCCGTCGCCGAACCGACGGCGGCCGAGCCCCTGGCGGCGGAAGAGCCACGCCAGTCGTGCGACCCAGCCTTCAAGCACGGGGTCGTCGTGGGCTTCGACGGCTCCACCTCCAGCGAGCGCGCGCTCGCGTACGCCATCGGCATGGCGCGGCGGCTCGGCGCGGGCCTGGTCATCGTGCACGTCGCCAACCGGCTGCCGACCACGGTGTGGGCGGGCTGCGAACCCCCCGTCTTCGTCGATGTGCCGGACCACCGCACCGAGGTGCTGGGTCTGGAGCTGGCGTGTGCGGACTACCTGACCGAGGTGCCCTGGATCCTGGTCGAGCGCGGCGGCGACATCTGCCACGAACTCGAAGAGGTGGGCCGGGAGTACGAGGCGGACGCGATCGTCGTCGGCTCCAGCCACGGTCTCGTGGGCCGGCTCTTCGGCTCGGTCGCGGGACGCCTCGCCAAGCGGGCGCAGCGGCCCGTGGTGGTCATTCCCTGACGGCCGGACGGCCGGACGGGCCCGAGGTGACGCGAACGGCCCCGCACGCGTACGTGCGGGGCCGTTCGGCCGTCTGCCGGTGTGCTACTCCACCGTGACCGACTTGGCGAGGTTGCGCGGCTTGTCGATGTCCCGGCCCAGGGCCAGGGCCGTGTGGTAGGCGAGGAGCTGGAGCGGGATGCCCATCAGGATCGGGTCGAGCTCGTCCTCGTTCTTCGGGACGACGATCGTGTGGTCGGCCTTCTCCTGCTCCTGGTGGGCGACGGCGAGGATCTGGCCGCTGCGGGCCTTGATCTCCTCCAGGGCCGCGCGGTTCTTCTCCAGCAGGTCGTCGTCCGGCACGATCGCGACCGTCGGCAGGGCCGGCTCGATCAGGGCGAGCGGGCCGTGCTTGAGCTCGGAGGCCGGGTAGGCCTCGGCGTGGATGTAGGAGACCTCCTTGAGCTTCAGGGAGGCCTCGCGGGCGACCGGGTAGCCCCGCACGCGGCCGATGAAGAGCATCGAGCGGGCGTCGGCGTACTGCGCGGCCAGCTTCTTGATGTCCTCCTCCTGCTCCAGCATCTCGGAGATCTGCGCGGGCAGCTTGCGCAGGCCCTCGATGATCCGCTTGCCGTCGCGCACGGACAGGTCGCGGGTGCGGCCCAGGTGCAGGGCGAGCAGCGCGAAGGCGACACAGGTGTTGGTGAAGCACTTGGTGGAGACGACGCAGACCTCGGGGCCGGCGTGCACGTACATGCCGCCGTCGGCCTCGCGGGCGATCGCCGAGCCGACCACGTTGACGATGCCGAGGACCCGGGCGCCCTTGCGCTTGAGCTCCTGCACGGCGGCCAGCACGTCGTACGTCTCACCGGACTGGGAGACGGCGATGTAGAGGGTGCCGGGGTCCACGACCGCGTTGCGGTAGCGGAACTCGGAGGCGGGCTCGGCGTCGGCGGGGATGCGGGCCAGCTCCTCGATCATCTGGGCGCCGATCTGGCCCGCGTGGTACGAGGTGCCGCAGCCGAGGATCTTCACGCGGCGCACGGCGCGGGCGTCGCGGGCGTCCAGGTTGAGGCCGCCGAGGTGCACGGTGGAGAAGCGGTCGTCGATCCGGCCGCGCAGCACGCGGTCCACGGCCTCGGCCTGCTCGTGGATCTCCTTGTGCATGTAGGTGTCGTGGCCGCCCATGTCGTAGGAGGCGGCCTCCCACTCCACGGTGGTGGGCTCGGAGGTGGTCCGGGTGCCCTCGGTGGTGTAGGTGCGGAAGTCGTCGGCCTTGAGGGTGGCCATCTCGCCGTCGTCGAGGGTGACTATCTGCCGGGTGTGGGCGACCAGCGCGGCGATGTCGGAGGCGACGAACATCTCCTTCTCGCCGATGCCGAGGACGACCGGCGAGCCGTTGCGGGCGACGACGATGCGCTCGGGGAAGTCGGCGTGCATCACGGCGATGCCGTACGTGCCCTCGATCACCCGCAGGGTCTCGCGGACCTTGTCCTCGAGCTTCTCGGCCTCGGAGCGGGCGATGAGGTGGACCAGGACCTCGGTGTCGGTCTCGGAGAGGAACTCGACGCCGTCCGCCTCCAGCTTGCGACGCAGGTCGGCGGCGTTGTCGATGATGCCGTTGTGCACGACGGCGACCTTGTGGTCGGCCGACATGTGCGGGTGGGCGTTCACGTCGGAGGGGGCGCCGTGGGTGGCCCAGCGGGTGTGGGCGATGCCGGTGGTGCCCTTGAAGCGCGCCGGGACCTTGGCCTCCAGGTCGCGGACGCGGCCCTTGGCCTTGACCATCTTCAGGCCGGCCGCCTTCGGCGACGTGACGACGATGCCCGCCGAGTCGTAGCCGCGGTACTCCAGGCGCTGGAGGCCCTCGAGCAGCAGGGGCGCGACGTCACGCTTGCCGATGTATCCGACGATTCCGCACATATACCGTATTCCTCGCAGGTCTCGTGTCCGGCGGCCGGTCAGCCGTAGACGATGCGGCGCAGCTGGCGGAGCGTCAGCTCCGGCGGTGCCACCGCGCGGTACTTCAGTTCCGCCGCGATCCGTTCGAAGATCGTCGCGTTCACCTGGCCCTGGGCCTGGAGTTCGCGGTGGCGGCGACGGACGTACTCCTCGGTCGTCTCGTCGAAGTAGGCGAGCACGTCCTGGATCACGCGCAGTGCCTCGCCCCGGTTGAGGGGCGTGGACCGCGTCAGATGATCAACGAGTTCGTCGTGCACCCGGTAGATCCTGGAGTACGGCAGACGGTTTCGCAAGAATCTTGCCCGATTTCGGGCAGGGGTCCTACATTCGCTTCAGAACCGCCTGCTTGGCCAGGGTGAACTCCTCGTCCGTCAGCACTCCGGAGCGGTGCAGCTCACCCAGCTCCCGCAGCCGCCGCAGCAGCGCGTCGTGGTCGTCCTCGGGAGCGGGAGCGGGAGCAGGGGTGGCGGTGGGGGCGAGGGCCGGGGTGGGCTCGGCCGGGCGCGTGTCCTCGGGGGCGGGCGGTCCCGACGGGTGCGGGAGCCGGGCCTGGACGGCGGCGGCCACCAGGGCCATCAGTGGGTCCTTCCTGAACCCCCACAACTCGACCGCGTTGGGGTCGTACTTGGGCGGCACCTTGGCCGGCGCGCCCCGCACGGTGAAGCGGAGGTGGCCGTTCTCCAGGCCCACCGCCGGCTGCCACTCCACGGCGAGGACGTCCGCGAGCGCGAGGACGCGCGGCCCGCCGGCGGACTTGGCGTCCTCCGCCTGCCACTTCCACTCCAGCCGCACCCGCTCGCCGTCGAAGCTCGCCGTGCCGTCCCCGGCGGACACCGAGAGGGGGACGGAGGGCCCCGCCAGCAGGTAGGAGTCCACCGGGCCGGACGGAACCCGCTCCAGCAGCAGGGCGTTGCGCACCTCGTCCACCAGGTACTCGGCGACGCCGTACCGGTCGGACTCCACGACCAGCTGGTACGGGTCGTGCGGCTCGGTCAGCCGGCCGCCGGTCGCGTGGAGCAGGGGATCGGCGCCGTCCCGCAGGCGCAGCCTGAGCCGTCCGGACCTCTTTCCCTGCTCGAACGATATGCCCGCCAACGCCCGCAGCGGGACGGGCAGTTCGCCCAGCTCCCGGCGGAGCGGGCTGACGTTCTTGTCACGTCCGGGCGTCAGCCGCAGGGTGTCGCCGTCGAAGACCCACGTTCCGTCCTTCTGGATGATTTCCGCCATGCGGGGATTGTTCCATCGCTTCTGTGTACGGCGATTGTGCGGGAGAGTGGTCTATACCCATCGTGAAGGGAGAGCACGTGAGACGGCACCAACGGCACCGCGGAACGACTCCCCGCATGACCCGGCTGCTCGGGGCGCTGCTGCTCGTGGCGGCGGCGGGAGCCTTCACCGTCGGCGCGGCCCCGGCCCAGAAGGCGACCGCGACCCCCCTGGACCGGGTGATCCCCGCCCCGTCCTCGGTCGACCCCGGCGGATCCCCGTACCGCATCACCCGGGGCACCCACATCCGCGTCGACGGCTCGCGCGAGGCGCGCCGCGTCGGCGACTACCTCGCCGGGATCCTGCGGCCCTCCACCGGCTACCGCCTGCCCGTCACCACCCACGGCGACGGCGGCATCCGGCTGCGCCTGGCGAAAGGCCCCTACGGCGACGAGGGCTACCGTCTCGACAGCGGCCGCGCCGGCGTCACCATCACCGCCGCGAAGCCCGCCGGCCTCTTCCACGGCGTCCAGACCCTGCGCCAACTGCTCCCCGCGGCCGTCGAGAAGAACTCCGTCCAGCCAGGCCCCTGGCTGGTCGCGGGCGGCACCGTCGAGGACACCCCGCGCTACGCGTGGCGCGGCGCCATGCTGGACGTGTCCCGGCACTTCTTCACCGTCGACGAGGTCAAGGGCTACATCGACCGGATCGCCCTCTACAAGTACAACAAGCTCCACCTGCACCTCAGCGACGACCAGGGCTGGCGCATCGCCATCGACTCCTGGCCGCGCCTGGCGGCGTACGGCGGCTCCACCGAGGTCGGCGGCGGGCCCGGCGGGTACTACACCAAGGACGACTACAAGGAGATCGTGCGCTACGCGGCCTCCCGCCACCTGGAGGTCGTCCCCGAGATCGACATGCCGGGGCACACCAACGCGGCCCTCGCCTCCTACGCCGAGCTGAACTGCGACGGCGTGGCACCCCCGCTGTACACCGGCACCAAGGTCGGCTTCAGCTCGCTGTGCGTCGGCAAGGACGTCACCTACGACTTCGTGGACGACGTCGTGCGCGAGGTCGCCGCGCTCACCCCGGGACGCTACCTCCACATCGGCGGTGACGAGGCGCACTCCACCAGCCACCCCGACTACGTGGCGTTCATGGAGCGGGTGCAGCCGATCGTCGCGAAGTACGGCAAGACGGTCGTCGGCTGGCACCAGCTGGCCGGCGCCACCCCCGCCGAGGGCGCGCTCGTCCAGTACTGGGGCCTGGACCGCACCAGCGACGCGGAGAAGGCGCAGGTCGCGAAGGCCGCCCGGAACGGGACCGGGCTGATCCTGTCCCCGGCCGACCGGACGTACCTCGACATGAAGTACACCAAGGACACCCCGCTGGGCCTGTCCTGGGCGGGCTACGTGGAGGTGCAGCGGTCCTACGACTGGGACCCGGCCGCCTACCTGCCGGGCGCGCCGGCCGCCGCGGTCCGGGGCGTCGAGGCGCCGATGTGGACGGAGACGCTGGCGAACGCGGAGCAGCTCGACTTCATGGCCTTCCCGAGGCTGCCGGGCGTCGCCGAGCTGGGCTGGTCCCCGGCCGGGACCCACGACTGGGACGCCTACAAGCAGCGGCTCGCCGCGCAGGCGCCGCGCTGGGAGGCGCTGGGCATCGACTACTACCGGTCGCCCCAGGTCCCCTGGACGGACTGACCCGCGACGCCCGACGGGCACCCCGGAGGACCGTCTCCGGGGTGCCCGCCCGTTTGCACGGGGCCGTCAGAGGCCCGCGAGGGGGTTCTTCAGGGTGCCGACCAGCTGCAGCGCGCCGGACGGGTCCGCGAGGTCCACCATCTGCCGGTTGTCGCGCAGCTGGAGCCGGTTGAGGCAGGACAGCGCGAACTCGGGCGCGAACATGTCGTACTGGCGGAACTTGTCGGCCAGCTCCGGCACCGACTCCTGATAGGCGCGGGTGACCTCCGCGACCGTCCGCCAGAAGCCGTCCTCCTCGAGGATCCCCTCCTCGGCGAGGTTCGCGGCCAGGAAGCGGAAGAAGCAGTCGAAGACGTCCGTGAAGATCGACAGCAGCTTCATGTCCTCGGGGACGTCCACGGCGATGCGCGAGACCTCCGGCGGCAGCACCGCGTCCGGGTCCATCACCGCGATCTCCTCGGCGATGTCCTTATAGACCGCCCGCCGCACCACCCCGTCCTCCAGCACGAGGATCACGTTCTCGCCGTGCGGCATGTAGACCAGGTCGTAGGCGTAGAAGCTGTGCAGCAGCGGGACGAAGTAGGCCCGCAGGTAGTGCCGCAGCCACTCGGTGGGCGTGAGCCCCGACCGCTCGATCAGCGCGCCCGCGAAGGAGGCGCCCTCGTGGTCGACGTGGACGAGGGAGGCCATCGTGGCGAGCGTCTCGCCGTCCCGGAGCGAGGGCACCGGGCTCTCGCGCCACAGCGCCGCCAGCATCTTGCGGTACGGCGAGTAGCGGTCGGTGGCCTGCTCGTACTCCAGGTGCCGGTAGCCGACGGCCGCCCGCTCCCGGATGATCGTCAGGCCCGTCGACTTCAGCACCGGGTCGTTCTCGACGAGCTGCGCCAGCCAGTCGTTGATGGCCGGGGTGGCCTCCATGTAGGCGGCGGACAGGCCGCGCATGAAGCCCATGTTGAGGACGGACAGGGCCGTCTTCACGTAGTGCTTCCCGGGGTGGGTGGTGTTGAAGAAGGTGCGGATGGACTGCTGGGCCAGGTACTCGTCGTCGCCCTCGCCCAGGCACACCAGGTGCTGCCGGGCGACCTCGGCGGCGAAGGTGACGGTGAGCTTGTTCCACCACTGCCAGGGGTGGACCGGGATGAACAGGTAGTCGGCCGGGTCCAGGCCCCGCTCGCGCAGGACGCCGTGGAAGCGCTCGACGGTCGCCTCGCCCAGCTCCTCCCGCAGGAACGACTCGTACTCGATGCCCACGCCCGCCGTGAACGCCGCCCGCGAGCGGTGCGCGGCCAGCCACACCAGCCGGACGGGGCTCGCGGTCTCGGGGGCGTACGACAGGTAGTCGTGGATGCCGAAGCCGAGCCGCCCGTTGTTGGCGACGAAGCAGGGGTGGCCCTCGGTCATGCCGGTCTCGACGGCCTGGAAGCCGCTTCTCGCCAGCTCGGCGGAGGTGACCTGCGGCTTGGTGAGCTTGTAGCAGGTGCCGGAGAGCGTGGAGGAGATCTCCTCCAGGTAGACCGGCAGGATGGCGTCGCTCAGGCCCAGGGACTCCTTCAGCTCGATGACGAAGTCCAGCGCGGTGAGCGGGAGTTCGGCGCCGTCGCGGTGGCGGGTGATCGAGTCGGCGTCCACCTGCCAGTGGTCCAGGGCGCGGACGGTGGCGGTGAAGCGGTAGCAGGTCAGGCCGTCGTCGCTGCGGACGACGTACGCGTCCCCGTCCCGCTCGGGCGTGAGCAGCCGCTCGTGCGTGAACTCGGCCAGCGCCTTGCGGACCAGGAGGCGGTTGGCCCGCTCCCAGCGTTCGGGGGAGAGGTGGGCGACGGCGTCGGCGAGGCTCATGCGGACACCGCCTTCTCGAACTGCTCGCGGGTGCAGAAGCTCAGCAGCGCCTTCTTCTCCGGCTTCTGGATCTCGCGCTCGGGCACGAAGCCGACGGCCGCGTTCAGCGCGTGGACGGCCTTGTTGCCGACGTCCGGCTCGACGACGACGCGGGCGGTGGCCGGGTCGGCGAACAGCTCGGTCATCACGGCGGTGATCACGGCCCGGGTGAAGCCGTGCAGCGGCCGGTCGGTGGGGGCGACCAGGAAGTGCATGCCGACGTCGCCCGGCTCCGGCTCGTACAGGCCGACCAGCTCGCGGTGGGCCGGGTCGTACCTCTCCATCAGGAAGGCGGGGACGCCGTCGTGCAGGCCGAGGTAGGCGTGGTGGTGCTCGTCGGCGGCTATCTCCAGGTAGGCCCGCTCGACGTCCTCCAGTTTCGCGTCCTGCATCATCCAGAACGCGGACTTGGGGTGCGTGACCCAGCCGTGCAGCAGCTCGGCGTCCTTCAGCGGGTCGAGGGGGCGGAGGGTGAGGGCGCCGATGCCGGCGGCCGTGGTGGGGGTGCTCATACGGCGAACTCCTGGAACGCGATGGTCTTCTCGACCGGGTAGTACTCGGTGCCACCGAGCATCTCTCGGATGATGTAGCTGTTGCGGTAGGCACCCATGCCCAGATCGGGGCTGGTGATGCTGTGGGTGTGGACCCCCGCGTTCTGGAGGAACACGCCCCGGCCGGTGACGTCGATCGCGTAGTTGCGGCCGACGTCGAAGTTGCCCTGCCCGTCGTACCGCAGCCGGTCCCGGACGGGCTTGAGGAACTCCGGCTCGGCGTACCGGTAGCCGGTGGCCAGGATCAGGCCGTCCGAGCGGATCTCGAAGTCCTTGCCCTGCTCCTCCTGGCGGAAGCCGAGCGTGTACGTGCCGTCGGCGTAGCGGGCGCTGGTCAGCGCGGAGTTGGTGAGCAGCCGGGTGGGGACGGGACCGCCGAGGTTCTTCTGGTAGAGCAGGTCGAAGATCGCGTCGATCAGGTCGCCGTCGATGCCCTTGAACAGGCCCTTCTGCTCGGCCGTGAGCCGGTAGCGGGTCGCCTCGGGCAGCGCGCGGTAGTAGTCCACGTACTCCGGGGAGGTCATCTCCAGCGTGAGTTTGGTGTACTCCAGCGGGAAGAAGCGCGGGGAGCGCGTCACCCAGTTCAGCCGGTAGCCGTGGACGTCGATCTCGCTGAGCAGGTCGTGGTAGATCTCGGCGGCGGACTGGCCGCTGCCGACCAGCGTGATCGACTCCTTCTTCTGCAGCTCCGCCTTGTGCTGGACGTAGCGGGAGTTGTGGATGAAGTCGCCGGCCAGGCCCCGGCAGGCGTCCGGGATGTGCGGCGGGGTGCCGGTGCCGAGGACGAGGCGGCGGGCGCGGTAGGTGTCGCCGGACGTGGTGGCGACGGCGTACAGCTCCTCCGCCTCGTCGTACGTCACCTCGGTGACCGTCGTGGAGAAGCGGACGCTGCTCAGTTTGTTCGCGGCCCAGCGGCAGTAGTCGTCGTACTCGACGCGCAGCGGGTAGAAGTTCTCCCGGATGTAGAACGAGTAGAGCCGGCCCTTCTCCTTCAGGTAGTTGAGGAAGGAGTACGGGGACGTCGGGTCGGCGAGGGTGACCAGGTCCGACATGAACGGGGTCTGGAGGTGGGCGCCGTCCAGGAACATGCCGGCGTGCCACTCGAAGTCGGGCTTGGACTCCAGGAAGACGCCGTTCAGCTCGGCGATGGGCTCGGTGAGGCAGGCCAGGCCGAGGTTGAAGGGGCCGAGGCCTATCCCGACGAAGTCGTACGGGGCACTGGCTTCAGGAAGCGCGGTCAAGGGACTCTCCCAGGTACTGCTCGGCGTGGCCGGCGATCAGGTCGAGGACGGCGGCGATGTCGGCCGTGGTCGTCTCGGGGTTGAGCAGGGTGAACTTCAGGTAGTGGCGGCCGGCCACCTTGGTGCCCGCGACCACCGCGTCGCCGGAGGCGAACAGGGCCTTGCGGGCGTACAGGTTGGCGCGGTCGATCTCGGCGGGCTCGGTGACGGCCGCCGGGACGTAGCGGAAGACCAGCGTGGACAGGCTCGGTTCGACGACCACGTCGAAGCGCGGGTCGGCGGCGAGCAGCCGCCAGCCCTCGGCGGCGAGGTCGCACACCTCGTCGAAGAGCTCGCCGATGCCGTCGGCGCCCATCACGCGCAGCGTCATCCACAGCTTGAGGGCGTCGAAACGGCGGGTGGTCTGCAGGGACTTGTCGACCTGGTTGGGGATGCGCTCGCGCACCATGCGGCGCGGGTTGAGGTACTCCGCGTGGTAGGTGGCGTGGCGCAGGGTGGCCCCGTCCCTCACCAGCAGGGCGGACGAACTCACCGGCTGGAAGAAGGACTTGTGGTAGTCGACGGTGACGGAGTCGGCCCGCTCGATGCCGGTCAGCCGGTCCCGGTACTTCAGGGAGGCGAGCAGTCCGCAGCCGTAAGCGGCGTCCACGTGCAGCCACACCCCGTACTGGGCGCACAGCGCGGCGATCTCCGGCAGCGGGTCGATGGAGCCGAAGTCGGTGGTGCCGGCGGTGGCGACGACGGCCATGGGGACGAGGCCGTCCGCGGCGCAGCGCTCCAGCTCGCGGGCGAGGGCGACGGTCTGCAGGCGCTTGTCGTGGTCGACGGGGACCGTGACGACGGCGTCGGGGCCGAGGCCGAGCAGTTTCGCCGACTTCTGCACGCTGAAGTGGCTGACCTCGGAGGCGAAGACGCGCAGCT
The DNA here is from genome assembly GCF_044764905.1 of Streptomyces sp. NPDC093586. NCBI lineage: Bacteria > Bacillati > Actinomycetota > Actinomycetes > Kitasatosporales > Streptomycetaceae > Streptomyces > Streptomyces sp. NPDC093586. The sequence continues at coordinate 347,029 of NZ_JBIWJA010000001.1, read as the reverse complement.
TCCCGAGCTCCTCGGTCTTGGCCTCCTCGCGGGCCAGCAGCAGCGCCTGGAGGTTGGACTGGCTGCCGCCGGAGGTGAACACGCCGTCGGCGGCGGGGCCGAGGCCGGCGCGGGCGGCGGTCCAGTCGATCAGTTTCCGCTCGATGAGGGTGCCGCCGGCCGACTGGTCCCAGGTGTCCAGGGAGGAGTTGACGGCGGACAGGACCGCCTCGCCGAGCACGGCCGGGATGACGACCGGGCAGTTGAGGTGGGCGAGGTAACGGGGGTGGTGGAAGTAGACGGCGTCGCGGAGGTAGACGTCCTCCAGCTCGTCGAGGACCGCGGCCGTGTCGTGCAGCGGCGTGTCGAGGTCGATCGCGTCGATGCGCGGGGCGAGGGCGTCGACCGTGACGCCGGTGAACGGCCGGTCGGTGGCGGCGAGTTTGGCGGCCACCCGCTCGACTCCTTGGGTCACGGAGCGGCGGTACCGCTCCGCGGTGGTGCCGTTGAGCAGGTGCGAGCGCATGTGGGGGTCCTCCGGTGGGGATGGTCCGAGAGGGACGGGAAGGGACGGGGCCCGGGCTTCGAACTTAGGTTAGCCTAACCTAATTGATGTCGTTCGGATGCGCGCCTGTGCGTGACGGCCGTCACGCACGGCTCATGTGCCCGTCACGGGCGGTGAGTTGCGGGGTGGGCGGTGCCGGCCGTCAGCCCTGCTCGCGGAGCTGTTCCTCCGTCAGGCCCCGCCGCCAGTAGCCGACGAAGGTGACGCGGCGCCGGTCGACGCCGCGCTCGCCCACGAAGTGCCGGCGCAGCGCCTTGACGCGGCCGGACTCGCCGGCGAGCCAGACGTACGGGTGCCGGGCGGACGGCAGCCGGGCCGCGCGGAGCGCGCCGAGGGCCATGCCGTCCGGGTCCTCGGCCCCGTCCCGGACCAGCCAGGTGATCTCGGCGTCCGCCGCGGTCGTCAGTTCCTGCACGTCCTCGGCGTGCGGCACCTCCAGCCACACGCGGGTGCGGGTGCCGGCCGGCAGGGACTCCAGTGCGGCCGAGGCGGCGGGCAGGGCGGTCTCGTCGCCCCAGACGACCACCAGGTCGGTGTCCTCGGGCGGCCGGAAGCGGATCGCCCGGTTGTCGGCGACCGCCGGGCCCAGCAGCAGGACCCGGTCGCCGGCGGCGGCGCGGGCGGCCCAGCGGGAGGCGGGGCCCGCCTGGACCGCGGCTTCCGGCTCACCCGGTTCGCCCGGACCGGCCGGCGGCCCCGGCGGTCCCGGCACTTCCGGCACTTCCGGCACTTCCGGGACGACGCCGTGCAGGACGAAGTCGATGTCGATCTCGACGGTGTTCCCCAGGGCGTCCCGGCGCAGGCCCCGCAGCGTGTACGAGCGCATCACCGCCCGCACGTCGTCCGGGAGTTCGCGCCACGCCTGCCACCACCCGTCCCCCAGCTCCACGGGCACCGCGGGCTCCGTCTGGCCGGGGTGCGGCAGGAACAGCGACAGGGACTGGTCGCGTCCGTCGGAGCGGAAGGCGGCGAGGTCGGGCCCGGCGAAGGTGACCCGGGTCAGAGACGGGCCGAGCCGCCTCGTCCGTACGACCTGGAGGGAGAAGAAACGGAACGGGGCGGCTACGGCAGTCGTCACGGGGGGCTCCTGCGAGTCGGGGCGGACGGGGTCAGCTGACCTTCTTCGCCTTCTCGATGGCCTCGGCGAGGTTGTCGAGCAGTGGCGTGCACTTGTCGTAGGACAGGATCGGCTCGGGGGAGCGGGAGATGACCTGGCCGGCCTTGACCGCGGGGAGCGCCTTCCAGGTGCCCTCGCTGATGTCGGCGGGCTGGATGGTCGAGGCGCGGTCGTCCATGATGATGACGTCGGCCGGGTACTTGTTGGCGTTCTCCCAGCTCAGGCTCTCGAACCAGCCGCCGGTCGCCTTCTTGGCCTCCTCCGGGGGCTCCACGATGTTCACGCCGAGGGCCTTGAAGTACTCCAGGTCGATGGAGTAGTTCGAGCCGGAGACGTAGAAGAGGTCCGGCGCGGCGGAACCGGCCAGCACCTTGATCTCCGGCCGGGCCTTGGCGGCCTTGCGCAGCCGCTCGGCGGCGGTCTCGAACTTCTTCTTCGCCTCGACGACCTTCGCGGCCTTCATGTCGGCGCCCAGCGACTCGGCCAGCTCGGCCATGCGCTGCAGCGGCTTCGGCATCTGGCGGTCGTAGACCGAGATCGCCACGCTCGGCGCCAGCTTGGCGATCTTGTCCTTGGAGGCCTCCGGCACGTACCAGAGGGTGCCGGCGTCGTCGAACGTCGTGGAGATGAGCACATCGGGCTGGAAGGCCGCGTACTGCTCGACGTTGAAGCTGTCGAACTTGTTGCCGAAGATCGTCAGCTTGCTGACGTCCATGTCGCCGGCCTGGACGTCGGCCTTGCCGTCCTTCGTCCTGGTCGGACCGAAGACGCCCTTGACCTCGATGCCGTAGTCGTACAGGGCGGCGGCCACGCCGGTGAAGGCGACGATGTTCGCCGGGACCTTGTCCAGCTTCACGGTGGTGCCGCGGTCGTCCTTGAACGTCCAGGGGCCGGACTTGGCGGCACCCGTCTCCTTGCCCGAGCCGCCGCTCTTCCCGTCGTCGTCCCCGCAGGCCGCGAGCACGGCACCGAGGCCGAGGGCGCCGCCGGCGGCGAGGATTCCGCGGCGGGTGAGGGATGTGGGGCGGGCGTTGGGCATGGGTTCGGTCTGCTTTCGTGTCTGCTGGTCCACTGGTCGGAACGGAGCTTAGGTTAGCCTAACCTCAAGGCGTCCCCCCACGGGGTGGCGGTGTGACGCGGGCCACTGCCCGTCACGGCCCTGGCGGTCTGGAACCCGATCGCGCGGGGCGGGGTTGAGTCGCCGCTTGAACACGTGTGCGGCAACCGGGAGTCGAGGGACGGGGCTGACCTCGTGCCGCACGTCCCCCCTGCGGCGGCTGCGGACTCGTCAGACCGAAGACCGGTACGCAGGGGCAGCGTACGAGTGCGGAGGGCGGACGGTGGCCTCCGTCGAACCGGGGCGGCGCTTTTCCTTCCGGCCGGCTTCATGGACCGCGCGGGCGGTGTCCTTCGGCGTGCCGCCGCTGCCCGCCGAGGAGGAGAGGAACGACCGGATCACCGCGCGCATGGCCCGGCACGGCCCCCGGCGACGAGCCGGAGACCGGTGACGGCGTTCGGCTTCATCAGCGAACAGGCCGTACCGGAACGGCACCCGGGCGGCTCATCACCACCCCGAAGGGGATCGGCCGACTCCGCCGGCGCTCTGCCGAGATCCGTTCACGGGCCCTGACCCCCGAGGACTCCTCGGCCCTGTCGAGGCGCATGCGAGGAGCGCGGTGAACACGTCCGGCCCGCCCTGGGCCCGCTTCCTCGCATACGCGACCCGCGCCTGACACCACCGCACGGCCGGGCGCCCGCCCCGGAGTCACCTCCGGGGCGGCCCCTCGTGTCGTCCCGTCAGTGGGCCCGCTGCTGTCGGTGCAAGCGGTTCGCGCGCTCGCGCCGGGACGTGGCCGGCACGTCCACGGCGGCGCCGGCCCCCAGGCCGGGCGTGGCCTCCCGGACGCGGAGCCGGTCGGCGAGTTCGCGCACCCGCACGTCGTCCGGGCCGAGGCCGATGTAGAACAGCGACTCGTCCACCGGGCTGTCGTCGCCGCCCCAGCGCACCACGCCCCCGCAGTCGGCGAGGATGTCGCGCACGGTCAGCAGCTGCAGCGGGAAGAGCCCACCGGGCGCGCTCGCACCCGGACGGATCCGCACCGCGGTGCCCGAGGCGAGGTTCGACTCCGGCAGGTCCTTCTTCAGCCCGCCGATCGGCTGCCAGCCGGCGAGGTCGGCGCGGTGCAGCTGCTCGACCTCGTAGTGGAAGCGCCGCACGACGTGGAACAGGATCGCCTGCGCGTCGCCGATGCGGACGTCGACTTCCCGTCCCGTACCGGAGACGGAGCGGGTCCAGACCGTGGAGACGTGATTGGCCTGCTTCTCCAGGGTCCAGCCGTTGGCCGAGGTGGGGGCCCTGTCCGGGGTGCGAGGCGCGCTCCGGGGAGCGGTCACCGGGGCGGCCGCGGCCACGGACGGGACGGCAGCCCCGACGGCGGCTGCCGCGGTGAGCACGCCGGCGCTCTTGACGACGAACCGTCTCGGTACACCGTTCTTGTCGTGAGACACGTCTTTCAGTTCCTTCCCCAGCTGATGATGACGAGGCTGAGCGTGGGCACCGCGGTGGCCGCGGCGCTCAGCAGCCAGTAGCCGCGTGGGGTCAGCGCCGACCTCCGCCGCAGCGGATGGTTGGCCAGCCACCACACGAGACCGAACAGAGTGAGGACGGGCGCCGCGACCAGGACCCACGGGAGCATCCCGTCGTTCTCGGTCGGCTCGCGACTGGTCCAGCCCAGGGAGGCCAGCGGCCAGTTGGCCGCGAAGTACCAGAGCAGGAATGCGGGGACGACGGCTGGAATCCCCAGCAGGACATTGACGACCAGGGACATGCCCAGCATGAGGCGTGGGTGTGCGGTGCTTGTCTTCACTCGGTCTCACTCGGTCCTACTGGCCGCGGGACAGCATGTTGTAGTTCTCCAGCACGTTGTACAGGCCGATCAGCTCGCGCCCGTACTGCGCGGCATCGTCACCGGTCCCGTTGTACCGTGCCAGCAGAGCCTGGGTCTGGGACAGGGTGGTGGACAGACCCGGACGGGGGGCGCCGATCTGGTGGGCGTTGTAGATGGTCAGGTAGGCCACCGAACGGATGTTGTACGTCGTGTCCTCGTTGAGCTGCCTCCACACCGACGGGATGTCGTCGTCGGTGAGAGGGGTGCCGTTGATGATTCCCTGCTGCATGCAGTAGTTGCGGGCGTCGATCGTCACCCAGGCGAAGATCTGCCCCCAGCCGGTGCTGCAGTCGTCGTCCGCCCCGGCCTTGACCGCCTCGTCCGCAGCGATGTCCAACGGGTTGAACTTGCGCAGCTCCCACAGCACCGGCGCCTGGATGAGTGCCTTGCGGAGCTTGAGCTGCCGCGCCAGCGAGGTGAACAGCCAGTCCGCGCTCAGCACCAGCTCGGTGGCCTTGGTGCTGGAGATGCCGCCGAGGGTGGCCCAGTCCTTGTCGGGCGTCCAGGCCTCGCCGCCGGTCTCCGGAACGCCGATCGATTCCAGGTACGTCCGGACGTCCTGGAGCAACGCGTCCCCGTACGCCTCCTTGTCCAGGTCCGTGTCCAGACCGTCCAGGGAGACGCCCGGGTCGAAGTCGCCCTGCCCGGTGTCGCGGCCCGAGGCGATGTTGTTGTCGACCTCTATGGACCCCGTCCCCGAGCCGACGGTGATCGTGGAGATCTGGTCGAAGGCCCAGTTGGTGGGCAACGGATAGCCGAGGTTTCCGGAGAAGCCGCTCGACATGTCGGAGACGAAGCTCGCCGCGGCGTACCCGGCGTCCGCGATCCGCTGGCACACGTTGCGGGGACCGTACACGCCCACCCCGTAGCCGGAATTCTCGCCGATGGCGCGCATCACCCCGCGGAAGTGCGGGATGACGTACTGCGTGACCTCACCGTCCATGGCGTCGTAATCCACCGCGAAGTAGATGATGGTGCCGGGCTTGAAGCCGTGGAACCGGGCCCACTCGATCGCCCGGAACGCGTCGGCGGTGCCCTGGTTGTAGCTGAAGTAGTCCGCGGACCGGCTCCACGTCTGGAAGATCGGGAAGCAGCGCAGCCCGGCTTCCTTGATGGTGGCCAGCTCGCCGGGCTGGATCTGCTTCTCCGGCAGGTCGGTGCTGGACGGGTTGAACAGGTAGCGGCCGATGTACTTGTAGCCGGCGGCCTTCAGCGCTTGCGCGCGAGCGGGCGTGATCATGGTGACGCCGTCGCAGGCCTCCCCCTTGCGGGACTGGTCGCCGTAGGAGACGAGCAGCGAGGCCCAGGTCTGGAAGTCGCCCTTGCCGGTCACGGGGAGCTTGCTGAAGGACTGGAAGGTCTGCACGCCGGACTGCACCGCGGAGGTGAAGTTGCCGAAGGGGACGTTCCGCTTGTTCAGGATCATCGCCGCGGTGAACAGCTGCGCCCAGACGTCGGTGGTGCCCAGCGACACGGTGCGGCTCTTCAGGCCGGACTGGGTGCCCGGTCCGAACACGCCGTTGGCGACGCCGTCCGCCATGCCCAGCTCGTACTGGATCGCCAGCAGCATCGACTTGGCCACGTCGCGGGAGTGGTGACCGTCGCACGGGATGACGTAGTAGTCCTTGCGCAGGATGTACCGGCCGTTGAGCCACTGCTGGACGGAGCGGATGGCGTCGGAACCGCCGCTCACGGTGACGTACGCGTCCATGGTGAACAGTCCCTTGACCACCTTCGGCCACAGGGCGCTGCCCGGATACGTGCTGTCCACTCCCATGTTCTGGTTGAGCCTGACGACGGCGGCCTTCACCCGGTCGTTGTACGTGCCGTCGATCTCACCGCCGTCGTAGCCCTTGCAGTAGAGGGCGGACTGGACGATGCGGCAGAAGTCGGCCGACGGGATCGTCGTCTCGTCGAGCTTGCCGTACAGCTCACCCAGCTTGCCGAGGGTGGTCGGCCCGAAGGCGTTGGACAGGGCGGTGATGCCCATCTCGTACTGCAGCGCCCGGGTCAGGGCGTACATCACGGGCCAGCCGGTCTGGCCGTTCTCCTCCAGCTTGGATATGCCCAGGGTCGCGCCGTTGTCGTACGTGGTGTTGATGAATCTCTGGGCGCGAAGCACCATCTCGTCAGCCATGACTCCGTCTTCTCCTGTCGGTCCGGCACGGAGCGGGCCCTGGGGGCCCACTGGTCATGAGGTCGTTCGTGGCCTGCGCGGCGGCTTCGGGCGTGACGTCGTGCGTCCCGGCGGTGAGAGGCGGGGTGCGGGGGACGTGCGCCGGCCGCGGGAACACGGCCGCTCGACGGCAGAGCCGTTCCTCAGAGGGCGCGGGTCGGTGGAACGCCCGCCACCGGATCGTGGTGCGGAGACATGGAACAGACCCCCCGAGTGTCCGCGCACACCGCCCGTACGGCGGCGACGCTGCCGGAAACCGTTGCGCGGAACCGGATGTCCCCCCTCGCCCCTGTGTCCGGCGCACCGGCCGCGCGCTCCGGCAACGTTCTTGATCTTTCGTTCACCGTGACGGACTGTGTCGTTCCGGGGAATCGAAGAGGAGGCTTCGTGATGGAAACGTGACCGGGGGGGAAGGAGGACCGCGCGCGGCCCCGGGCCCGTGCCGGGCGTCGGGACGGGGTGACGCCCCCTCAGCGGCGGACCACGTCGCAGGGGAGCGGGGCGGCTCTTCGGCGGGCGTCCGTCCACCGCCGGACGAACGCGACGGCCCCGCGCCGTCCAGGCGCGGGGCCGGTGTCCGTCAGGGACCGGGCGGGCGGTGGCTCAGCCCGCCAGACCCAGCTCCCGGGCGATCAGCATCCGCTGGACCTCGCTGGTGCCCTCGCCGATCTCCAGGATCTTGGAGTCGCGCCACATGCGGGCCACCGGATACTCGTTCATGAAGCCGTAGCCGCCGTGGATCTGCGTGGCGTCGCGGGCGTTGTCCACCGCGACCGTCGACGAGTACAGCTTCGCGATGGCCGCCTCCTTCTTGAACGGCTCGCCCGCCACCAGCCGGTACGCCGCGTCCCGCCAGGCGAGGCGGGCCGTGTGGGCCTTCATCTCCATGTCGGCGATCTTGAACTGGATGGCCTGGTTCGCGCCGATCGGCCTGCCGAAGGCGTGACGTTCCTTCGCGTACCTCACCGACTCGTCCACGCAGCCCTGCGCCAGCCCCGTGCCCAGCGCGGCGATGGCGATCCGGCCCTCGTCCAGGATCCGCAGGAACTGGGCGTAGCCGCGCCCCTGCTCGCCCAGCAGGTTCTCCGCCGGCACCCGGACGTCGGAGAAGGACAGCTCACGGGTGTCCGAGGCGTTCCAGCCGACCTTCGAGTACGGGGCGGCCACCGTGAAGCCCGGCGTGCCGGACGGCACGATGATCGCCGAGATCAGCGGCCGGCCGTCCGGCTTGCGGCCCGTGACCGCCGTGACGGTCACCAGACCCGTGATGTCCGTGCCCGAGTTGGTGATGAAGCACTTGGCGCCGTTGATCACCCACTCGTTCGTGGCCTCGTCCAGCCGTGCCGTCGTGCGGGTCGCGCCCGCGTCCGAGCCGCCGTCCGGCTCGGTCAGCCCGAAGGCGCCGAGGATCTCGCCCGAGCACAGCTTCGGCAGCCACTCACGCTTCTGCTCCTCGGTGCCGAACAGGTGGATCGGCATCGCGCCCAGCGAGACACCGGCCTCCAGCGTGATGGCCACCGACGAGTCGACCCGGGCCAGTTCCTCCAGGGCGACGCCGAGGGCCAGGTAGTCGCCGCCCATGCCGCCGTACTCCTCCGGGAACGGCAGGCCGAACAGGCCCATGCGGCCCATCTCCCGCACGATCTCGTACGGGAACTCGTGCCGCTCGTAGAAGTCGCCGATCTTCGGTGCCACGACGTCGTGCGCGAACTCCTCGACCGTACGGCGGAGTTCTTCCAGTTCGGGGGAGAGCTTGTGGTCCATGGCTGTCACTGCTCCTGGTGGGAGTCGGCGCCCGAGCCGGCGAGGGCTCGTACGGTGCGGGACGGGCTGGGTCGGCCCAGGTGCGCGGCCATCCAGACGCTGGTGGCGACCAGACGGCCGAGGTCCACCCCGGTGTCGATGCCGAGGCCGCGCAGCATCCACACGAGGTCTTCGGTGGCGAGGTTGCCGGTGGCGGACCTGGCGTACGGGCAGCCGCCCAGCCCGCCGGCGGAGGCGTCGACCGTGGTGACGCCGAGCCGCAGCGCGGCCAGGGTGTTGGACAGGGCCTGGCCGTAGGTGTCGTGGAAGTGCACGCCGAGCGCCGCCACGGGGACCCCGGCCCCGGTGAGCGCGCGCAGCAGGGCCTCGACGTGGCCCGGCGTGGCCACGCCGATCGTGTCGCCGAGGCTCAGTTCGTCGCAGCCCATGTCCAGCAGGGCCCGGCAGACCGCGACCACCTGCCCGACGGGCACGGCGCCCTCCCAGGGGTCGCCGAAGCACATCGACAGGTAGCCGCGGACGTGGACGTCCTCGCTCTTCGCCCGCGCCACCACCGGCTCGAACATGGCCAGCGCCTCGTCCACCGTGCGGTTGAGGTTGGCCTTGGCGAAGGACTCCGTGGCGCTGGCGAAGACGGCGACGCGGCGGGCGCCGAGCGCGAGCGCGCGGTCCAGGCCGCGCTCGTTCGGCACCAGGACCGGGAGGTCCACCGGCAGGTCAGCGACCGCCGGGAACAGCTGCTCCGCGTCCGCCAGCTGGGGGACCCACTCGGGGTGGACGAAGCTCGTCGCCTCGATCGTGGTCAGACCGGTGCCCGCCAGGCGGCGGACGAACTCCGCCTTGACGGCCGTCGGCACGGTCCCCTTCTCGTTCTGCAGGCCGTCGCGGGCGCCGACCTCGTGGATGCGGACGCGGGCGGGCAGGCCCTCGGCCGGCACGGTCATGGGCAGGCCCAGGTCCGGGGTGCTCATGCCGTCTCCTCCTCGCTCTTCTCGGCGGGGGCGATGACCGCCAGCACCTGGTCCATGGCGACCGTCGTGCCGGGGGACACGTCCAGCTCGGCGACGGTGCCGGCGTGCGGGGCGGAGACGACGTGCTCCATCTTCATCGCCTCCACCACCAGCAGGCTCTGCCCGGCCGTCACCTCGTCGCCGACGGCGACCTTCACCACCGTCACCGTGCCCGGCATCGGCGCGGTCAGCGAGTCGGCGCCGGCGTGGGCGGCGCGGCTCAGCGAGGCGGCGACGGGGTCGTGGTCGCGCACCTGCCAGGCGTCGCCGTCGCGGCCCAGCCAGGTGCCGTCCGGCAGCGCGGCGACGGTGTGGGCGACGCCGTCGAGCCGGAAGGTGTACCGGAGCCCGTCCCCGGCCGCCGTGACCTCGGACGCCGGCAGGGGCCGCTCCGCGCCCTCCGGCAGGATCTCGGTCCCGCCGTCCGCCGTGCCGCGCACCCGCACGGTGACCGGGTCCCGGCCCGGCACCCGCAGGTGGTGCGCCGTCCAGGCCCGCTCCCCGCCCATCCGCCAGCCGTCTCCGGCGTCGAACGGGTCCGACCAGCCGGTGCCGCCGGCGGCCGGGACGAGCGCCGCCCGGCGCAGCAGCGCCGCCGCAGCGTAGACCTCCGTCGGCACCTCGTCCGGGACGAGCGCGTCCACGTCCCGCTCCACCAGCCCGGTGTCCAGCTCGCCCGCCACCACCGCCGGGTGCGCGAGGAGCCGGCGCAGGAACCCGGCGTTGGTCTGCACGCCCAGCGTCACCGTCTCCGCGAGGGCCGCCCGCAGCCTGCGCAGCGCGGTGGCGCGGTCGGGGCCGTACGCGATCACCTTGGACAGCATCGGGTCGTAGAGGCTGCCGACCTCCGTGCCCTCGCTGAGCCCGGAGTCGGTGCGCACCCCGTCGCCCTCGGGCTCGTGCAGCGCGAGCACCGTGCCGCCGGAGGGGAGGAAGCCACGGGCAGGGTCCTCCGCGCACAGCCGGGCCTCGATCGCGTGCCCGGTCAGCCGGACGTCCTCCTGTGCGAACCCGAGCCGCTCGCCGGCCGCGACCCGCAGCTGCCACTCCACCAGGTCGAGACCGGTCACCAGCTCGGTCACCGGGTGCTCCACCTGGAGGCGGGTGTTCATCTCCATGAAGTAGTACTGCGACGGGTCGCCGCCCGGCACGATGAACTCCACCGTGCCCGCGCCCCGGTAGCCGCAGGAACGCGCCGCCTGCACGGCCGCCTCGCCCATCGCGGCCCGCGTGGCCTCGTCGAGGAGGACGCTCGGCGCCTCCTCGACGACCTTCTGGTGCCGGCGCTGCAGCGAGCACTCGCGCTCGCCCAGGTGCACCACGTTCCCGTGGCCGTCGGCCAGGACCTGGATCTCGATGTGCCGGGGCCGGTCGATCCACCGCTCCACCAGCAGCGTGTCGTCGCCGAAGGAGGCGCGGGCCTCGCGGCGGGCGGCGGCGATCTCGTCGGCGAGCACGGCCTCGTCCCGCACCAGCCGCATGCCCTTGCCGCCACCGCCGGCCGACGGCTTCAGCAGCACCGGCATCCCGATCCCGCGGGCCGCGTCGGCGAGCTGCGCGTCCGTCAGGCCGCTGCCGCTGGAGCCGGGCACCACCGGCACCCCGGCCGCCCGCACCGTCTCCTTGGCGCGGATCTTGTCGCCCATCAGCGCGATGGCGTCGGCGGGCGGCCCGACGAAGACCAGCCCCGCCTCCTCGCAGGCCCGCGCGAAACCGGCGTTCTCCGCGAGGAAGCCGTACCCGGGGTGCACGGCCCGCGCCCCCGTACGGGCCGCCGCGTCCAGCAGCCGCTCCACGGACAGATAGCTCTCCGCCGCCGGCGCCGGACCGATCCGCACCGCCGTGTCGGCCTCCCGCACGTGCCGGGCGTCCGCGTCGGCGTCGGAGAAGACCGCCACCGAGCGCACTCCCAGCGAGCGCAGCGTCCGGACGACCCGGACGGCGATCTCGCCCCGGTTGGCGACGAGCACGGTGTCGAACATGCGTGAAACCTCGTGTGCGTTTCCCATGGGTCCCCTCCTCACATCCGGAAGACGCCGAACCGGGGCTCGCCCAGTGGCGCGTTGGCGCACGCGGTCAGGGCCAGCCCCAGCACCCGCCGGGTGTCGGCGGGCTCGATGATCCCGTCGTCCCACAGGCGGGCGGTCGCGTAGTAGGCGTTCCCCTGCCGCTCGTACTGGGCGCGGACCGGCGCCTTGAACGCCTCTTCCTCCTCCGCCGGCCAGTCCTCCCCGCGGGCCTCCAGCTGGTCCCGCTTGACCGTGGCCAGCACGGACGCGGCCTGCTCGCCGCCCATCACGGAGATCTTGGCGTTGGGCCACATCCACAGGAAGCGCGGCGAGTACGCCCGGCCGCACATCGAGTAGTTGCCCGCGCCGTACGACCCGCCGACCACGACCGTCAGCTTCGGCACGCGCGTGCACGCCACCGCCGTCACCATCTTGGCGCCGTGCTTGGCGATGCCGCCCGCCTCGTAGTCCCTGCCGACCATGAAGCCGGAGATGTTCTGGAGGAAGACCAGCGGGATGCCGCGCTGGTCGCACAGCTCGATGAAGTGGGCGCCCTTCTGGGCCGACTCGGAGAACAGGATGCCGTTGTTGGCGACGATCCCCACCGGGTGGCCGTGGATCCGGGCGAAGCCGGTGACGAGGGTCTGCCCGAACTCGGACTTGAACTCGGCGAACCGGGAGCCGTCCACCACGCGCGCGATGACCTCGCGGACGTCGTAGGGCGTGCGGGAGTCGACCGGCACCACGCCGTACAGCCCCTGGGGATCGGCCTTCGGCTCGACGGCGGGCCGCACCTCCCAGGGCGGTGTGCCGCGCGCGGGAAGGGTCGAGACGATGGTCCGCACGATGCGCAGGGCGTGCGCGTCGTCCTCGGCGAGGTGGTCGGTCACCCCCGACACGCGTGAGTGGACCTCGCCGCCGCCCAGCTCCTCCGCGGTCACCACCTCACCGGTGGCCGCCTTCACCAGCGGCGGGCCGCCCAGGAAGATCGTGCCCTGTCCGCGGACGATGACGGCCTCGTCGCTCATCGCCGGGACGTACGCCCCGCCCGCCGTGCAGGACCCGAGGACGGCGGCGATCTGCGGGATGCCGGCGCCCGACATCCGGGCCTGGTTGTAGAAGATCCGCCCGAAGTGCTCGCGGTCGGGGAAGACCTCGTCCTGCATCGGCAGGAAGGCGCCGCCGGAGTCGACGAGGTACAGGCACGGCAGCCGGTTCTCCAGCGCCACCTCCTGCGCCCTCAGGTGCTTCTTCACGGTCATCGGGTAGTACGTGCCGCCCTTGACGGTGGCGTCGTTGGCGACGATCACGCACTCCCGGCCGCTGACCCGTCCGATCCCGGCGATGACGCCGGCGGCCGGGGCCTGGCCGTCGTACAGTCCGTCGGCCGCGAGCGGCGCCAGCTCCAGGAACGGCGAGCCCGGATCCAGCAGCGTGTCCACGCGGTCGCGCGGCAGCAGCTTGCCGCGCGCGGTGTGCCGGGCCCTGGCCCGCTCCCCGCCGCCGAGCCGGGCCGCCGCCAGCTTGGCGCGCAGCTCCTCCACGAGGACGCGGTGCGCCTCCTCGTTGGCCCGAAAGGCCTCCGACGCGGGATCGTCCCCCACGCTCGAAAGGACTCGCGCGGGGGGACCCCCATCGCTCGTCAGCTCCGGTGCCTCGTGCATCCTGCGGTCCCCTCACCCAGTGATCGACCAGTTAATGAGCGTTAACGCATGGCCTTCAGGTTAACGACCGCTAACCTCCCTGTCTAGAATCGTTCCCATGGCCACCAGAACCGACGCCCCCACCCGCCGCGAGCAGATCCTCAAGGAGGCCGCCCGGCTCTTCGCCGAGCGCGGCTTCCACGGGGTCGGCGTCGACGAGATAGGCGCCGCGGTCGGGATCAGCGGCCCCGGTCTCTACCGGCACTTCCCCGGCAAGGACGCGATGCTCGCCGAGCTGCTGGTCGGGATCAGCGACTCGCTGCTGACCGGGGCGAAGCGGCGGATCGCGGAGGCCGAGGGGGTGGCCGGCTCCGGCGCGGGACCCGGCGGGACGGGGCCCGAGGCGGTCCTCGACTCGCTCATCGAGGGGCACATCGACTTCGCGCTCGACGACCGCCCGCTCATCACCCTGCACGACCGGGAGCTGGACCGCCTCCGGGACGCCGACCGCAAGATGGTGCGGCAGCTGCAGCGGCAGTACGTGGAGCTGTGGGTCGGGGTGGTCCGCCAGGTGTACCCGGCCGTGGCCGAACCGAGCGCCCGTTCGGCGGTCCACTCGGTCTTCGGCCTCCTGAACTCGACCCCCCACCTGGGCCGCCCCGGCTCGCTCCCGGGCCGTGCGGTGACGGCGGACCTCCTGCACCGCATGGCGCGGGGCGCGTTCGCGGCGGTGGCCGAGGCGTAGGGGTGCCGCCCGCGGAGTGACGAGGGTTACCCGCCTCCCTCTCTGGACGCCCTCCCTACCCGCCGGTACGGTGAAGTCTGAGCAAGCGCTTAGACACGTACCCTGGAGGTGGCGCCGTGCGCCGTACGGTGTTCAACGAGGACCACGAGGCGTTCCGGGAGACCCTCCGCGCCTTCATCGAGGCCGAGGTCGTCCCCGTCTACGACGAGTGGTTCGCCGCGGGCCAGGCGCCGCGCGAGTTCTACTACAAGCTCGGCGAGCTGGGCATCTTCGGCATCAACGTGCCCGAGGAGTTCGGCGGCGCCGGCCTGGACAGCCACAAGTTCGAGGCCGTCCTCTACGAGGAGACCGCCCGCGCGGGCGTCAGCTTCGGCGGCTCCGGCGTGCACGTGCTGCTCGCCCTGCCCTACATCAAGATGCTGGCCACCGACGAGCAGAAGAAGCGCTACCTGCCGAAGTTCGTCACCGGCGAGGAGATGTGGGCCATCGCGATGACCGAGCCGGGCACCGGCTCCGACCTCGCGGGCATGAAGACCACCGCCAGGCTCTCCGAGGACGGCACGCACTACGTCCTCAACGGCGCCAAGACCTTCATCACCGGCGGCGTCCACGCCGACAAGGTGATCGTCTGCGCCCGCACCTCCGCCCCGCGCGAGGACGACCGCCGCTTCGGCATCTCCCTGTTCGCCGTGGACACCAAGTCCGAGGGCTACTCGGTGGGCCGCAAGCTGGACAAGCTCGGCCTGCGCGTCTCCGACACCGCCGAGCTGGCCTTCGTCGACGTCAAGGTGCCCGTCGAGGACCTGCTCGGCGAGGAGAACAAGGGCTTCTCCTACCTCGGCCACAACCTGGCCTCCGAGCGCTGGGGCATCGCCTTCGGCGCCTACGCCCAGGCCAAGGCCGCCGTCCGCTTCGCCAAGCAGTACGTGCAGGACCGCACCGTCTTCGGCAAGCCGGTCGCCCACTTCCAGAACACCAAGTTCGAGCTGGCCGCCTGCCAGGCCGAGGTGGACGCCGCCGAGGCCGTCGCCGACCGCGCGACCGAGGCCCTGGACGCCGGCGAGCTCACTCCCGCCGAGGCCGCCAGCGCCAAGCTGTTCTGCACCGAGGTGGCCCACCGCGTCATCGACCGCTGCCTCCAGCTGCACGGCGGCTACGGCTACATGAACGAGTACCCGATCGCCCGCCTGTACGCGGACAACCGCGTCAACCGCATCTACGGCGGCACCAGCGAGATCATGAAGACGATCATCGCGAAGGACATGGGCCTGTAGACCACAGGACATGAGCGAAGCACTCCGGTCCCTCCTCGACCTGCTCGACCTCGAGCGGATCGAGGAGGACATCTACCGCGGGCAGTCCCGCTCCGCCGTCGTCCCCCGGGTCTTCGGCGGGCAGGTGGCCGCCCAGGCCCTGGTCGCCGCCGGGCGCACGGTCCCCGCCGACCGGCACGCGCACTCCCTGCACGCGTACTTCCTGCGTCCCGGCGATCCCGGCGCGCCGATCGTCTACAACGTCGACCGCCTGCGCGACGGCCGCTCCTTCACCACCCGCCGGGTGGTCGCCGTCCAGCACGGCAAGCCGATCTTCGGCCTGTCGGCGTCCTTCCAGACGTACGAGGAGGGCCTGGACCACCAGGCCCCGATGCCGGCCGCCCCCGATCCGGAGACCCTCCCCACCGGCGAGGAGCGGCTGCGGGGCTACCCGCACCTGCCCGCCGAGACCGTGGAGCGGTTCCTGGAGGCCCGGGCCGCCGTCGACCTGCGGTACGTCGACGACCCGCCCTTCGGGGACTTCGGCGCACCGCGCGAGCCGCGCTCCCAGGTGTGGTTCCGCACCAACGGCAAGCTCACCGACGACCCGCTCCTGCACGTCGTGCTCGCCACGTACGTCTCCGACATGACCCTCCTCGACTCCGTGCTGCTCGCGCACGGCCGGGGCGGCTGGGCCGTCGGGGACGTCGTCGGGGCCTCGCTGGACCACGCCATGTGGTTCCACCGGCCGTTCCGCGCCGACGAATGGCTGCTGTACGACCAGGAGTCGCCGTCCGCGTCCGGCGGCCGGGGCCTCGGCCAGGCCCGCATCCACACGCAGGACGGACGGCTGGCCGTCTCGGTGGTCCAGGAGGGTGTGGTCCGGGTCCCCCGGTGACTTTGCGCCCGATGCCCCCCTCGAGGTGACGTGCGCCACATGCGCGGCTAGGCTCTATGAGTGAAAGGCCGCAGGCACGGCTTACCCGACCGATCCGACTCGTGTACCTCCGGGCCAGGGTCAAGAGCCCGCTCGTGAACCGTTCCGGGCGACTCGGCGGCATCGGCGGTCGGGTGCGTGTCCATGAACGTGCGGTTACACCCCACGACCCTGCCGTACTTTCAGTGCGGCGGCGGCCATCCGCTCTCGACATTGCTTCGCGCCATGCGCGGGAGTCGGTGGAACGAAAGGGAATATCTCATGCGAGCACAGCGCGCAAGGCGACTTCTCGCGGTGTCGGCCGCCGGGCTGACGATGGCCGGTGGCATCGCGATAGGTACAGCGGGCACTGCGTCGGCGAACGACTCGTCGCACCACGACCGTGGTTCCTACAGTCGCTACTGCGACAACCACAACCGGTGGAACGACGACTGTGACTGGGGTTACAACGGCCGCGGTCACGACCGCTACGACAACGGCCGTTACGACAACGGCCGCTTCGGCCACGACAACGGCCGCTTCGGCCACGACAACGGCCGTGGTGGCCACGACAACGGCCGTGGTGGCCACGACAACGGCTATGGCGGTCACGACAACGGCCGCGGTGGTCATGACGGTGGCCGCGGTGGCCACGACGGTGGCCGCGGCGGGCACGGCGGTCACTGATCCGCCGGTGAAGTGAGACGCGGGTGCGGCTCCGTACCGACGGAGCCGCACACCGCGGTCGCGGGCCGGTCCCGCAACGCCCCTCTACTCGGGTCTACTCGGGGCCCGTCCCCAGTCCTGCCTCCGTCAGCAGATACGCCGTCATCGGGTCGTAGTGGCGCGGGCTGACCACGTGGTCGTCCAGCGGCACCGCGACCTGGAGGACGCCCTCGGACTCGGCGAGGAAGAGGGCCGGGTCGTTGCAGTCGGCGTACCCGACGGAGTCGACACCGTGCTGACCGGCGTACCCCGCCCAGCCGTGGTCGGCGACGACCAGGTCCGGCAGCGGGCGGCCCGCGCGCTCCAGGCCGGTCAGGACGGCCCTCATCGGCTCCCCGGAGTGTGTGTGCCACAGCGAGGCGCCGTGCTCCAGCACCGCCACGTCCGCGAACTGCTGGACGTAACCCTCCTCCGTCGTCAGACCCTCCGGGATCACGACGATCTCGCAACCGGCGGTGCGCAGCGCGGCGGCCGTGGCGCGGTGCACGTCGAGCAGCCCGCCCGGGTGACCGGTGGCGAACAGCACCCGCTGACCGCCGTCCGCGGCCTTGCGCAGCCGCCCGGCCATGCGCTCCAGCGCGGCCACGGTCAGCTCGGGGTCGATGGTGTCCTGGCCGTACCGGTACTCCGGGTCGTCGTTGACGCCGACCCGCTCCGCCATCACCGCGAGCACGTCCTGCTCGTCGCTCCAGCGGTCGCCCAGCTCCAGACCGAACCAGTAGTTGCGGTCGCCGTTCGCCAGCTTCCGGTAGTGGGAGAGGTTGTTCTCGCGGGGGGTGGCGACGTCGCCCGCGATACGGGTCCTGACGAGGTGTTCGACGAGTTCGGCGCGGCTGGGTGTCCCGGATATCGGCATGGCTCCATTGTGGGGCAGCCGACTGTGCGCGTCTTCGGGGTATCGCGCGCTGGGACGCGGCTCACGTGCCCCGCCGAGCCCCGCGCCCCGCCGGGTCACAGTCTGCGCAGGGCGAACCACAGCTCCATCCGTACGTCCGCGTCGTCGAGGTCGGCGTCCAGCAGGGCCGCGCAGCGGGCGATGCGCTGGCGGACGGTGTTGCGGTGCACGGACAGGGCGACGGCGGTGCGGTCCCAGCTGCCGTGCAGGGACAGCCAGGCGCGCAGCGTCTCCGTCAGCGCCGGCGCGGCCGCGACCGGTGCGAGGAGCGCACGGGCGTGCGCCTCGGCCTCGGCGTCCGGGACCAGGTCGGCGAGGGCGGGCCGGGCGGCGTGCCGCACCAGCGGCACCCGGGTGGCCCGGGCCCGTGCCAGCGCCCGCGCGGCCTGCGCGTCGGCCGTCGCCCACTCGGCCGGGGTGACGGCGGCGCTGACGCCCAGCGTCCACCCCCGCTGCGGCCCCGGCCAGGCCGGCCCGTCGGCCGGACCCGGGCCGGCAGCCCCGTCCCGGGCCCCTGCCGGGCCCGTGCGGGCTGCTTCGCCCACGGCTCCTTCCCGGCCCGGGGCGGCCGTCCCGCCCGGGGGCCCGCCCCGTCCCGGGGTCGTTCCGCCGAGGGATCCTGTGGAGCCCGGGCCCGCCGTTTTGCCCGGGGGTCCTGCCGGACCGCCCGTGCGGGTCGTCCCGACGGCGGCCCCTGTCCGGCCCGCACCGGCCGGACCGCCCGGCCCGATCGCCGGTCCCGTGCCGCCCGGCTCCGTCGCCCTCGGCCGGTCCGTCCCGCCCCGGGGCTCCGGACCCGCCGGCACCAGGACCCGGACGATGTCGCCGGCCGGGTCGACCAGGGGGGAGCCGAGGGCCGCGCCGAGGGCGGAGGCCGCCACCGGGTCGGGAGGGCCGCAGTCCGGGCGGGCGTGCACGACGTGCCAGCGGGTGTCCTCCCCGCCGTCGAGCAGGGGCGCGACCTCCTCGGGGCGGGCGCCCAGCAGCAGCCGCACCAGGGCGGACGAACGGGCCGCGCCCGTGCCGCTCTGGTGCTCGCCGGTGAGCAGGGAGAGCAGCACCGCGGCGACCGAGGCGATGGTGTGGTCCCCGGACTCTCGCTGCGGTGCCGCGACCCCGAGGACGAACCCCCCGCCGGCGCCGAGGGCGTAGGCCGCCAGACGGGTACCGGCGACCGTGTCGGTGGCGGTCGTGGAGGCCCGGCTGGAGACGAACCGGGCGAGCTTCGCCAGGGCCCCGCGCACCTCGTCGGCCGGTTCCCGCCCCGCCGCCGCGATCTCGGCGCCCTCCGGCCCGTACAGCACCGCCCGGCCCTCGAGCCGCGTGGCCAGCCGCCGCAGCACCGACGGCACCGGATCCGGCCGGGAGGCCGCGGCGGCCAGTTGCTGCTGGGCCTCGGACACCCGCCGCAGTTCGGCCAGCCGCGCCCGCGCCATCAGCTGCCACACGGCGCGGGCCACCCCGGAGAACGTCGTCCGCGGCGGCACCTCCACCAGCGGCAGCCCGTGCGCCTCGCAGGCCGCGACCAGCGCCCGCGGCACCGTGTCGTGCACCGGCGCCACCCCGAAACCGAGGGCGGCGCCGCCCCCCGCCACGATCCGCGCGACGTACGCGTCGAAGTAGCCCTCCGCCTCCGCCCCCGCCGGGATGTGCACGCCGGCCGTCAGCAGCAGCTCGCCGCCCAGCATGTACGGGCAGGGGTCGGCCATCTCGGAGGCCTGCGCCCAGTGGACCGCCACCTCCGCCGCCGGGGGCCCGGCGATCTGGCGCAGGGCGAGATCCTCACGGGACAGCAGAGCCGCGAGGGACACGGGAGGCGTGGGCGGAGCGACCCTCTCCTGCGTCATGGACGTTACCTCCACTCCGGCGGGACCGAATGGATGGAACGTACACTTCGCAGTTGCTTTTCGGCCACCTAGTGTCGATCCAGACCGGAATCCCCCTCCGGTGTCGGACCGGCTGCCGCGGGTACGGGCGGATGTCCCCGCCAGGCGCCGGCCGGACAGTGCGTCCGGACACCCCCCCATCAGCACGACACGCCACCGACGAGTGCGCGAAGGAGGCCCCCCATGGCCGTCGACTACACAGTGATCGTCGTCTATCTCGCCGGCATGCTCGCCATGGGCTGGTGGGGCATGCGCCGCGCCAAGTCCAAGAGCGAGTTCCTCGTCGCCGGGCGCCGCCTCGGCCCCGCGATGTACTCCGGCACCATGGCGGCGATCGTCCTCGGCGGCGCCTCCACCATCGGCGGCGTCGGCCTCGGCTACCAGTACGGGCTCTCCGGCGCCTGGATGGTCGTCACCATCGGCCTCGGCATCCTCGCCCTGTCGCTCTTCTTCTCCGCCCGCATCGCCCGCCTGAAGGTCTACACCGTCTCCGAGATGCTGGACCTGCGCTACGGCGGCAAGGCGGGCATCATCTCCGGCATCGTCATGTGGGCGTACACGCTGATGCTGGCGGTGACCTCCACCATCGCCTACGCCACGATCTTCGACGTCCTCTTCGACGTGAACCGCACCGTGGCGATCATCCTGGGCGGCACGATCGTCGTCGCCTACTCCACCCTCGGCGGCATGTGGTCCATCACGCTCACCGACATGGTGCAGTTCGTGGTGAAGACCATCGGCGTGCTGCTCCTGCTGCTGCCCATCGCCGTCATCCGGGCCGGTGGCTTCGGCGAGATGAAGGCGAAGCTGCCGACCTCGTACTTCGACCCGCTCGGCGTCGGCGGCGAGACGATCTTCACCTACGTCCTGATCTACACCTTCGGCATGCTCATCGGGCAGGACATCTGGCAGCGCGTCTTCACCGCGGGCAGCGACCGCACCGCCAAGTGGGGCGGCACCGTCGCCGGCACCTACTGCCTCGTCTACGCCGTCGCCGGCGCGATCATCGGCACGGCCGCCAAGGTCCTCTACCCGAAGCTGGCCAGCCCCGACGACGCCTTCGCCACCATCGTCAAGGACGAACTCCCCATCGGCGTGCGCGGACTGGTGCTGGCCGCCGCCCTGGCCGCGGTGATGTCCACGTCCTCCGGCGCCCTCATCGCCTGCGCCACCGTCGCCAACAACGACATCTGGTCCCGGCTGCGCGGCGCGATGCGCAAGGCGGACGAGGAACACGACGAGGTCAAGGGCAACCGCGTCTTCATCCTCGTCATGGGCGCCGCCGTGATCTGCGCCGCCATCGCCCTGAACGACGTCGTCGAGGCGCTCACCGTCGCCTACAACCTCCTCGTCGGCGGCCTCCTCGTGCCCATCCTCGGCGGGCTGCTGTGGAAGCGCGGCACCGCGCAGGGCGCCCTCGCCGCCGTCGCCGTCGGCGGCCTCGCGGTCGTCGGCCTCATGGCCGGCTACGGCATCCTCGCCAACGAGCCCGTCTACTACGGCCTGCTGGCCTCCCTGGCGGCCTACGTCGTCGTCTCCCTGGCCACCCGGCCCACCGACGCGGCCGTCCTGGCCGCCTGGCGCGACCGCCTCGCCGGCCGCGCCCCCGAATCCGCACCCGAACCGGTGTCCGCCCACCAGTAGAGTCGTACCGAGCGGTACAGAGCAGTAGATACGCGAAGAAGCGTAAGAAGGAAGGCAATTCATGAGCAGCAGCGAGACGCCCCGCGGCCCCGTCGACTCCTCCCGCGTCCCCCGGTACGCCGGGCCCGCCACCTTCGCCCGCCTGCCCCGCCTCGACGAGGTCGGCACGGCCGACGTCGCCGTGGTCGGCGTCCCGTTCGACTCGGGCGTCTCCTACCGCCCCGGCGCCCGCTTCGGCGGCAACGCCATCCGCGAGGCCTCCCGGCTCCTGCGCCCCTACAACCCGGCGCAGGACGCCTCCCCCTTCGCCCTCGCCCAGGTCGCCGACGGCGGCGACATAGCGGTGAACCCGTTCAACATCAACGAGGCCGTCGAGACGATCGAGGCCGCCGCCGACGACCTGCTCGGCACCGGCGCCCGCCTGATGACCCTGGGCGGCGACCACACCATCGCGCTGCCGCTGCTGCGCTCGGTGGCCAAGAAGCACGGTCCGGTCGCCCTGCTCCACTTCGACGCCCACCTGGACACCTGGGACACCTACTTCGGCGCCGAGTACACGCACGGCACGCCGTTCCGGCGCGCGGTCGAGGAGGGCATCCTCGACACCGAGGCGCTCTCCCACGTGGGCACCCGCGGCCCGCTGTACGGCAAGAAGGACCTGACCGACGACGAGAAGATGGGCTTCGGCATCGTCACCTCCGCCGACGTCTACCGCCGCGGCGCCGACGAGATCGCCGACCAGCTGCGCCAGCGCATCGGCGACCGCCCGCTGTACATCTCCATCGACATCGACTGCCTCGACCCGGCCCACGCCCCCGGCACCGGCACCCCCGAGGCCGGCGGCATGACCTCCCGCGAGCTGCTGGAGATCCTGCGCGGCCTGGCCTCCTGCAACCTGGTGTCGGCCGACGTCGTCGAGGTGGCCCCCGCCTACGACCACGCCGAGATCACCTCGGTGGCGGCGTCCCACACGGCGTACGAACTGACCACCATCATGTCCCGCCAGATCGCCGAGGCCCGTTCGAAGTGACCCACGACCACGACCTGGAGCTCCGTCCGACCGCCGCCCAGACGGAGGCCGCGCTGAACCCTCCCCCCGGCCGCATCGGCGGAGACCTGGTCGTGGAGACCCTGGCCGCTCTGGGCGCGACCACCGTCTTCGGCCTGCCCGGCCAGCACGCCCTCGGCATGTTCGACGCCCTGCGCCGCTCGGACCTGCGCTACATCGGCCTGCGGGTGGAGAACAACGCCGGTTTCGCGGCGGACGCCTACGGCCGGATCACCGGCGAGGCCGCCCCGCTCCTCCTGTCGACCGGCCCGGGAGCCCTCACCTCCCTGGCCGCGCTCCAGGAGGCGCGGGCGGCCGCCGCCCCCGTCCTGGCGATCGGCAGCCAGGTCCCGACGGCCGGCCTGGGCGGCGGCCGCCACGGCTATCTGCACGAACTCCCGGACCAGGCCGCCTCGTTCCGGGGCGTGGTGAAGTCCGTCCACACGGTCCGCACCCAGTCCCAGATCCCGTCGGCGATCGCCGAGGCCTGGACGTCGGCGCTGACCGTCCCGCACGGACCGGTGTGGGTGGAGATCCCGCAGGACGTGCTCCTGGCCGAGACACCGATCCCGGTGGTGACGGGCGGCGACACCTTCCCCGAGGAGTTGCCCCCGCGGCCCGAGCTGACGGCGGTGGCGGCCGACCTGCTGTCGCGCGCCGAACGCCCCGTGATCATCGCGGGCGGGGGAGTGGTCCGCGCCGACGCCTCCGGCAAGCTGCGGCAGCTCGCCGAGCGGCTCCAGGCCCCGGTCGTGACGACCTTCGGCGGCAAGGGCGCGTTCCCGTGGACGCACCCCCTCTCCCTCCAGTCCTGGCTGGAGGACCGCCACACGACCGACTTCCTGGAGGACGCCGACGTCCTGCTGGTGGTCGGCTCGGGCCTGGGCGAACTCTCCTCGAACTACCACACTTTCCGGCCCCGCGGCCGGGTGATCCAGATCGAGGCCGACCTCGGCAAGCTGGAGTCCAACCACCCCGCCCTCGGCATCCACGCCGACGCCCGCCTCGCCCTCCAGGCCCTGCTGGAGACGGTGGAGGAACGGCACGACCCGACGGCGCCCGAGCGCGTGCGGGCCCTGCTGGACAAGGTCCGCGCACGCATCGCCTCCCAGGACCTCACCCTCGAACAGGACGTCCTCGCGGCCGTGCGCAACGCCCTCCCGCCCGGCGCCCCGTCCTTCTGGGACATGACCATCCTGGCCTACTGGGCCTGGTCGGCCTTCGACGCCAAGGCGCCCAACACCATGCACTCCGCGCAGGGCGCCGGCGGCCTCGGCTACGCCTTCCCGGCCGCCCTGGGAGCCGCGGTGGCCGACCCGACCCGCCCGGTGCTGGCGGTGTCCGGCGACGGCGGCGCCCTGTACTCCGTCGCCGAACTGGCCACCGCCCGCCAGTACGGCCTGAACGTCACCTGGCTGATCGTCGACGACGGCGGCTACGGCATCCTGCGCGAGTACATGACGGATGCCTTCGGACAGCCCACGGCGACGGAACTGACCCGCCCGGACTACGTGGCGCTCGCCGAGTCGTTCGGGGTGCCGGGGGTGCGCACGTCCCCGCAGACCCTGGAGACGGACCTGGCACGGGCGCTGGCGTCACCGGGCCCGTCGGTGGTCGTCCTCCCGGCCGTCCTGCGGATGTTCGCGCCGACGCACCTGGGCTGACACCTTCGCGCGACCTGTGACAGAGCTGTGACGTGGAGCGCACAATTCCCCTCACGGAAGGTCCATAGCTTCATGGGGCCGCGTCGACCGGAAAGGCGTCTTCCCTTGCGAAAGTCCGTTGCTCCCCTTGCTGTTGCCCTGTCCTCGTCCTCTTCTCGTCGCCGCCGCGCGCTGCGCGGAGCCGTTGGAGCCGCCGCGGTGACGGGAGCCGTGCTCGCCTCCGCCGTGACCGCGGTCGCCCACACGTCCCCCTCGCCGGCGGGTTCTCCCACCGCCCCGGCGACGCCCTCCACGCCCGAGACGCCCTCCACGCCCGAGACGCCCACCGCTCCGGCGACGCCCACCGCTCCGGCGTCCCCGTCGGCTTCCGCCCCGGCCACCGCCTCGCCGAGCCCCACGGCCCCGGCCGGTGACGGCGGCTCCGGGAGCAAGAGCCCGTCGACGACGGACCGATGCGTGGTGACGGTGACGCAGAGCATCGGCGCGGGCACCAGCGCGCTGATGACGATGAGCCCGTCCGGCCCGTCCGTCCGGTTCCAGGGAACGGGGGAGGACAAGCCGGTACCCGGTCTGTCGCTGGACCGTACGCACCCGAAGCTGCCGGCGAGCGCGGGCTTCGTCGCGGAGATCATCGGCCCGAACAGCGCCGCTCCCCAGTTGCGGACGAACATGGAGGGCGGTGGCCACCCGGCGTCCGTCCACGCGTTCCCCCGCCTGCCCGACGGCTGCAGCCTCCAGTACCCGACCGGCGGCTCGGCCGGCGGCTCGACCGGTTCGCAGGGCACCCACGGAGGCGCCCAGACCTCCGTGGTCCCGAAGGGCGGCGTCGCGGCGGGCTACGAGGCCGCGGACGACGGCGACACCACGTTCCTCGCGGTCGGAGGGGCCGCCGCGGCCCTCGGTGCCGCCGGTGTTGCCTTCGTCGCGCTGCGCCGCCGCGCCTCGGCCGTCACCCCTCGCTGAAACCGCACGCCCCACGCCCTGGTCGGGTCCCGCGGAACGTACCGCGGGGCCCGACCAGGGCTTCGAGGAGACCGACCATGCGCCTGTCCGTCCCACGCCGGCCGGTCGCGGCCCTGCTCGCCCTGCCCCTCGCTGTCGCCCTGGCGGGCTGCGGGGCGGACGGGCAGGCGGCCACCCCACCCCCGGCCGTCTCCACCTCCGCCGCCGCGCACGCCGCGCCCCCCGCACAGGGCGGGACACCGGCGGGCATGCCCGCGTCGACGCCCGTCAGAGTCACCATCCCCTCCGCCGCGGTCGACGCCTCCCCCCTGCTCCGGCTCGGCCTGAACGACGACGGCACCATCGAGGTCCCCTCGGTGGCCCAGGCCGACCGCATCGGCTGGTACGGCAAGGGGGTCACCCCCGGGGAGACCGGCCCCGCCGTCCTCGTCGGCCACTTCGACACGGTGAACGGCCCGGCGGTCATGAAGAACGTCTCCCGCATCAAGCCGGGCGACAGGATCGACGTCACCCGTGAGGACGGCACCCACGCGCGCTTCGCCGTCACCGAGCTGGAGCAGGTCGACAAGCACGCGTTCCCGACGCAGAAGGTCTACGGCGACACCGACCGGCCCGAGCTGCGGCTGATCACCTGCGGCGGCGAGATCACCGACGGGCACCGCCCGGACAACATCATCGTCTACGCCGACCTCGTGGCCTGACGGCCTACCAGGCGCCCCGACGCCCGTCGTACTCCCCACCGCACCGCGGAGGTGGTGACCGACGCACGGCGCGTGAATCCTGGTGCCGCGGGCGGCCCCGGGCCCTAGGATCGGGGGTCGGCCGTAGGGGGGACCGTGGATCCGGAGATCGTCGCACTGGCAGGGACGGCGGGCACGACCGTCGTCACGCTGATGGCCACCAACGCCTGGGAATCGGCGAGGGACGGCGTGGTCGCCCTGTGGCGCCGCTTCCAGCCGGCCAGAGCCGAGAACATCGGTGAGGAGCTGGACGCCGGCCGGGAGGAGCTCCTCCTCGCCCGCCGGACCGGTGACGCCGAGTCCGAGGCCGAGCTGGCCGCCGAATGGCAGGGCCGCGTACGACGGTTCCTTCTGGCCCGGCCGGAGGCCGCCGACGCGCTGCGCCGCATCCTGGACGAACTGAACCCCTCGCCCCCACAGGAGCCGGGCACGGAGCGGGTCCGGCTGCAGGCACGCGCCTCGGGCAGCGCCCGGATCTACCAGGCCGGACGCGACCAGCACATCACCGAACGATGAGCGCGCCGACGCCGATGGAGGGACGCGCCTCGGGCAGCGCCCGGATCTACCAGACCGGCGGCGACCAGTACATCGAGGAACACGTCCACCACTACGCCCCGGGCGCGGCCCCGCTGTTCGGGAACCCGTGGACGGGCCCGGCCGAGCCCCGGGGAGCCGCTCCCGACTCCGTCCGCATGCCCCTGGTCGGCCGCGCGCCCGGCATCCTGCGGGACCGCACCGACCTCATGCGGCGCCTGCGGGACGCCGTGGCCGGACCCGGCGGCGACATCCACGTCCTGCACGGAATGGGCGGCTGCGGCAAGACGGCCGTCGCCCACACCCTGTTCACCGAGGCCGTACGGGACCACGGCCGCGTCGGCCTGTGGATCAACGCCTCCGAGCGGGTGTCCCTGCGCGCCGGCATGCTCGCCGCCGCCGGCGACCGCGGCGCCGCCTCCGGCGAACTGGCCGCGGCGGCCGGTGGCCAGCGCGCCGCCGCCGACCTGGTCTGGCACTACCTGGACCACTCGGCGCAGCCCTGGCTGCTGGTCCTCGACAACGCCGACGACCCCGGCATCCTGGAGGAAGGCGCCTGGCTGCGCCCGAGCCCCTCGGGAACGGTGCTGGTGACCACCCGCCACGCGACCTCCCCGCTGTGGCGCACCCCGGAAACGACCAGCCACCGGCTCGGCGTGCTTCCCCTGGAGGACGCGACCCGGGTCCTGTGCGACCTGGCCCCGGACGCGGGCACGCCGGAGTCCGCGCGGAAGGTCGCCCAGCGCCTGGGCTGCCTGCCCCTGGCGCTGACGCTGGCCGGGACGCATCTGGCCCACCAGCTGCTGGAGTCGTGGTCCATGGACGAGTACGAACGGAAACTGGGCGAGGAGTCGACGGCCCTGGTCGACCGGGGCGCGCCGGCGACCGGGAGCGGACAGTCCCGTCGCCTCGTGGGCCGCACCTGGCAGCTCTCCCTGGACAGCCTCGCGGAAGGCGGCCTGCCGGAGGCGACGACCCTGCTGCGGCTGCTGTCCTTCTGGGCGGCGGACCCCGTGCCGCTGTCGCTGCTCACACCGGCGGCACAGGGCGGAACCGGCCTCGGACACCTCGATCCGCCGTTGCCCGCCTCCCGGGTCGAACCGGCCCTGCGCGCGCTTCTCGACCACTCGCTGATCGACCTGGTCGAGACGGACGGGCACCGCTGCGTGAAAGCCCACGGGGTACTGCTGGACGCTGTCGCCGCGGGGGTGCCCGACGCGGAGCGCGCGCTCCTGGCGGAGTCGGCGGGCCTGCTGCTGCGGGCGGCACTGCCGCGGGAAGGCGCCGCGTCGCCGCGGGCGCGTTCCCAGGTGCGGCTCCTGGCACCGCACGCGACCGGCCTGCTGCACCGGTCCCACCGCCACGGCCTGGTGACGGCCGAATCCGTACGGACCACGGTGCGTCTCGCGCGGCTGGTGTACGAGGCCGGGGACTGGACCGCCGCGCTGGCCCTGGCCTCCACCGCCGCCAGGACGGCCGCGGAGCACCTGGGGGACGAGCACCCGGCCACCATCGAGGCCCGGTCGGGCCAGGGCCCCGTCCTGTTCCGACTCGGCCGGTACGCCGAAGCCGCCCGCCTCCTGCGGCCGGTGCACCAGGACGCGCTGCGCACGCTCGGACCCCATGACGCGCGCACCCTGGACGCGGCCTACGAACTGCAACGGGTGCTGCACCGCCTGGGCGACCTGGCCGAGGCCCGTACGCTGCTGGAAGCGGTCCTGGACGGTCGCCGCCACGTGCTCGGCGAGGACCACGTCGCCACCCTCAAGACGCGCTGCGAGATGCTGGAACTCCGTCTCTCCCAGCACGAGTCCGACCACTACACGGAGGCGGCCGGGGAACTGGTGGGGGACTGCGAACGCCGTCTCGGCCCCGACCACCTGGTGACCGTGTGGGCGCGTGACGCACTGGCGCGGGGACTCCTGCGCTCCGGCCGGGGTGCCGAGGCCGAGGACCTCTTCCGCCGGGCGCTCGCCGGACAGCGGGCCGGGTACGGGGACGACCATCCGCTGGTCCTCGGGGTGCTCCTCCAGCTCAGCCGGGCCCAGTACGCGCAGGGCAAGCGGGAGCAGGCCGCCGAGAGCGCGCGTGAGGTGGCCGAGCAGCGGGCCGCGATCCTGGGCGAGGAGCACCCCGAGACCGTCGCGGCCCGCGCCTGGTACGCCGAGGTCCGGGCCGCGACGCCCACAGGCGAGGCCGCCGGCCCTTGAGGCCGTCGAGGACGGGACGACCGAGCGGACCGTCACGAGGCGGGCCGGACGAATCGCGGCGGTCAGTAGTCAGATGAAGAGGCGCTCGTACTTGACCCCTGCGACGAACGACGCCCACCCGGCCGACGAGAAGACCAACGCGGGTCCCTCGGGAACCTTGGAGTCGCGGACGGGGACGCCTACCGGGTGGTCGTCCAGAACCTCCAGGCAGCTGCCGCCCTCGCTGCCGCTGTAGGAGGACTTACGCCAGCCGGTCAGCGCGGCAGCGTTCGAGATGGTTGGTTCAGTCATGATGCCCGTAATCCTTTGCTGTCGCCCTCAGCAGAGCCAGTGACTCCTTGAGCGGCAGAGCGTCGCTCAGTGCGAGAGCGTAACGACCTTGCAGCTCCTGAACCATGGCCGGGGAGTCGTGCACCTTCCCCATGCGAACCCCCTCGCTGTATGCCACCGGTGGTTGGTCGTCGAACCACATCAGCGTCAGCATGCTCTCCAACAGTGGGTGGAACCCCAAGGAGCGCGGTAGTACGTGCACGCGGACCCGTCTTGCCTCCGCCAGCCTGATGATGTGGGTGATCTGCTCGGCCATGATCTCTGGGCCGCCGATCGGCCGGTCCAGGACGCTCTGGTCCAGAAGCGCCCACACTACTGGTGACACGGGATGCTCAAGGATCTTCGCCCGCTCCAGCCGTGTGACGACGAGCCTGTCACATTCCTCTTCACTCAAAGGAGGGTAGGAGGAGCCCAGGACCGCACGTGCGTACCCTTCCGTCTGGAGGATGCCGGGCACGAAGGAGAGTGCGAACTCCCGAATTTCGGCGGCCTGTTGTTCGAGTACATGGGCCGCTTCGAAGTGCTTCGCCACCGCGCTGTCGTCATCCGGCAGGAAGCTGCTGAGCACATCGCCCGTGTTCAGCGCCCTGTCGAGGCGTCTCGCGTCCTCCTTGGACGGGGTGCGCCGGCCCGCCTCGATGTGGGCGATGTGCGAACGCGTCATGACGGCGGCCGTGGCCAGCTCCTGCTGAGTCAGCCCGGCCGCCTCGCGCTGCGCCTTCAACCACTCCCCATAGATGTTGCTCAACGTCAACTCCCATGTGACAGATGCGTTGTCACCTCCGACCCCCTGGCGAGCCTAGCCCGGCCGGTCTCACTCTGTGAGCGGATCGCTACCCAGCGATGTCCATGCGCGTCGACCTGCCCTCGGGCACGGAAGACCCCCGCGACCGTTGGCGACGGCCCGGGGCATGGCCCTCGACCACAGGGGAATCGAAGACGTGTTGAACCGTATCGCCCGCCTCGTCGAGCCGCTGCTGCGGCTCCTGTGGCCCGCCTCCGGGCGCCATCGGCACCGTGCCGAGGGAGGGGCGCGACCCGCCCCCGCGCCGGCCGCCCCCGGCCGCCGCCCCTCCCCGCACGAAGCCCTTCTCCGCGGCGAGGACTCCCGGCTCGTCCGCCCCTACCTCCTCGCCCACGAACAACGTGCCCGAGCCGGGCGGCAGTGTGCCCGCCGGCGGGCCCTCTGGCTCGCCGTGCACGGCATCGACGTGGGGCCACGGCACATCCACGGTACCGACGTCGGCTCGCGCCGCATCCGGGACGCCGAGGCGGTCGCGGCATGATCTACGAGAGCCATGACGCCCCCGCCCCCACGGGCAGCCGGCCCCGGCTCCTCCCCTGGTCCAGCCTCGACGGCAATCCCTGCTATCTCGTCACCGACGACACTGGCACCGGCCGTCTCTCGCGCCTCGCCGACGACGTCGAAACCGTCCAGCTCGGCATGGCCGACGACCTTCTCGGGCACGCCGTCGACCTTCTGGGCGACGGCAAGGCCACCGTGCCCCAACTCCGTTACCTGACAGCTCGCTTGGCCGAAGCGCTCCATGACGTGCACCGCATCGCCCGCAGCAGGGGAGAGCGTCTCGCCGTGCCCCGCGGCGACGAGGACTCCGGCACCTGACCCGCCCCCTTTGCCGATCTGGGGCGGCGGCTCTGGACGGGAGACGTCCGGTAAACCGGGCCGGACTCCCTCCGCGAAAGAGGGAGTCCGGCCGCGGCAGTGCCTACCAGATCGCCTCCACCCACTCCGGGTGGTCGACGAACGGGTTGCGGTTGTGCTGGTAGGAGTCGTAGATGACCTGGTTGCGGCGCTCCTCGAAGGCGTCCGGCGGGTCCTCGTCGTTCCACGCCTTCAGCACGGCGAGCTTGCCGATGTACGGCTTGCTGCCGTTGTTCACGCTGCTGTTGACCTCCAGGTCGGGCCGGCCGTCGTCGCCCTCGTAGCGGACCGCCATGTAGAAGATCATGCGGGCCACGTCGCCCTTGACGGCGTCGCGGGGTTCGAAGGAGTCGGAGTCGGTGAGGCTGCCGCCGCCGTTGCTCACGGCGCTGCCGCCGTCGTCGAAGTCCTTGTTGCCCCGGACGCTGTTGACGGTGACGTCCTCGGGGCGCAGGTGGTGCAGGTCGGTGCCGGGCCCGATGGAGGTGCCGAAGTCGCCGTGCGACTTGGCCCAGACGTGCTCGCGGTTCCAGTCGCCGGTGTCACCGCCGTTCAGCGACTTGCTGCGCGAGACGCCGGAGTAGAGCAGGATCACGTTGCCGCTGTCGGCGGGGTCCTGGTCGGTGTTCTTCAGCGCGTCCCAGACGGCCGAGTAGGAGAGCTTCGTCTGGTCGCTGATGATCGTGTGGAGCGAGGACTTGAGCGCGGCGCCCGTCTTGCCGACCGCGTCCTTGTAGTACGTCGAGTCGTAGTCGCCGGCGGTGACGGTGGCCGTGGCCGTCGCCGGGGTCGCCGAGAGCGTGGGGGCGGCGATGCCGACGAGGGCGGCGGCGGCCAGCGCGGTCGCCCTCCGACGCCGCCTGCCTGCGGATGTGCGTATCGCGAGCATGTGGGGTGTCCGATCTACGCGGGTTGATGACTGGGTGATACCGCAGAGAGTGACATGGGCATGCGACCGGCGGCGTGAAGGGAGGGTGGCGATTGCGTGACGGGGCGCGGGACGGCGAACCACCCACGGGCTGTTGCCGTATGAGGCCGCGTCACCTATCGTCGTCCGACGTGAACACCGGACCGGCCCTGGGCCACACACGGATCGGCGACCCGGTGGTGGGCTGACCCCGCGCCGGGTGCGCGGCAGGCGCCCCCTCGGTTCGGCACGCGGACCTCCACGTGCTCGTGCACCACGACGAGCCCGTTTCCGCGCCGAACCCACCGTGAGGTCACCCGCATGGCAGCCACGTTCAACCACACCATCATCGCGTCCCAGGACCGCGAGGAATCCGCCCGTTTCTTCCGGGAGTTGCTGGAAGCCCCCGCGGCTCCGTCCTGGGGGCCGTTCACCAACGTCCAGCTGGCCGACGGCGTCCTGCTCCAGTTCGCCGAGCCGCCGGTCGAGATCCAGATGCAGCACTACGCGTTCCTGGTCGACGACGACCTCTTCGACCGCGCGTACCGGCGCCTGTGCGACCGCGGCATCGAGCACTGGGCCGACCCGCAGATGCGGCGCCCCGGCGAGACGAACACCGGGCACGGCGGCCGGGGCGTCTACTTCAAGGACCCGTCCGGCCACGCGATCGAACTGATCACCCGCCCGTACCTGTGACCGGTGGCCACCCGGCCGGGCGTCCCCGCGGGGCGTCCGGCCGGGCGGACCGGCGCCCCCTCACGGGACTTCCTCCGGCGGCCCCGCCGCGGCCCAGGGGCGGAGCAGGTCGCGCAGCAGCCCTCTGAACGCCCCGTCCAGCCTGCCCTCCCACTCCCGGTCGCCGACCGCTTCGACGCAGAGGGCGGCGGGGCGGGCGATCCACAGAATTTTCCAGGGCAGGTCGTGCAGCGCGGGATCGCTCCACACCCCGCCGTGCGGGGCGAGCGGGTGCAGCAGGTCGCTGACGTGTTCCGTCACGACGCCCACCAGCAGCCCGTCCACGGCCCCGTGCACCCGCGGGAACGCCTCACGGGCGGTCCGCGCGACGGCGGCCGTCGTCGGATGGCCCCGCACCACGCGTACGACCTGACACAGGTGCTCGATGATGCCCGGCACGGTGCCGTCGCTCGGGTGGGTCCGCTGCGCGGTGCGGAAGGCCTGAGCCAGCTCCGCCTTCAGCGCCGGCAGATGCAGGGCGGAGGCCGACTTCCAGTTCGTCCAGAGGAAGTTGCGTGAGACCCCGCACGCCCGCGCGACGGCCGCCAGGGATACGTCCAGACCGTCGTCCCGCATCAGCGTGCGCACCGTGTTGATCACATGCCCGGTGCCGAGAGGGTTGCGCTCCATGGCACCCAGCATCGAAAAAACGTGAGCACTCGGCACCGGAACGTCCTCGGTCCACTCAGATGAGCGACCAGAGGACAGTGGGGGCCGGATCGCTCACGCTTTTTCGGAAGGGGGACAGAGGCGGGCGGGTCCACCGGGGGCACGGCGGCACCCCGTGGTGCGCGGGCATAGTGATCACCTCTGGCGGACCGAAGCAGGAGGCGGTACATGGAGTTGATCAAGGAGCTCGGAGACCCCCGGCAGTTCCAGGACGCTCGCGAGGCCCTGATGTCCCAGGGGCGGTCGGTGGTACCGCCACTGCTGCGGGAGATGCTGGACGAGTCCTCGCCGGTGGACTGGTTCCAGATCAAGCTGCTCATCCACGCCATCGGACCGGCCGCCTATGACGACGTGCTGGCGGCCCTGGAGGCGGCCCACGACGAGGAGACGAGACGGCGGGCGGGCGCGGCCTTCAGCGGTCTGGGCGCGGTCGACCGCTATGCCGAGGCACTGTCCCACCCCTCGGCGACCGTCCGTGAGTCCGCCGCCTTCGGCATCCAGTCGGCGTGCTCGGTGATGTTCGACCGCACCCCCGCGTACCAGGGCGACATGGCCCCGGTGATCGAGGCGCTCGTCCCCCTCCTCGCCGACCCGGACCCCCACGTCGCGCAGCGCGCCCTGTGGGTGCTGCCGATGCTGGGGGACGCCGTCCTCGAACCGCTGCGGCGGATACGGCGCGACGGCCCGGGGGCCCTGCGGGCCCGCGTCCTCACCGCGCTGGCCTCGGCCGGCGGCGAGGAGGCGCTGTCCGAGCGGGACCGGGCGGCCGTGGCGCGGCTGATCCGGATCAAGGCGCTCGACGACCGGGCCGAGCCGCTGGAGGGCTGCTCCGCCTCCTGGATCGCCGTCCCCGGCGGGGACAGGACGGGCATCACGGGCGCCCTGGGCCTGTCCGGCGAACGGCTCGCGACCTTCGCACTGGGGCACAGCGTCGTCCTCCACGACAGCGACGACCGGCCCGACCACCGCCGCGTGTACGTCACCCCCGAGGTGGACGGCTGGACGCTGATCGTGGGGCCCTGGTGCAACCCCGTCGACCCGGAGCGCGCCGACGGGGTGCTCGAAGCCGTCACCGCACTGAGCCGCCGCTACGGCCGCGCCCAGGCGTACCACTTCGGCGAGCACGGCGGCGGATCGGGCTGGGCCCTGGCCGAGCACGGGACCGTGGTGCGCCGCGCCGACGCCTCCTCCTGCGGCGGCGGGCAGATCCCCGAGCTGGGCGAGCGGCTTCCCGAGGAGCTCGCCCTGCACGCCGAGTGGGCGGAGGACGACGAGGACGCCGAGTGGGAGGACACCGCCCCGTACATGGCCCCGGACCTCGCACTCCGGCTGGGCGCGACGAACCCCTTCGCCCTGGGCCCGCGCACCGCGGTCCGCGGCCGGGGCGTCGTCGCCCTCACCCCGCTCGCGGCCGAACAGGGCCCGCCGACAACGGGGGCGTACCGCGTCTGAGGGGTCCGCCCGAATGTTGCGGCGGGATGAAATCCCCGCTCGCCCGTGTTGGTGCCTTGCGGTAGATCAGGTGAAGCAGGACGACGGACGACCGACCGGAGGACACCGCGTGGACGCGCAACGGGGATGGGCACGACGACTGGCGGGATACGCCTGGCGGTATCCCAAGGACGTCGTCCTCGCTCTCGGGTCCTCCCTCGGCGGCATGGCCGTCATGGCCCTCGTCCCGCTGATCACCAAGGTGATCATCGACGACGTCATCGGCGACAAGAGCAGGTCCATGGCCACCTGGGCCGGTCTCCTGATCGGCGCCGCGCTCGCCGTCTACGGCCTCACCTACGTGCGCCGCTACTACGGCGGCCGGCTCGCCCTCGACGTGCAGCACGACCTGCGCACGGACATGTACGGCACGATCACCCGGCTCGACGGGCGACGGCAGGACGAGCTGTCCACCGGCCAGGTGGTCGGACGCGCGACCAGCGACCTCCAGCTGATCCAGAGCCTGCTGTTCATGCTCCCGATGACCATCGGGAACGTCCTGCTCTTCCTGATCTCCCTGGTGATCATGGCGTGGCTGTCGCCGCCGCTCACCCTCGTCGCCGTCGCCGTCGCGCCCGCCCTGTGGTTCATCGCCCGGCGCAGCCGCACCCGCCTGCACCCCGCCACCTGGTACGCCCAGGCCCAGGCCGCCGCCGTCGCCGGCGTGGTCGACGGCTCGGTGAGCGGCGTACGCGTCGTGAAGGGCTTCGGGCAGGAGGAGCAGGAGACCGGCAAGCTCCGGGAGGTCGGGCGCAGGCTGTTCGCCGGACGGCTGCGGACCATCAAGCTGAACGCCACCTACACCCCCGCCCTCCAGGCCGTCCCCGCCCTCGGCCAGGTCGCCATGCTCGCCCTCGGCGGCTGGCTGGCGGTGCGCGGGCACATCACCCTCGGCACGTTCGTCGCCTTCTCCACCTACCTGGCCCAGCTCGTCGGCCCGGTCCGCATGCTCGCCATGGTCCTCACCGTCGGCCAGCAGGCCCGCGCCGGCACCGAACGCGTACTGGAGCTGATCGACACCGAGCCGTCCCTGACCGACGGCACCAAGGAGCTGCCGGCCGACGCGCCCGCCACCGTCGAGTTCGACGACGTGTCCTTCGGCTACGACCCGGACCGGCCCGTCCTCGACGACCTCTCCTTCGAGATCCGCTCCGGCGAGACCCTCGCCGTCGTCGGCTCCTCCGGCTCCGGCAAGTCCACCGTCTCCCTGCTCCTGCCGCGCTTCTACGACGTGACGCGCGGCGCCGTCCTCGTCGGCGGCCACGACGTGCGCGAGCTGACCCTCGACTCGCTGCGCGCCGCGATCGGGCTCGTGCCCGAGGACTCGTTCCTCTTCTCCGACACCGTGCGCGCCAACATCGCCTACGGCCGCCCCGACGCCACCGACGAGGAGATCGAGACCGCCGCCCGGGCCGCGCAGGCCCACGGGTTCATCACCGAGTTGCCCGACGGCTACGACACCACCGTCGGCGAGCACGGCCTGACCCTCTCCGGCGGCCAGCGCCAGCGCGTCGCGCTCGCCCGCGCGATCCTCACCGATCCCAGGCTGCTGGTTCTGGACGACGCGACGTCCGCCGTGGACGCCCGTGTCGAGCACGAGATCCACGAGGCGCTGGCCCACGTCATGCGGGGCCGCACCACCCTGCTGATCGCCCACCGCCGCTCCACCCTCGGCCTCGCCGACCGCATCGCCGTCCTCGACCAGGGCCGCCTCGCCGACATCGGCACCCACGAGGAGCTCCAGGAACGCTCCGCGCTCTACCGCCGCCTGCTCACCGACCCGGACGAGCTCGGCGGCGTCTCGCCCGGCCACGCCCGCCCCGCCGAGCGGCGGGAGGACACCTCCGTCCGCGACGAGCTGGACGCCGAGTTCGACGCCGAACGCGGGGTCACCCCACGGCTGTGGACCGGCGACCGCGCACCCAAGGACACCGCCCTCGCCGGCACCCCGGCCACGCCCGAGCTGCTCGCCCGGGTCGACGCCCTGCCCCCGGCCACCGACACCCCGGACGTCGACGAGGCCCGCGCCGTGCTGCCGGAGGAGTCGTACGGCCTGCGGCGCCTCCTGCGCGGCTTCGGACGCCCGCTGCTCGTCAGCCTCGCCCTGGTCGCCGTCGACGCCGGCATGGGCCTGCTGCTGCCAGTCCTGATCCGGCACGGCATCGACGACGGCGTCACCCGGCTCGCCCTCGGCGCGGTCTGGGCGGCCTCGCTGCTGGGCCTGCTCGCCGTGCTCGCCCAGTGGGCGGCGCAGACCGGCGAGATCCGCATGACCGGCCGCACCGGCGAGCGGATCCTGTACGCCCTGCGCCTGAAGATCTTCGCCCAGCTCCAGCGGCTCGGCCTGGACTACTACGAGCGCGAGCTGACCGGCCGGATCATGACCCGGATGACCACGGACGTCGACGCGCTGTCGACGTTCCTCCAGACGGGCCTGGTCACCGCCTTCGTCTCGGTCGTCACCTTCTTCGGCATCATGGTCGCCCTGCTGGTGATCGACGTGCAGCTCGCCCTGGTCGTCTTCGCGACGCTGCCGCCACTGGTCGTCGGCACGTTCTTCTTCCGCCGGGCCAGCGTGAAGGCGTACGAACTGGCCCGCGAGCGGGTGTCGGCGGTCAACGCCGACCTGCAGGAGTCCGTGGCCGGGCTGCGGATCGTGCAGGCGTTCCGGCGCGAGCGCGACGGCGGGCGGCGGTTCGCCGAGCGCAGCGACAGCTACCGTGAGGCCCGTGTCCGCGGCCAGTGGCTGATCTCGGTGTACTTCCCGTTCGTGCAGCTGCTGTCCTCGGTGGCGGCGGCCGCCGTGCTGGTCGTGGGCGGCACGCGGATCGACGACGCCACGCTGACGACCGGCGCGCTGGTGGCCTACCTGCTCTACATCGACCTGTTCTTCGCTCCCGTCCAGCAGCTCTCCCAGGTCTTCGACGGCTACCAGCAGGCGACCGTCTCCCTCGGCCGGATCCAGGAGCTGCTGCGCGAGCCCACCTCGACCCGGGCCGCCGAGAAGCCGGCCGAGGTCACGTCCCTGCGCGGCGAGATCGCCTTCGAGGACGTGCACTTCTCCTACGGCGACGACGAGCCGGCCCTCACCGGTGTCGACCTCACCGTCCCGGCCGGGCAGACCGTCGCGTTCGTCGGCGAGACCGGCGCGGGCAAGTCGACGCTGGTCAAGCTGGTCGCCCGGTTCTACGACCCGACGGCGGGACGGGTCACCGTCGACGGGCGGGACCTGCGCGACCTCGACCTCACCTCCTACCGGCACCGGCTGGGCGTCGTCCCGCAGGAGGCGTACCTCTTCCCCGGCACCGTCCGGGACGCCATCGCCTACGGGCGTCCCGAGGCCGGCGACGCCGAGGTGGAGGCGGCGGCGCGTGCCGTCGGAGCCCACGAGATGATCGCCACGCTGGAGGGCGGCTACCTCCACGAGGTCGCCGAGCGGGGCCGCAACCTCTCCGCCGGGCAGCGCCAGCTGATCGCGCTGGCCCGCGCCGAACTGGTCGACCCGGACGTCCTGCTCCTCGACGAGGCCACCGCGGCCCTGGACCTGGCCACGGAGGCGCAGGTCAACCAGGCCACCGACCGGCTGGCGGGCCGCCGTACGACCCTGGTCGTGGCCCACCGGCTGACCACGGCCGCCCGCGCGGACCGTGTCGTCGTCATGGACCACGGACGGGTCGTCGAGGACGGCACGCACGACGAACTGCTGGCGCTCGACGGGCGGTACGCGCGGCTGTGGCGGACGTTCACCGGGGCGGCCGAGCCGGAGCAGCCGGTCGGCGCGTCCCGCTGACGGCCACGCGTACTCGCGCAACCATTCGACCCGGCCCACGCGTCCGTACACCCGTACGTCAGTGATCACCGTACGGAAGGGGTCGCCGTGGGCAGGGGTGGAGGCGGAATACGCCGGCGGCTGGCGGCCGGCGCGGCCGTACTGACCGCGGCGGGACTCCTCGCGGTCGCGGCGCCCCACGAGGTGCGGGCGGCCGCCGCGCCGTGCGCGGGCCGCAAGGTCCGCGCGCTGCCGTTCCCCACCGGGTCCGTGCTCGTCTACAAGCGCGGCGGCTACGTCTGCGCCGTCACCGTCCCCAAGAAGACGGGCACCAAGCGGAAGATGTCCGTCAGCGTGCAGGCGCGCGGCGGCCGGCCGGTCGTCGACGCGGGGCGCTACACCTACCGGGCCGGACCGGTGACCGTGCACGCCGGACAGCGGTGCGTACGGGTGCGCGGCGGGGTGGACCGGGGCGCCGTCAGCTCCGGCTGGATCCTCTGCTGAGACCGGACCGCGCCGACCGTTTCCTCATCTCCCCTGGTGCACGGGTGACTTGCTCCGATAGCTTCCGGCGCACATCTGTTTCACAGGGAGGGTGCATGCGCAAGGCGCTCAGATGGCTGCTGGCGCTCGTGGTGCTCATAGGCACCGCGGCCGGCACGGCGGGGGCGGCCACCGCCGCCGAGCCGAAGGCCGTCGACATCAAGGACCGGCTGCTGTCCGTACCGGGCATGAGCCTGGTCGAGGAGAAGCCGTACCCCGGCTACCGCTTCTTCGTCCTGAACTACACGCAGCCGGTCGACCACCGGCATCCGTCCAAGGGCACGTTCCAGCAGCGGATCACCGTGCTGCACAAGGACGTGAACCGCCCGACGGTCTTCTACACCGGCGGCTACAACGTCTCCACGAACCCGAGCCGGCGCGAGCCGACCCAGATCGTGGACGGCAACCAGGTCTCCATGGAGTACCGCTACTTCACCCCGTCCCGGCCCCAGCCGGCCGACTGGTCCAAGCTGGACATCTGGCAGGCGGCCAGCGACCAGCACCGCATCTTCACGGCCCTCAAGCCGGTCTACTCCAAGAACTGGATCTCCACGGGCGGCTCCAAGGGCGGCATGACCGCCACCTACTACGAGCGGTTCTACCCGCGCGACATGGACGGCGTCGTCGCCTACGTCGCCCCCAACGACGTGGTGAACAAGGAGGACTCGGCCTACGACCGCTTCTTCGCCACCGTCGGCACCGAGGAGTGCCGCGACCGTCTGAACGGCGTGCAGCGCGAGGCGCTGGTGCGCCGGGCGCCGCTGGAGAAGAGGTACGCGGCGTACGCGGCCGACAACGGCTACACCTTCGACACCATCGGCAGCCTGGACCGCGCCTACGAGGCCGTCGTCCTCGACTACGTCTGGGGCTTCTGGCAGTACAGCACCCTGAAGGACTGCGCGGACATCCCGGCCGACGCCGTGAACGCCACCGACGACGCGATCTGGGAGTCGGTCGACACGATCTCCGGCTTCTCCGCCTACACCGACCAGGGCCTGGCCACGTACACGCCGTACTACTACCAGGCGGGCACGCAGCTGGGGGCGCCGACGATCCACTTCCCGCACATCGAGAAGAAGTACATCCGCTACGGCTACCAGCCGCCGCGCAACTTCGTGCCCCGGGACATCCCGATGTCGTTCCAGCCGTGGGCCATGCGGGACGTCGACACCTGGGTACGGCACAACGCCAGCCACATGCTGTTCGTGTACGGCGAGAACGACCCGTGGGGCGCCGAGCGCTTCCGCCTGGGCCACGGGGCGCGTGACTCCTACGTCCTCACCGCCCCCGGCATGAACCACGGCGCCAACGTCGCCGGCCTGGTGCCCGAGCAGAAGGCCCTGGCCACCGCCCGCATCCTCGACTGGGCCGGCGTCGCCTCCGCCACCGTCCAGGAGAACCCGTCGGCGGCCAGGCCGCTGGCGGCGTTCGACGCCAGGCTGGACAAGCGGGACCTGCGGCACGAGTCGACGCTGCGTCCGTAACACCGCGTGACACCCCGGCGGCGTCCGGCCGCTGTGCGCGCAGGCGTTCACAGCGACCGGGCGCAGCCCACCGGGCGTTCGTCGTCACCGAGGCGGACGAACAGGGCGGTCCCGGCGGGGCACCGGTCCCGGTGGGCGACCGCCTCGGCCACCATGTACCGGGGCCTGTGCCCGCCCCCGCCGTCGCACGCGGTCTCGCGGACCTTCCCGCGGCCGGCGTCGTAGAGACAGTCGCCGACGATGGTGCGCGGGCCGCCCCCGCCCCCCGGATCGCCGGGGTGCGGGGGCTGGAGCGACCGCATGCAGGCGTAGCCCTGGGCCACGGCTCCGTCCCCGTCCTCGTCGGCGGAGGGCCGCTGCTCGCTGATGTGCAGGACGAAGTCGGTGGTCGCCGGGCAGGGCGGCCCGCCCGACGCCTTCCCGTCGTGCCGGGCCACGACCCGGGCCGCCGCCCGCTCACCGGCGCACGGCACCTCGGTGAAGCCGACCGTTCCGAACGAGCTGCACTCGTCGACCGCCAGGAACACCGCCCCGTACCCGGACGGCCGGCCGGCCGCCGCCGGCGTCTGCTCGCCGAGCCGCCCGCTCGGCCCCGTCCCGCCGGACGAGGGGGCCTGACAGCCCGCCAGCAGCCCGGCGAGCAGCGCCGAGAGCGCGCACAGCACGCCCGTGAACCGTCTCCCACGCATCGCAGCCCCCCGGGTCCCCCGCCCAGCGTGACCCGCCGCGGCGGGCGCACGCCAGTCGCGCGCGGGTGCTTTGCGCACGGTGACGGGGGGCGCTCCCGGCGCGTGACGTAGGCCGCGCTACGCCCGGTACGACAGGCCGTGGCCGACCGGGTACAGCACCGTCGCCGGATCGTCCGCCCGCACCACCGGTACGGGCAGCTTCCCGCGCGGCCGGACCCGCCCGGCGATGACCCGGGCCGCCGCCCGCACCTCGACGTCCGTCCACGAGTACGCGGCCAGGAAGGCCCGGACGCCGGGCAGCTGGGCCACGTCGTACGGATTGCGGACCGCGACCGCCACCACCGGCTTCCCGGTCTCCAGCAGCCGCGTGACCAGCGTGCGCTGGCCGCTGCCCGCGGTGACGTTGTACGTGGCGACCACCACCGCGTCCACGTCCCCGGCGGCGGCGACCGCCCGGTCGATGACGGCGGCGGACGGCGCGGTGCCCGTGGACAGGGCGGTGGCCGTGAAGCCGAGTTCGTCCAGGGCGTCCGCGAGCGTGGTCGTCGGCGGGCCCGTCGTGCCCGACGGGGAGGCGGGATCGGCGCCGACGACCAGCAGCCTCGGCGTCCGGCGCCGGGACAGCGGCAGCAGTCGCCCCTCGTTGACGAGCAGGGTGGTGCTCCGCTCGGCGATCCGGTCGGCGGCGGCCAGGTGCCCCCGGGTGCCGACCGTGCGGTCGACGTCCCGGCTCCCGGTGTAGGCGTCCTCGAAGAGGCCGAGCTTCGCCTTCAGCCGCAGCACGCGCAGGATCGATTCGTCGAGCCGCGCCTCGGTCAGCTCGCCGGTGCGCACGGCCGTCAGGACCGCGTTCCACGCGAGGTCCAGGTTCGGCGGGTTGAGGAGCTGGTCGACCCCGGCCTTCAGCGCCAGCACCGGCACCCGGTCGTCGCCGTACTTCGTCCGTACGCCCTCCATGCCGAGGGAGTCGGTGACCACGACCCCGTCGTAGCCGAGTTCCTCGCGCAGGATGCCGGTGAGGATCGGGCGGGAGAGGGTGGCCGGGTCGCCGGAGCCGTCGAGCGCCGGGACCACGAGGTGGGCGGTCATGATCGAGTCGATGCCGGCCGCGATCGCCGCGCGGAACGGCGGCGCGTCCAGCTTCTCCCACTGGGCGCGGCTGTGCGTGATGACCGGCAGCCCGGTGTGGCTGTCGGTGGCCGTGTCCCCGTGCCCCGGGAAGTGCTTGGCGCACGCGGCGACGCCGGAGCGCTGGTACCCCGTCACCTCGGCGGCCACCAGCGCGGCCACCGCCTCGGGGTCGGCGCCGAAGGAGCGTACGCCGATCACGGGGTTGGCCGGGTTCACGTTCACGTCGGCCACGGGGGAGTAGTCCTGCCGGATGCCCATGGCGTGCAGCTCGGCGCCGGAGATCTGCCCGAGGCTGCGGGCGTCGGAGCGCGAGCCGTTCGCGCCGACGGCCATCGCGCCGGGGAACAGGGTCGCCGGTTCGCCCACGCGGGCCACTATCCCGTGCTCCTGGTCCGTGGAGATCAGCACCGGCAGCCCGCGCGGCAGTGACAGGGACGCCTTCTGGATGCCGTTGGACAGGGCGGCGATCTGCCGCGGGTCGCGGGTGTTGTGCGCCCAGGCGAAGTAGATGACCCCGCCCACCCGGTACCTGGCGACCAGCTCGGCGGCGGTGCGGACGCCGATCTCCTTGAGGTTGGCGTCGATGTCGGCCTGGTCGGGGGCGGTGGCGGAGTGGCCGTAGACCCGCATCACGAAGAGCTGGCCGACCTTCTCCTCCAGCGTCATGCGGGAGATGAGGGCGCGGAGCCTGTCGTCGTCGGGCCGGCGCGGACCGGCGTAGGCGGTGCCGCCGGCCGCGAGCGCCGCGGTGACACCCGCGGTGGCGGCGAGGACGGTGCGTCTGGAGGGTCGTGCGGTGCTTCCCGGGCCGGCCGTGCTGCTGTTGTGCACGTGCGCTCCTTCCGGAGTGATCCGCTGCGGGATCGCTGGAGGGCTGCTGAAGGAAACTTCCAAGGAGTCACCAATATCCGGGAAGTTTCTGCCAGTCAAGGGAGCGCACAGGAGTCGTGCCGCGGACCGGGCGGGGAGGGTTCGGGGGCCGCCACCGGCGCTCGGGAGGGGGGCGCGCCGGTGGCGGCGTGCTGCCGGCCGCGGTACGGAGGAGAGGGTGGTCAGCGATCGCAGCCAGCAGCGAGGCCGACACCGCACCGTGGTGACTCTTCCGGCAACGTGCGCATTGGACGGGCGGGGCCCGGCCCCGGTTCCCGGTCCGGGCCCGGTTTCCGAAGTCGGTGCCGGTGGGGTCAGCGGGACGTCCGTGCCGGGGACGGACCGGCGTGCGCGGAGACGGCCGGCCAGTGCGCGCGCAGGGCGCGCACGGTCTCCGCGATCGCCGGACGCCGGGCGGCCTCCGTGCGCCACAGCGCGTACAGCCGCCGTACGGGCATCGGGTCGAGCGCCACCTCCACCACGCCGGCGGGCAGCGGGCCGCGCCCCAGCCGGGGGATCACCGCGATGCCGAGCCCGGCGGCGACCAGGGCGACCAGCGTCGGGTTCTCGTCGGCCTGGTGGACGATGTCCGGCTCGTGCCCGACCGTCCGCAGGGTCCGCACCAGCCAGTCGTGGCAGACCCGGCCGGGCGGCTGGCAGATCCAGCGCTGCCCGCCCAGTTCCTCGCGCCGCACGGCCCCGCGCCCGGCGAAGGGGTGCCCCTCGGGGACGAGCAGGTCGCACAGGTCCTCGCCGATCGGCGCCTGCTCCACGCCGGGCGCGGCGGGCAGCGGCGCGATGTCCCAGTCGTGGGCGACGACGAGGTCCACGGCGCCCTTCGCCACCAGGTCCACCGACAGGTGCGGGTCGGCCTCGCCGAGCCGGGCGTCCAGCGCGGGGTGGCGGGCCGCCAGGTCGGCCAGCACGGGGGGCATCAGCCCGCGCGCCGCCGAG
Source organism: Streptomyces sp. NPDC093586 (assembly GCF_044764905.1). Taxonomy (NCBI): domain Bacteria; kingdom Bacillati; phylum Actinomycetota; class Actinomycetes; order Kitasatosporales; family Streptomycetaceae; genus Streptomyces; species Streptomyces sp. NPDC093586. The sequence goes on along the minus strand of NZ_JBIWJA010000001.1, from coordinate 303,359 downwards.
GGGAACGCGGCGATGGTCAGCCGCCCCGCCGGCACCCCGCGCCGCTCCTCCAGCTCGGTCTCCGCGCGCTCCACGAGGGCCATCAGTTCGCGGGCGGCGGCGGCCAGTTGACGTGCCTCGTCGGTGAGCCGCACGCCGCGGCCCTCCCGCTCCAGGAGCACCGTCCTGGTCTCCCGCTCCAGCTTGGCGATCTGCTGGGAGACGGCGGACGGGGTGAAGCCGAGCGCGGCGGCGGCCGCCGCGACGGTGCCGTGCACGGAGACGGCGTGCAGGGCGCGCAGACGCTGCAGATCGAGCATGACGGCTCCCGGACCACGAGGAATTAGCGTTGCTTCATCCAACCATGCAGCAATCATCGCTGGTGCTACATGGTCGGGCCGGGTGATCCTCGACGCATGCGACCTTCCCACCTCGCCCTCGGCGTGCTCGTCGCCGCCGTCTGGGGCGTCAACTTCACGGTCATCGAGATCGGCCTCGACCACTTCCCGCCCCTCCTCTTCTCCGCCCTGCGCTTCCTGGCGGCGGCCCTGCCCGCCGTCTTCTTCGTGGGCCGCCCGAAGGTGGCCTGGAAGTGGATCGTGGCGGTGGGCCTGGTGCTCGGGGTGGCCAAGTTCGGCCTGGTCTTCGTCGGCATGGACGCGGGCATGCCGGCCGGCCTGTCGTCGCTGGTGCTGCAGATCCAGGCGGTGTTCACGGCGGTGATCGCGGCGCTCGTCCTGGGCGAACGCCCCACCGGCGTCCGGGTGCTGGGCATGGTGGTGGCCTGCGCCGGCATCGGCGTGGCGGCCGTCGACGAGGGTGCCTCCGGCCCGCTGGGCGCCTTCGCGATGGTGGTCGGCGCGGCGGCCGCCTGGGGCGTGTCCAACGTCCTGACCCGCAAGGCCTCCCCGCCGGACGCGCTGAACTTCATGGTGTGGGTGTCCACCGTCCCCGTCCTGCCGCTCCTCGCCCTGTCCCTGCTGACGGAGGGCTCCTCCCGGGACCTCGCCGCCCTGCGCGGCCTGGACTGGCAGGGCGCGGGCACGCTGCTGTTCGTCGCCTGGGTCTCGACGGTCTTCGGCTTCGGCGCCTGGGGCTGGCTGCTGCGCCGCCACCTCGCCTCGACGGTCGCGCCGTTCTCCCTCCTGGTCCCCGTCTTCGGGATGACGTCGGCGGCCCTGTTCCTGGGCGAGCCGGTGAGCCCGCTGCGGTGGTGCGCGGCGGCCCTGCTGGTGGGCGGGGTGGCGCTGACATCGGTGACCCGCCCGCGCCGCGCGGAAAACCCGTTCGACGGCGACGGGCCGGAGCGGAAGAATCCGGCCGGTGACGTTCACACTGAAGGCACCGGTCCTCGAAGGCACGCTGGTACGGCTGGAGCCGTTGGGTCCGCGGCACGCGGCTGATCTCGCCCTGGCGGCGGAGGAGGAGCGCGGCACCTACGCGTTCACCTGGGTGCCCCGGGCCGAGGAGGTCGGCGCGTACCTGGACGCCCAGGCGGCCCGGGCGGCGACGGGACGGCTGGCGCCGTTCGCGCAGATCTCCCTCGCCACGGGGCGGGCGGTCGGCGCCACGGCGTACTGGGAGCCGCGGTCGTGGCGGGCGGAGGACCGGCTCGACGCCGTCGAGGTCGGATTCACCTGGCTGGCGCGCTCCGCCCAGGGCACCGGCATCAACACCGAGGCCAAACTGCTCCTGTTCCGGCACGCCTTCGAGGTCTGGGACGTCTCGCGGGTCGACCTGAAGACGGACGCCCGCAACAGCCGCTCCCGCGCGGCCATCGAGTCGGTCGGCGCCCGCTTCGAGGGCGTCCTGCGCAACTGGTCCCGCTCCTGGGTGCCGGGCGAGGAGGGACGGCTGCGCGACTCCGCGGTCTACTCGATCACGGCGGCGGAGTGGCCCGGGTGCCGGGCCCGGCTGGAGAGCCGGGTCGCGTCCCGCGAGCTCGGGAAATCCACCGCACGATCCTCTTGAAGCCATAGATGGTCGGACGCCATGACAGGCTACTTGTCTGGTTAATCCTTCACTCGTTTGCCGCGCATCCGGCTGAGTCGGCCGACGGTTAGTGAGGGCATGACCAAGGTAACTGGGGGGAAGCGTCTCCCTTGGGCTTCCGGGCGGAAGAATGCGGTGGGGGACCAGGGCGGAACACCCGTCGTACTCAGGGAAACCGAGCCCATTCTGCGTGATTTCCTGAATGTCATGGGCGAGCTTCAGAAGGATTTCGCCGGACGGTGGGCCGCGACGAAGGAACGGCCCGTCTTCTCGCGGGCCGAGTGACCGGGCCGTGCACGACGAAGAACGATATGGCGGACCGGATTTCTCCCCCTACGACGCACCTCGCCGCGAAGCGGGCCACGGCCGTCACCGCGCACCCGACGACGACCTCTCGCTGCCCCTGCCGGACATGTCCTGGGACCCGGCCGAGGAACTGGCCTTCATGCTCCAGGACGCCCTGGAGGAGCAGCTCCCCCAGACACCGCCCCCCGGGGACGAGGCACCGGCCGCGGCCCCGGCGCCGGGCAGCCCCCTGAAGAACCTCCAGGACATCACGGCCGAGCTGCCACCGCTGAGAGCGTCCGCCCGCAGTCACCGAAAGGTGCGGGAACGACGCGGCCCGCGAGGACTCCAGGCGGTCAGCTACGTCATCGCCGCCGCCATCACCGTCATCACCTCCGCGGTCAGCCTCTTCGGCGGCATGGTCGCCTACGACCCCCTGCGCGTCGTCGCCCTGACCCGTCTGCAGACGGACGCCGTGGCGTGGTGGCCCCTGCTCGTCTACGGCCCCTGGCTCGCGGCGTCACTGTCCGTCCTGCGGGCGGCGCTGCACCGGCGCCGTGCCGTGCACTCCTGGTGCGTCGTCCTGGCGTTCTCGCTCATCGCGATGCTCCTGTGCGTGGCCGCCCAGACACCCAGGACCGTCGTCGACATCGCTGCCGCGGCCCTGCCGAGCCTGGCGTCCCTGACCTGCTTCCAGCAGCTCGTACGCCAGATCACCCTGACCCGGCCGCCCCGGCGCGTCGTGCCCCGGCACCGTCTGCGGTCCTCGTCCCCGGAGGGGGCCGGCGCGGCGCGGGCGCCCGGCCCGGCTCCGGACCCGGCACCGGGCGCCGGCGCCCCGGGCGCGCGGCGCGAGGGCACCCGGGCCGCCGACGGCCACCGGCCGTCGGCGCCCACGGCGAAGACGTACGTGATCAGTGACAACCGGCCGCTGCGGAACCGGGCGCAGCGGCCGGCCGGTCCCTTCCCGCAGCCCCGGCGCTCCGGCCGTCAGGCCGACTCGTTGAGCAGCCGGGCGAGGTGACGGCGGCCCTCGTCCAGCAGGCCGGGCAGCGGGGCGGCCGCCTCGTACCACCGCTTCTCGTACTCCCAGCACAGCCAGCCGTCCCAGCCCTCGCGGGAGAGCACCTCCACGCACTCGGCCAGCGGCAGTACGCCCGCGCCGAGCGGCAGCGGAGTGGTGTCGTCGACGGAGGCGATGTCCTTGACCTGGACGTAGCCGAGGTGCGGGGAGAGCGCCGCGTAGGTCTCCACGGGCTGTTCGCCGCCCAGCCAGGTGTGCATGACGTCCCACAGGGCGCCGACCTGCCGGTGGCCGACCAGACCGAGCACGCGCATCGCGTCGGCGCCGGTGCGGTGCGAGTCGTGGGTCTCCAGCAGGATGCGCACGCCCGCGTCGGTGGCGTGCTCGGCGGCGACGCCCAGGCGCCGGGCGGCCGTCCGGTCGGCCTCCTCGGGGCTCTGGCCGGGGTCGCCGCCGGGGAAGACCCGGACGTACGGGGCGCCCAGGTCGCGGGCCAGGTCGAGCAGGCCGCGGATCTCGGCGACGACGGCGTCGTCGTCACCGGGCGCGGCGACCCGCGCGTACCCCGCGACACCGAGCACCTCGACACCGGCAGCCTTGAACGCGGCGGCGGCGTCGGCCCGTTCGGCGGGGGAGAGGCCGGGGTGGACCGGCTCCTCGGGGTGGGCGCGCAGTTCGACGCCGTGGTATCCGTGGGCGGTCGCGAGCCGCAGCACGTCGGGCAGCGGCAGTCCGGGCAGGCCGAGGGTGGAGAACGCCAGCTTCATGCCCGGGGACCCTACCCGCGATCGGCGCGGGGATTCCCTCTTCGCGGAGGTGTCGCGACGGTCACCGTCCCACGGGGCCGTTCAGGCCGAAGCGGGGGCACGGGGGCGGCAGCCCCCGGCGACGCCCGCGCGGACGCCGAGCACCTCCGGAAGACGGCACCCTATGCCCGCGGCACTCCGGAGGAGCCCCGCACCATCAGCTCCCCCCGCACCGTGGCGATGTCCCCGGGCGGCGCCTCCTCGCGCCCCATCGCGATCCGCCCGGCCCGCGCCCCCGCCTCCGCCAGCGGCAGCCGGACCGTCGTCAGCGCGGGCACCGCGTCGATGCTGAACGGAAGGTCGTCGAAGCCGGCGACCGACACGTCCGCCGGGATCCGCAGCCCGGAGTCCCGCAGCGCCGCGCACGCCCCCAGCGCGACGGTGTCGTTCGCGGCGACGACCGCAGTCAGGGACGGGTCCCTGCGCAGGAGTTCGAGCGTGGCCTCGTAGCCGGACCGCCGGTCGTAGCGGCCGTGGACCGTCCAGCGGGGGTCCTCCTCGACGCCGTGCGCGGCGAGCGCGGCCCGGTGTCCCTCCAGCCGGTGCCGGGTGGTGGTCCGTTCCTCGGGGCCCGCGATGTAGCCGAGCCGCCGGTGTCCGAGCCCGAGCAGGTGCTCGGTCAGCGCCCGGCCGCCCCCGCGGTTGTCGAAGGTCAGCGCGATCGCCCCGGTCCCCGGCGCCGGCGGCCGCCCGCACAGCACCACCCGCGTCCCGGCCTCCGACAGCTTGCGCAGCTTCGTCGCCACCGCCGCCTGGTGCGCCGCGTCCTCCATCGCCCCGCCGGTCAGCACGACGGCCGCCGCGCGCTGCCGCTGCAGCAGCGTGAGGTAGGTCAGCTCGCGCTCCGGGGCGCCGCCGGTGTTGCAGACCACGGCGAGTCTCTCGCCGCCGGCCCTGCCGCCCGGCCCCCCGATCTCGGACTGGATCGCACCGGCCATCACCCCGAAGAAGGGGTCGGCGATGTCGTTGACCAGGATCCCGACCAGGTCGGACGTGGCGGCGGCCAGGGCGCTCGCGGGGCCGTTGAGCACGTAGTCCAGCTCGTCGACCGCCTTGAGCACCCGCTCCCGGGTGGAGGCGGCCACGGGATAGTTCCCGTTCAGCACGCGCGACACCGTCGCGGGGGAGACCTGGGCGCGGGCCGCCACGTCCGCCAGTGTCACCGTCATGTCCTCGTCCTCCGGTCGCGCTCTCGTCGTACGCCCTCGTACACGGAGCCGGGTCCGGCCCGGTTCCGTGCCGACCTTACGGCCACCGCCCGCCGCCGTTCGCGGCCCGGGCAACTGGTCCGCGCAGTGGTCTTGTCCGGACCTCCGACCACAGGCTAGCTTCATAGTGAATAGAAAGCGCTTGCTGTATCGCCTGTCTCGTTCTCCGGCGTATGCGGCGCGCGGACCGCGTACGAAGGGAATGACGTGACACGCAAGACGGTGCGTATCGCCATGAACGGTGTGACCGGACGCATGGGCTACCGGCAGCACCTGGTCCGCTCCATCCTGGCCATCCGCGAGCAGGGCGGCCTCGACCTCGGCGGCGGTACCGTGCTGTGGCCGGAGCCGGTCCTGGTCGGCCGCCGCGAGCACGCGCTCAGGGAACTGGCCGAGCGGCACGGGCTGGAGCACGTCTCGACGGACGTGGACGCCGTCCTCGCCGACGAGAGCGTCGAGATCTACTTCGACGCCCAGGTGACCTCGGCCCGCGAGGAGGCGATCAGGAAGGCGATCGCCGCGGGCAAGCACGTCTACACCGAGAAGCCGACCGCCACCGGCCTGGACGGGGCCCTGGAACTGGCCCGCCTGGCGAACGACGCCGGCATCAAGCACGGCGTCGTCCAGGACAAGCTGTTCCTCCCCGGCCTGCTCAAGCTCAAGCGCCTCGTCGACGGCGGCTTCTTCGGCCGGATCCTGTCCGTGCGGGGCGAGTTCGGCTACTGGGTCTTCGAGGGCGACTGGCAGTCCGCCCAGCGTCCCTCCTGGAACTACCGCGCCGAGGACGGCGGCGGCATCGTCGTCGACATGTTCCCGCACTGGGAGTACGTCCTCCACGAGCTGTTCGGCCGCGTGAAGTCCGTCCAGGCCCTGACCGCCACCCACGTTCCGCAGCGCTGGGACGAGGACGGCAAGCCCTACGACGCCACCGCCGACGACGCCGCGTACGGCATCTTCGAACTCGACGGCGGTGCCGTCGCGCAGATCAACTCCTCCTGGGCGGTGCGCGTCAACCGCGACGAGCTGGTGGAGTTCCAGGTCGACGGCACCGAGGGCTCCGCCGTCGCGGGCCTGCGCAACTGCCGCGTCCAGCACCGCTCCGCCACCCCGAAGCCGGTCTGGAACCCGGACATCCCCGCCACCGAGGTCTTCCGCGACCAGTGGCAGGAGGTCCCCGACAACGGCGAGTTCGACAACGGCTTCAAGGCCCAGTGGGAGCTGTTCCTGCGCCACGTCTACACCGACGCCCCCTACCGCTGGGACCTGCTGGCCGGCGCCCGCGGCGTCCAGCTCGCCGAACTGGGCCTGAGGTCCTCGGCCGAGGGCCGCCGCCTCGACGTCCCGGAGGTCTCCCTGTGACCCTCCACCTGCCCGACGCGAACGGCACCCTGCGCGCCTACGAGCCGCGCACCGAGCCCCTGGCCGTCTCCGGAGGAAGCGCTTTCACCTCCCGGACGGTCTTCTCCGCGGCGCACGTCGTCGCCGACCCGTTCGCGGACGTGTCCCCCGACTCGCCCGCCGCCGTCGACTGGGACGCCACCCTCGCCTTCCGCCGCCACCTGTGGTCCCACGGTCTCGGCGTCGCCGAGGCCATGGACACCGCCCAGCGCGGCATGGGCCTGGACTGGGCCGGCGCGGCCGAGCTGATCCGCCGGTCCGCCGCCGAGGCGAAGGCGTGCGGCGGCCGCATCGCCTGCGGCGTCGGCACCGACCAGCTCACCGCCGGCACCCTCGCCGAGGTCCGCGCGGCCTACGAGGAGCAGCTCGCCGTCGTCGAGGAGTCGGGCGCCCAGGCCATCCTGATGGCCTCCCGCGCCCTCGCCGCCGCGGCCCGCGGCCCCGAGGACTACCTGGAGGTCTACGGCCACCTGCTGCGCCAGGCCGCCGAGCCGGTGATCCTGCACTGGCTGGGCCCGATGTTCGACCCGGCCCTGGAGGGCTACTGGGGCTCGTCCGACCTGGACACCGCCACGGACACCTTCCTGGAGGTCATCGCCACCCACCCCGACAAGGTCGACGGCATCAAGGTCTCCCTCCTGGACGCCCGGCGCGAGGTCGACCTGCGCCGCCGCCTGCCGCAGGGCGTGCGCTGCTACACGGGCGACGACTTCAACTACCCCGAGCTGATCGCCGGCGACGAGCAGGGCTTCAGCCACGCCCTGCTCGGCATCTTCGACCCGCTGGGCCCGCTGGCGGCGGAGGCGGTCCGCGTCCTGGACACCGGGAACACGGAGGGTTTCCGCGCCCTCCTCGACCCCACGGTCGCCCTCTCCCGCCACCTCTTCCAGGCCCCCACCCGCTTCTACAAGACGGGCGTGGTCTTCCTGGCGTGGCTCGCGGGCCACCAGAGCCACTTCACGATGGTCGGCGGCCTCCAGTCGGCCCGCTCCCTGCCGCACTTCGCCCGGGCCTACGAACTCGCCGACGGACTCGGCCTGTTCCCGGACCCGAAGCTGGCGGAGGAGCGCATGCGGACCCTGCTGAGCCTGTACGGAGTGGACCAGTGACCGACCTCGCGCGCTTCAGCATCAACCAGATGACGGTCAAGCAGCTCTCGCTGCCCGAACTGACCGCCGCCTGCCGCGACCTGGGTATCGGCAACGTCGGCCTGTGGCGCGAACCCGTCCAGGCCTACGGCGTCGAGGCGGCGGCGAAACTGGTCCGCGACGCGGGCCTGACCGTCACCACCCTGTGCCGGGGCGGCTTCCTCACGGCGACCGACCCGGACGAGCGCGCCCGCGCCCTCGCCGACAACCGCCGCGCGGTCGACGAGGCCGCCGCCCTCGGCACCGACACCCTGGTGCTGGTCTCGGGCGGCCTCCCGGCCGGCTCGAAGGACCTGAACGCGGCCCGCGAACGCATCGCGGACGCCCTCGCGGAACTGGGGCCGTACGCCGAGGAACACGGCGTCCGCCTGGCCATCGAGCCCCTCCACCCGATGTTCGCCTCGGACCGCTGCGTGGTCTCCACCCTCACCCAGGCCCTGGACCTCGCCGAACGCTTCCCGGCCCACCAGGTCGGCGTCACGGTCGACACGTACCACATCTGGTGGGACGACCGGGCGCCCGCGCAGATCGCCCGGGCCGGCGCGCAGGGCCGCATCCACACCTTCCAGCTCGCCGACTGGACGACCCCCCTCCCGGAGGGCGTCCTCAACGGCCGCGGCCAGATCGGCGACGGCGCGATCGACATGCGCGAGTGGAAGGCCTACGTGGAGGCGGCGGGCTACACGGGCGCCATCGAGGTCGAGCTGTTCAACGACGCCCTGTGGGCACGGGACGGCCGCGAGGTCCTGGCGGAGACGGCGGCCCGCTTCGTGGAACACGCGCTGTAGGAACGGCCGCTCGGTCGCTTCCCCGACGTGAGGGACCCGTGGACACCGTGCCGCGCGGCGGGCATGACCCCCGTGCGGCACGGCCGTACGACCGCGCTCACGCCGTCCCGCAGCGATCGCGCAGGATCTCCACGCCGTCGCCCTCGAGGTCGTCGCAGTACGCCGCGCGTCCCGTCATGGCCATCACCAGGGCCAGGGTGGGGCCGGACACCACAGGGCCGGAACCGGTCGTGAAGGGGCCGTCGTCCGCGGTGAGCCGCAGGCCGCCGATGCGGCCCTTGGCGAGGACCACGAGGTCCGAGCCCGCGTAGTACTCGGCGACGCGGGTGACGGCGTCGACCGGACGGTCGTGCCGCATGCCCAGCGGGCGCCGGATGTCCTCGCCGTGCACGAGCGTCTCGCCCAGCATGGCGATGGCCGGCAGGGGCGGCTTGGTCGTGCTCGCGACGACGCGCCGGAACCGCGCGAGGGTCTCGGCGGGGGTGGCGCCCAGCTGCTCGGCCAGCCGCACGGCCACCTGCTTGTCGAAGTCGAACCGGCAGCGGATCACCCCCGCCATCCAGCGCACGGCGTTGAGGCTCGCCCCCGCGGTGAGATGCGCCAGCACCTCGCGCACCGACAGCCCGGCGCACAGCGACGGCGTCGCCCACCGCTCGTCGGTCAGCTCGTCGAGGTCGGCCGCCAGTGCGGCTCGCTCGGTGTGTATGAGGGGCCAGACGCCGGTCCCGTGGCTGCGTCCAGCGGTCGGCTTCGGGTCGGTCATGGGGAAGGGTCTCCTGTCACGGGGTCGTGCTCCACGTCGCACCCGGTCCGGAACGGGAGTCTCCGTCTGGTACGGGTGCTCGTGACGGAGACTCCCGTTCCGGAGCGAAGTCATCGCCCGTGAGCGATCTTTCCTCCGCCGTCCAGACCCGGCTCCCGCACCGGCGACACCCCCGGTCGGCCCGCCGGGCTCGACGACCAGGCCGTTCGCCCTCTGACGCGGGGGACACGGCGCGTTCCTCAGTCCTCCCAGAACGCCCAGAAGACGCCGACCTCCGTGTCCGACACGGCGACGAGACCGCAGTCGGTCGTGTAGACGGAGAGGCAGTCCCAGACGGTGTCGGGATTCAGGAGATCGGCGTCGGGATCGTCCCGCGCGACGGACGCGTTGGTGAAGAAGCGCGCGTCCGGGGCGAAACGGGAGAGGACGGAGCGGGAGGACGCGAAGAGGCTGTCCTTGCGCTGCTCGAAGTCCGGAACACGGGCCGCCTGATAGAACTCCCCCTGCAGGGCGACCAGCAGTCGGCCGGCCTGTTCCCGGCCGACCTCGTACAGACTCCGTCCGAGCTGGTCGGCGCTCCACGGCATGAACGGCGCACCGATGCCGCTGCGGTTCTCGTCGACCTCGGGCGCGTAGTTCATCGAGGACCATTTCCTCGGGTCGGTGCTCCTGAGCGTCATGACGGCGACCGCGTCGCGACGCCAGTCCTCGTGCCGGCGCGGGCCCACCTGCACGAACGTCCAACCGCTGCCGAAGAGATCGAGCAGCGCCGCCTCCCAGACAGCGGCATCGAGCGTGTTCTCCTGCTGGGGCACGGGGCTCCTGTTCATATCTGTCGGACGAAAGACTTCCGGGCGGACGGTGCAACGCCGTCGTGTGGGGCGGGCGCGTATCGGAGAATTCCGCATCGTCTCTCAGTCATCTTCGAACCTCCAAAGAATCAGTACTGCGTCTTCCGAGACCCCGATGAGGCAGACGTCGATGGTCGCATCGGCGAGGGTGTTGGCATGAAAGGCTGAGGACAGGAAGTCTGCCTCGTCGCCCTCCTCGGCCTCTCCGTGATTGGTGAAGTACCGAGCTCCCTCGCCTGCACAGTCCAGCACGCGGGACAGGCAGGTATCTCGCTCGTGGTCATGATTGGGCAGCGAACGCGGCCCATAGAGGAGAGAGCCGACGGAAATCAGCGTGGCCAGCTGGAGAGCCCCGTTGTGGGATATCTCCATGACGCTGTCTCTCAGTTCCGACGTGTCGACACCGTGCAGTGCGGGGCTGTGTTTGATCATTTCGCCCGCAATGTGATGCCAGTCATCGTCCTTCCGGTGGGACAGGGCCACAAAGGTTTGGCGTTGGTCGAAATGCCCCCGCGCGCAAGCGGGAAGTTCACGTTTCTTCATGCGACGCCCTCCGTGGGCGGCCGGAAAGATCTTTCGTGGGTCGTGCAACCCTTCCCGCGCCCCGCCGGTCGTACGTGGCATCAGGACGCCTGCGGGGGGAGATCCGGGGGGATCGCGGGGGGACTGAGGGGAGGGGATCCGGGAGGGTCCGGTCGGTGACCGGGCCCTCCCGACGGTCGTCCCCGGCCCGGATGCCCCGGGGCTCGGGGTCAGGAGGCCGTCGGCACCGAGGCCGGGGGGATCGCGACGACGTCGAGGCCGTCCCGGCGGATCCGGTCGCGGCCCCACTCGCCGAGTGGCCGCAGCGCCTCGTTGAGCGCCGCGCCCGACTCGGTCAGGGAGTACTCCACCCGCGGCGGCACCTCGGCGTAGACCGTGCGGTGGACGAGACCGTCCTCCTCCAACTGGCGCAGATGCTGCGTCAGCATCTTCTCGCTCACGCCCGGCAGCGCGCGGCGCAGTTCGGCGAAGCGCCGGATGCCGTGGGCGTGCAGCTCCCACAGGACAAGGCCCTTCACGTGCCGCTGACGAGGTCCAGTGCGGCGTCGATGCCGCATATGTGAGTACTTCCGCGACGATACAGCGTTCCGCAGCATGGTCGACGTGCCTGAATCCACACGAAACCCAGTCCATTCGACTCCCGTCACGCTCATCGGTCTCGGCCCGATGGGCCAGGCCATGGTGCGGACGCTGCTCTCTGCCGGCGAGCTGGTGATCCTCAGCCTCACCGACTACCAGGCGATGTGTGACGTCCTGCGGACCGCGACCGGGGCGCTGGCCGGTCGCACGACCGTCAACCTGAGCTCGGACACCGTTCCTAGGGACTGAGCGGGAGTGAGTCCTGGTGCCAGGACTCGTGCTCAGCCGGACGCCCCGAACGGTGTTGGGTGTCCTGGTCGCCCGCGTTCGTTCCACGGTCCGGTGGCACGGATCGGGTCCGTGGTCCGGGGATCCGGGGGCGGGGTCCCTCACGCCCGGGGGTATCCGGTGCGGCCTGGACGGTCCGATGCCCGCATCCATCGCTCTGGTGGGTGCGGGGCGGTGCCGTCCGACGCCGGACTGGAAAGCCCTGGGCGCGTCGCCCGATCGCGATGCTGGCCGCATCGTGCCGGGTCGTCCTACGGGTGCTGCTGGTCAGGGGTTTCTGCCAGTGCTGGGCACCCCACTTGCTGGTGTAGGCCGGGTCGACGGCGATGACGGTGATGCCAGTCTGGTCGGCCATGGAGGTCAGGCGGGCGCGGAGCCGGCCGGTGGGCATGCCGGAGACCAGCTTGCGGAACCGTTTGCGGCCACCGTGTTTCTCGCGGGTCTTCTCGGCGGTGAAGTCGAGGTCCTCGACGGCGATGGCCTTCACCCCACACGTGCGGGCCCAGTGCAGGAGCCGGGTCAGGGCGTGGCGGACCTGGGCGTCGCGGTGCCCGGCGGTGCCGGTGAGCTGGTAGGGGAAGCGGCGTGGGTGGCCGATGGGGTTGCCGTAGGTGTCCAGGCGCCAGACGGCGAGGTGGTCGGCGTTCATGTCGATGCCGATCACCCCCTCGGCCAGCGCCGCTTGCAGGGGGAGGGTGGGGGTGGCGGGTTTCTGCCAGGACGCGGTCACGTACCAGCGGTCCCGGGCCGGGTCGTGGTGGATGCGGTAGGCGACGGCCCGGTTCGCCGTCACCCGGTCGGCCCACTCCTGCCCCCGGTGCGCGAACGCCACCTTGCCGGTGAGGAGGTACCGGCCGTGCGGCGCGTTCGCCAGGCCCTGGAGTGGGGCCGGGAGCCGGATGCTGACCTCACCGTCGGGGGCGATGCGGATGGTCTCGTTACCGAACCGCTTCCCGGACTCCCCGTCTGCCTGCAGAAACCAGCGTTGCGCCTCCCAGCGGGCACGCCACTGGGATTCGGTGAGCTGGGCGGCGGGCAGGTGGTGCCGGGTGCGGGCCAGGTGCTTGCCGCCCCGGACGATGTGTACGGTTCCGGCCGTCCAGTCCGCGCGCGCCTGCTGCAGCCGGTCCTCCAGGACGTGCAGGCGCCGGGCCTTGGCATGCCACTCCCAACGGCTGCGATACCCACCCGGAGCCTTCCGCGACCCCCTCGATCCGACGGGCAGCGACAGCCGGTGCCGCAGCATCCGCACCCCCGCCTCCAACGACTGGAGGTGGGCGAGGGCACCGCGGCGGGCCAGCGCCCACTGATCGTGCGTGGCCTTGGTGATGGCACCCGCCCACCGGGCCGACGATCCAGGGGTCAGCTCCCGCTTGCGTGCCGCCCACGCCGTCGCGTCGTGGTCCAGCCCGTCGCGGCAGCGCGCCTTCAGGTCACGGCCGGCGAGCGTGCCCAGATGCGTGCCTACCCGCCGCAGCACCTCCATGTCGGCAGGCGTGAGCTGCTTGAGCCGGGTACGTACCGCCACCCCCGACGGGCCCGGTGCGACGAACGGCGCCGCAAGCTCCCGCACCACCCCGCCCATCCCCACACCCCCTCCCGGCCCTCCGGCCCGGCCCCGAAGCCCGACCCATCCCACCCAACGACCACCACCCGCAAAGGTCACCCATTCGACAGGCGAACCCTCATTCCCACCTCTCCGCAGAACAGCACGCACCCCGACCGTGACCCTCCGCGCTCACCCACGCACGCCAGAACACACTCGCGCTCAGCCAGAACTCAACTGTTCTTCACCCCCGACCGCGCCCGCGAGGCGGCGACGTGGGCGGCCGGACACGGGGCGCACTTCGTGACCGGCGGTGTGATGGTGCCCGCGGCGATGGTCGGCACGGAGGCGGCGTACGTGTACTACAGCGGACCGACCGAGGCCTTCGAGGCGCACCGCCCCGCACTGGCCCGGATCGGGGCGCCGCGCCACCTCGGCGAGGACCCCGGGCTGGCGCAGCTGATGTACCAGACCCACCTCGACGTGTTCCTGACGAGCCTCTCGTCCCTCCTGCACGCCACCGCGCTGCTAGGCACGGCGGGGGTCAGCGCAACGCGGGCGTTCCAGGAGCTGATGCCGACACTGGCCGGCATCCCGGCGATGCTCGAGGCCGGTGGGGACGCCGGCGCGCAGATCGACGCCGGCGAGCATCCGGGCCACCTGAGCACGGTGACCATGATGGGGCCACCGCGGACCACATCGTCGACACCAGCACGGCCGTGGGCGTCGACCTCGCCCTCCCGCGCGCCGTCCAGGCCCACTACCGCCGCGCGATCGCCGACGGCCACGGCAAGGACAACTGGACCCGCATCATCGACGGCATCCGCACCCCGCGGACGGACACCCGGACCTCACCCTGACGTCCGACCGCCCGCGCACCCGGTGGCAGCACGCTCGGCGTCTCCTCCCGGCGGCCGCCCGGCGGACGGGTCCCGGCCGTGCTCGCGGAGCCGGAGCCGGAGCCGGTCTCAGACGAGGCTGAAGGAGATGACGCCCCAGGCGCCGAGCGGGCCTGCCAGGGCGAGGGCCACCAGCGCCGCGGTCATGGCGAGGCTGACGATGAGGACGAAGACGGCGAAGACCAGTGTGCCGGTGGTGCCGCGGCCGACCTGTGCCTCGGTCCGGCCTTCCGGGTCGTAGAGGATCTCCGCCTGCTCCGCGTACTCGGACGTGCCGGTGAGCCTGCGGCCCCGGCCCTCCAGGTCGGTGTACTCGTAGGCGCCGGCGTACAGCCTCCGGCCTTCGACGAGGACGCCGTGGGTGCGCAGCCGCCACGTGTCCCCGGTGAACTCCCAACCCCCGCACACGAAGTGGCGCATAGGGATCGCGAGGGAACCGAACAGCCAGCAGATCAGCGCGACGAACCACCCGTACGAGCCGAGGAAGCCGGCGGCCGACATCGCCGCGGCCGCCAGCAGGTAAAGGGCCACGGCGACGCGTGAGGCGGTCCGGTGCCGGTCGGCGGGCGGCTTCGCGACCGGTGTCTCGGTCACCAGCAGGGCGCCGTCGGCCCGGAGTTCGGCCGCGTCCCGGACGGGCAGTCTCCGCTGGAGCGCGTCCGCGAAAGCCTCCACCGCCGGGGCGCGACGGCCGTGCACCGTCCAGGACGTCGGGCGGATCGTCCGCGGAGCGGTGAGCACGACGGTGAAGCTGCGTCCGCCGGCCCCCGGGGTCTCCGTCCGCTCGATCGCGGTGAGCGGTATGCGCCGGTCGGAGGCCGGTGTCTTCAGGACCAGCGCGCCCCGTTCAAGCCTGGCCTCGAAGCCGCGGCGGCGTCCGGGCAGGACCACCACGGAGGGGGGTTCCGTGACGGCGCTCGTATCAGAAGACGCACCCGCTGTTTCGCCCGAGGTCATGGGAGGAGAGTAGAACAGCCCGGGCGAGTCCGGTTGTTGCCGGGCTCACCCCGACGGCATCGCGACAGGGCCCGCCTCGGCGCGTCGGCGTCCGGGCGACGTGCCGGGGAGCAGGGGGGACCGCCGGCGCAGGTGGCCGCCCCCCCGGGGACGCGTCGCGCGTGCCGTCCCGCTAGAAGAACACCCCGCACCGCAGCAGCACGTTCGCGTACGGGCTGGCCTCGCCGGTGCGGACCACCAGGCGGGCGCCGGCCGAGAGCGCCTTCAGGCGTTCGTGCGGGACCAGTTCCAGGCCGGGGCAGCGGGCGTCCAGGAGCGCCGCGGCCCGCGCATTGGCCTCCCGTACCTCCTCCGCCGCCGTCGCGCCCTCGGTCACCAGCTCGGCCAGCAGTCCGTCCAGGACCTCCGCGAAGGACGGCACCCCGGCGCGGAAGGCCAGGTCGACGACGCGCGGGCCGTCGGGAATGGGCATGCCCGCGTCGCAGACGAGGACGCCGTCGCCGTGGCCCAGTGCGGCGAGGGCGCCGGCGAGGTGACGGTTGAGTATCCCCGCCCGCTTCACAGCGCGTCGACCTCCGCCGCCGTCGGGTACGACACCTGCGCCCCCGCCTTCGTGACCGCCGCCGCGCCCACCCGTGCCGCGTACGCCGCGGCCTCGGCGAGCGACGCGCCCGTGCCGAGCCGCCAGGCCAGCGCCGCCGTGAAGGCGTCCCCGGCGCCGGTGGTGTCCACGGCGTCCACCTTCACCGACGGGACCCGGCGGACGCCCTCCGCCGCCGAGGCGACCAGCGCGCCCTCGGCGCCCAGGGTCACGACCACCGAGCGCGGCCCCTTGGCCAGCAGCAGCCCGGCCCAGTCCTCGGGGCGCTCGCTCACGCACGCGTCGCCGAGGATCACCTTCGCCTCGTGCTCGTTGACGATCAGCGGGTCGCAGGCCGCGAGCACCTCGCGCGGCAGCGGACGCGGCGGCGACGGGTTCAGCACGAAGCGGCTGCCCGGCGCGAGACACCGGACGACCTCGACGACCGTCTCCAGCGGGATCTCCAGCTGCGCCGACACGACCCGGGAGGCGTGGAAGAGGCTCGCGGCGGCGCGTACGTCCTCCGGGGCCAGGCGGCCGTTGGCGCCCGGCGAGACGACGATGCTGTTGTCCCCGGACGGGTCGACGGTGATCAGCGCGACGCCGGTCGGGGCGCCGCCCACCAGCACGCCGACCGTGTCGACGCCGGCCGCCCGCTGCGAGTCCAGCAGCAGCCGGCCGTAGGAGTCGTCGCCGACCCGGGCCAGCAAGGCCGTACGCGCGCCGAGCCGGGCGGCGGCCACCGCCTGGTTCGCGCCCTTGCCGCCCGGGTGGACGGCCAGGTCGGAGCCGAGCACCGTCTCGCCGGCACCCGGCCGCCGCTCGACGCCGATCACCAGGTCGGCGTTGGCCGACCCCACGACCAGCAGGTCGTAGTCGTACATGAATCGCTCCCCGATCCGAGTCAGATGCGAGTGAACCCGATTGAGTCCGAGTGAACCGCAGTGGAAACGAGTGAGGCGGGCGGACGGTCGTGCGACCGCCCGCCCGTGCACACTCCGTGCGCCGGTGTCAGCCCTCGAAGCCGGCCACGTTCTCCTTGGTGACCACCTTCACCGGCACCTTCACCGTCTTCTCCACCTTCTTGCCCTCGGCGGCCCGCAGCGCGTTCCGCACGGCGATCCTGCCCAGTTCCTTCGGCTGCTGCGCGACGGAGGCGTACAGCGTGCCCGCCTCGACCGCCTTCAGCCCGTCCGGCGTGCCGTCGAAGCCGACGACCTGGACCGACGTGCCGGCCTTGGAGCCGAGCGCCTTGACCGCGCCGAGCGCCATCTCGTCGTTCTCCGCGAAGACGCCGTCGATGTCCGGGTGCGCCTGGAGCAGGTTCGTCATCACGTCCAGGCCCTTCGTGCGGTCGAAGTCCGCGGGCTGCCTGGCGACGACCTCGATGCCCGGGTAGGCCTTCAGACCGGCCGCGAAGCCCGCCCCGCGCTCCCGGCTGGCGGAGGTGCCGGCCTGCCCCTGGAGGATGACGATCGTGCCCTTGCCGCCGAGCTTCTCGGCGAGCGCCTTGGCGCCCAGCCGGCCGCCCTCGACGTTGTCGGAGGCGACCAGCGCGGCCGTGTCCGCCTTGTTGACGCCGCGGTCCACGGCGACGACGGGGATGTCGGCCTTGTTCGCGCCGCGCACCGCGGGGCCGGCGGCGTCGGAGTCCACCGGGTTGACGATGACCGAGGAGAGCGAGCCGCTGGTGAAGTTCTGCAGCTGGTTGGCCTGCTGCGAGGCGTCGTTCTGCGCGTCGGTGACCGTCAGGTCGACGCCCAGCTTCTTCGCCTCCTCCTGCGCGCCCGCCCGGATCTGCACGAAGAAGGGGTTGTTGAGCGTCGACAGCGACAGGCCGATCTTCTGCGACTTGCCCGCCGAGGAGTCGTTGTGCAGCAGCGACGTCGCGCCGACGACCGCCACGGCGACCACGGCCGCGATCACGTAGGTGAGTGCCTGCTTGCCCCGGCCCCCGTCACCGGACGCCCCGGCCGCCGGGGTGGTCGCCCCCGCCTTGCGGCGCAGCGTGTCCAGCAGCACCGCCAGCGCGATGACGACACCGATGACGACCTGCTGCCAGAACGCGGAGACGGACAGCAGGTTGAGGCCGTTGCGCAGCACCGCGAGGATCAGCGCGCCGATCAGCGTGCCCGACGCCTTGCCGGTGCCGCCCGCGAGGGAGGCGCCGCCGATGACGACGGCGGCGATGGCGTCCAGCTCGTAGCCCTGCGCGGCCTGCGGCTGCGCGGAGGACAGCCGGGAGGCGAGCACGATGCCCGCCGCGGCGGCGAACAGGCCGGAGAAGGCGTAGATGGCGAGCTTCTGCCGCTTCACGCGCAGGCCGGACAGCCGCGCGGCCTCCTCGTTGCCGCCGATGGCGTACATGGACCGGCCGATGTAGGTACGGCCGAGGACGAACGCCGTGATCAGGCCCATCACGATCATCACGAGCACCGGCACCGGCAGCCAGCCGCCCAGCGTGTCGCCGAGGTGGGACACCGAGTCCGGGAAGGCGATCGGCGAGCCCTGCGAGATGACGAGGGACAGACCGCGCCCGACCGACAGCATGGCGAGCGTCGCGATGAACGGCGGCAGCTTCCCGTACGAGATGAGGAAACCGTTCACCAGACCGCAGGCGATGCCGGTCAGGACGGACAGCAGCACCGCGAGCACGACCGGCATCCCGGCCTCGGTGGCGCTCCACGCCAGCACGGTGGCCGACAGCGCGGCGACCGAGCCGACCGACAGGTCGATGCCCGCCGAGACGATGACGAAGGTGACGCCGAAGGCGAGGATCGCGGTCACGGCGGCCTGGACGCCGACGTTGAGGAGGTTGTCGGCGGTCAGGAAGTCGCCGGACAGCGCCGACATGGCGACGACCAGGACGATCAGCGCGGTCAGCGCGCCGTTGTCGAGCAGCAGGCGGCGCAGACCGCCCGTGGCGCCGCCCTGCGCGCCCGGCTTGCTCTTGAGCGTGTCAGTGGCCACGGGAGGCCTCCGTTCCGTCCGTTCCGTTGGTGTGCGGGGAGTCACTGGTGTGCGTGCTGACGGCGAGCGCCATCACGGCGTCCTGCGTGGCCTGCTCGGCGGGCAGTTCGCCCGCGACCCGGCCCTGCGCCATGACGACGACCCGGTCGCTCATGCCGAGCACCTCCGGCAGATCGCTGGAGATCATGAGCACGGCGGCACCGGCGGCCGTCAGTTCGTTGATCAGCTGGTAGATCTCGACCTTGGCGCCGACGTCGATGCCGCGGGTCGGCTCGTCGAGGATCAGCACCTTGGTGTCCGCCAGCAGCCACTTGCCGATGACGACCTTCTGCTGGTTGCCGCCGGACAGGGTCCGCACGTGCTGCCCGAGCCCGGCCATGCGCACGCCGAGCTGCCCGGCGATCCGCTCCGCCGCCTCGTGCTGTCCCTTGAGGTCGACGAGTCCCGCACGGGAGGTGGACCGCAGGGTCACCAGTCCGAGGTTCTCCTCGACGGAGGCGTCGAGGACGAGCCCCTGCCCCTTGCGGTCCTCGGGGACGAGCCCGATCCCGGCCGCCATCGCGGCGTTCACGTCGTGCCGCCGCAGCGGCGCGCCCGCGACGCGCACGGTCCCGGCGTCGTAGGGATCGGCGCCGAACACCGCCCGCACGACCTCGGTCCGCCCGGCGCCGACGAGCCCCGCGATGCCGACGACCTCGCCGGCCCGCACCTCGAAGCTCACGTCGTGGAAGACGCCGTCCCTGGTCAGCCCCTCGACCTTGAGCAGCGCCTCGCCGGCGTCGCCGCGTTCGCGCGGGTACTGCTGCTCGATCGACCACCCGACCATGAGGCGCACCAGTTCGTCCTCGGGCGTGGAGGCGGGCACCTGTCCGACGCTGCGCCCGTCCCGGATGACGGTGACCCGGTCGCCGAGGGCGGCGATCTCCTCCAGGTGGTGGGTGATGAAGACGATGCCGACGCCGTCCTCGCGCAGCCGCCGCACGATGGCGAACAGCTTCTCGACCTCCTCGGAGGTGAGCACGGCGGTCGGCTCGTCCATGATGAGCACGCGCGCGTCCAGGCTGAGCGCCTTGGCGATCTCGACCATCTGGAGCCGTGCGATGCCCAGTTCACGCACCCGCGCCCGCGGTGACACGTCGACGCCCACCCGCTCCAGCAGGACGGCCGCGTCGGCCTCCATCCTCTTCCGGTCGATCATCCCGAACCGGCGCGGCTGGCGCCCCAGGAAGATGTTCTCGGCGACCGTCAGATCGGGGACGAGGTTGAACTCCTGGTAGATGGTGGCGATCCCGAGCCGTTCGGAGTCCTGCGCGCCGTCGATGCGCACCTCCTCGCCGCCGGCCAGGATCCGCCCGGCGTCGGGCGTGTGGGCGCCGGAGAGCATCTTGATGAGGGTGCTCTTGCCCGCGCCGTTCTCGCCGAGGAGCACGTGCACCTCGCCCCGGCGCAGGTCGAAGTCGACGCCGTCGAGCGCGACGACGCCGGGGAAGGTCTTGCGGATGCCCTCGATGCGCAGCAACTCGTCGGGATCGCGGCTGCTCACGGCGTACTCCTTCGTACGGGGGACGGGGACGGGTCGTGCGGGGAGGCGGCCTCGCCGCAGGAGCGGCGGACGACGAGCCGCGCCGGCAGGGTGACGGACTCGCCGGGCCGCCCCTCGATGCGGTCGACCAGCGCGCGCACGGCGGCCCGCCCGAGGTCGCCCGTGGGCTGGGCGATCGCGGTGATCGGCGGATCGGTGTGCACGAACCAGCGGATGTCGTCGAACGCGGCGAGCGCGATGTCGTCGGGGACGCGCAGCCCCCGCGCGCGGACGGCGTCCAGGGCGCCCAGCGCCATCAGGTTGTCGGCGGCGAAGACGACCTCGGGCGGTTCGGGCAGGTCGAGGAAGCCCTCGGTGACCCGGCGTCCGCTGTCGGCCTGGAAGTCGCCCTGGCCGATGCAGGCGTCGGGCAGGGGGAGCCCGTAGGCGCCGAGCGCCTCGCGGAAGGCGTCCACGCGCTCGCGGCCGGTCGTGGTGGCGGCGGGCCCGGCGATGATGGCGAGCCGCCGGTGCCCGAGCCCGTACAGGTGCGCGACCAGGTCCCGCACCGCCGCCCGCCCGTCCGACCGCACCACGGGCACGTCGACGCCGGGGATCCAGCGGTCGACGAACACCATGGGCGTCCCGGCGCGCGCGGCGTCCAGCATGCGCGGGGAGCCGCCGTCGGTGGGGGAGACGAGGAGCCCGTCGATACGGCGGTCCAGCAGCGTGGTGACGTGGTGGTCCTGGAGGTCGGGCCGCTCGTCGGCGTTGCCGATGATGACGCTGTAGCCGAGCGCGCGGGCCTCCTCCTCCACGGAGCGGGCCAGTTCGGTGAAGTACGGGTTCAGCACGTCGCTGATGACCAGGCCGAGCGTGCGGGTCTGGGCGGTGCGCAGGGACCGGGCGACGGCGTTCGGGCGGTAGCCCAGCGCCTCGACGGCGGCCAGCACGCGGGTGCGGGCGTCCGTGCTGACGGACGGGTGGCCGTTGAGCGCGCGCGAGACCGTCGCGACGGAGACGCCCGCCTCGGCGGCGACGTCCTTGATGCTCGCCATCGCCGTTCCACCTCCTCGTGGAATCGATTACACGGAGGATTGGAATCGATTACACGGGTGGCTGGCAAGGGGCGGAGGGGTGGCTGACACCCAATCGTGACCGAGAGCCGGCGGCGCGGCCGGAACGGACGAGGGCGCGCCCCGGAACGGACGAGGGCGCGCCCCGGAACGGACGAGGGCGCGCCCCGGAACGGACGAGGGCGCGCCCCGGAACACGCGGCGGCCCGGTCCGGGACCGAAGGATCCCGGACCGGGCCGGGCCGGCGGCGTTCGCGGGACGGTCAGCCCAGCGCGGCGGCGAACATGCCGGCCTCGTAGGAGCCGCCCTTCTGGTGCGTGATCACGGCCAGCCGGTTGGCCGCGTTGATCAGGGCGACCAGGCAGACCAGCGCGGCGGTCTGGTCGTCGTCGTAGTGCTTGCGCACCAGGGCCCAGGTCTCGTCGGACACGCCCTGGTGCGCGTCGGCGAGCCGGGTGCCCTCCTCGGCGAGCGCCAGCGCGGCCCGCTCCGCCTCGGTGAAGACCGTGGACTCGCGCCAGGCGGCGACCAGGTGGAGCCGGACCTGGCTCTCCCCGGCGGCCGCGGCCTCCTTGACGTGCATGTCGATGCAGTGCCCGCAGCCGTTGATCTGGCTGGCCCGCAGTGACACCAGCTCCTGCGTGGACCTCGGCAGCGACGCGTCGTGAAGTACCAGGGCGGTGCCCGCGAACCGCTTGGCGAACCTGCTGCCGATCTCGTTCTCGAACAGGTTGAATCGGGTGTCCATGATCTCGTCCTCGCTCTCGGTGCCTCGCTGACGAACACAAGACCCCGACGGTCCGGCCCCTGTGACAGGACGCCGGTGTGACGTGGAACACCGCCGACGGGTGTCACGGAACAGCGGCGGCCGGTGTCCTGGGGGCGGAAGACCGTCGGTCGACGAACGGGAGAAGCCGGTGACGAGCGAGAGCAGCGGACGAGTGCGGGACGACACGGCCCGGCGCGGCACCACCGCCGGCGGTGGCGCCACGGACCCCGCCACCGAGGCCTTCGTCGCCCATCGCAACCTCCTCTTCACCGTCGCCTACGAGATGCTCGGCTCGGCCGCCGACGCCGAGGACGTCCTCCAGGAGACCTGGTTGCGGTGGGCGGGGACCGATCTCGCCGCGGTGCGCGACCCGCGCGCGTACCTCGTCCGGATCACCACCCGCCAGGCGCTGAACCGGCTGCGCACGCTCGGCCGCCGCAAGGAGACCTACGTCGGCTCCTGGCTGCCCGAGCCGCTGCTCACCACGCCCGACGTGGCCGAGGACGTCGAGCTCGCCGACAGTGTCTCGATGGCGATGATGCTGGTCCTGGAGACGCTCACGCCGACCGAGCGGGCGGTGTTCGTGCTCCGGGAGGTCTTCGACCTGGACTACGACGAGATCGCCGAGGCCGTCGGCAAGAGCCCGGCCGCCGTCCGCCAGACCGCGCACCGCGCCCGCGCGCACGTCGCGGCACGCCGGCCGCGCGGGGCCGTCCCGCCGACGAGGACCCGGGACGCGCTCGACGCGTTCCGGCGGGCGGTCGAGACGGGCGACCTCCAGGGGCTGCTCGACATCCTCGCCCCGGACGTCGTCCTGCTGGGCGACGGAGGCGGCATCAAGCAGGCCGTCCTGCGGCCCGTCCGGGGGGCCGACAAGGTGGCCCGTCTGATGATCGGCGGACTGATGAAGCAGAGCGCCGCCGTGTCCATGGAACCGGCCCATGTCAACGGCCACCCGGCCCTGGTCCTCCGGCTCGACGGCGAACTCGACACCGTGATGGCGGTGCGCTTCGACGACGGCCGCATCACCGGCCTCTACGCCGTCCGCAACCCCGAGAAGCTCACGGGCATGCGGCGGGAGACCGCCCTGCACCGCTGAGCGCGCGCCCGGCGTCGTCTCGGCGGCCCGTCGAGGACCCGCACCGTCGACACCATTGACGTGACAACACCCCGGTTGTTCCATCGCCTTGCCGTCGGATCTTCCCGTTCCGACCCGTCCCCGCCCCCGTCCCACGGAGTTCGCGCCCCATGCCGCACGCCCAGCACACCGCACCCGCCGACACCGCTACCGGCCCCGCCGACCTCGTCCTCACCGGCGGCCCCGTGCACACCGTCGACCCCGCCCGCAGCCGCGCCACCGCCGTGGCCGTGCGCGGCGGGCGGATCGCGGCCGTCGGCCACGACGAGGTGCGCGAGCTGATCGGGCCGCGCACCGAGGTCGTCGACCTGGCGGGCAAACTGCTGCTGCCCGGCTTCCAGGACGCCCACGTCCACCCCCAGGGCGCCGGCCTCGAACTCGGCCTCTGCCACCTCGCCGACACCGACGACCCGGACGAGTACCTGCGCAGGATCAGGACGTACGCGGACGAGCACCCGGACGCCGAGTGGATCACCGGCGGCGGCTGGTCCATGGAGGCGTTCCCCGGCGGCACGCCCACCGCCGCCGCCCTCGACGCGATCGTCCCGGACCGGCCCGTGTTCCTGCCCAACCGAGACCACCACGGCGCGTGGGTCAACAGCCGGGCGCTGGAGCGCGCGGGCATCGACGCCCGCACCCCCGACCCCGCCGACGGCCGGATCGAGCGCGACGCCTCGGGGAACCCCACGGGAACGCTCCAGGAGGGCGCGGTCCACCTGGTGGGCAGGCTGGTCCCGGACCCCACACCGGAGGACCAGCTCGCCGCCCTGCTGCGTGCCCAGTCCGTCCTGCACTCCCACGGCGTCACCGCCTGGCAGGACGCCATCGTCGGCGTCTACGCCAACATGCCCGACCCGGCCCCCGCCTACCGGGCGGCCCTGGACCGGGGCCTTCTCACCGCCCGCGTCGTCGGCGCCCTGTGGTGGAACCGCGAGCGCGGCGCGGAGCAGATCCCCGAACTCGCGGCCCGCCGCGAGGAGCTGACCCGCGGCCGCTTCCGGGCGACCAGTGTGAAGATCATGCAGGACGGCATCGCGGAGAACCACACGGCGGCCATGCTCGACCCGTACCTCACGGGCTGCGGCTGCGCCTCGGACAACAGCGGCATCAGCTTCGTCGCACCGGCGGACCTCAGGAAGTACGTCACGGAACTCGACGCGGCCGGCTTCCAGGTCCACTTCCACGCCCTCGGCGACCGGGCGGTGCGCGAGGCGCTCGACGCCGTGCGGGCCGCCCGGGAGACCAACGGGTGGCGGGACACCCGGCACCACCTGGCCCACCTCCAGGTCGTGCACCCCGCCGACGTCCCCCGCTTCCGCGCCCTGGGCGCCACCGCCAACCTCCAGATGCTGTGGGCCGCCCACGAACCGCAGATGGACGAGCTGACCCTGCCCTTCCTCGGCGCCGAACGCGGCACCCGGCAGTACCCGTTCGGCGACCTGCTGCGGGCCGGCGCGACCCTGGCCGCGGGCAGCGACTGGCCGGTCAGCAGCCCCGACCCGCTCCAGGCGATCCACGTCGCCGTCAACCGCGTCTCCCCGGACGCGCCCGACGGCACCCCGGTCTTCCTCCCCGGGCAGCGCATCGACCTGGGCACCGCCGTCGCCGCGTACACGGCGGGCAGCGCCTACGCCAACCACCTCGACGACATCACCGGCAGCATCACGGCCGGCAAGGCGGCCGACCTGGTCGTCCTCGACCGCGACCCGTTCGCCGGGCCGCCCGAGGAGATCGCGGCCACCCGCGTCCTGGAGACCTTCGTGGCGGGCCGGCGCGTGTACGCGGCCCCGGACGCGTAGCGCCCGCTCCCGTAATCCCCTGGCGCGGTGGCCGCGAGGGACGCAGACTCGGCCCCATGGCGGACATGGGATCGTTCCGGGACGCGGTCACCACGTGGGCGGCCGGCGGCCCCGGCGGGCCCGCGCGCGAGCTGGCCGGACGCCTGTCCGTCCGGACGGCCGTCCTGCTCGAAGGGCCGAGCGACGCGGCGGCGGTCGACGCGCTGACCGCGCGCGAGGGCCGGGACCTGGCGGCGGAGGGGATCTGCGTCCTCCCCATGGGCGGCGCGATGAACGTCGGCCGCTTCGCCGCCCTCCTCGGCCCGTCCGGCCTGGACCTGCGCCTCACGGGCCTGTGCGACGAACGGGAGCGGGGCTACTACGTCCGCGCCCTGGACCGCGCGCACGCCGCCCCGCACGACCTCTTCGTCTGCGCGGCCGACCTGGAGGACGAGCTCATCCGCGCGCTCGGCGTGCCGCGGGTGACGGAACTGGTCGAGGCGGAGGGCGACCTGCGCGCGTTGCAGACTTTCCTGCGCCAGCCCGCGCAGCGGGACCGCACCGCCGAGCAGCGGCTGCGCCGCTTCCTCGGCACGAAGAAGGGCCGCAAGATCCACTACGGCCGCGTCCTGGTCGAAGCCCTCGACCCCGACGGCATCCCCGCCCCGCTGGCCGGGTTGTTCGCCGCCCTCTGACCGCCCAGCTCTCCGGCTGCGGACCCTCGCTGTCAGTGGCGGCTGACAGTATGACGATCATGAGCCGGATCATCTCGTACAGCACGGCCGACAAGGCCGACGTCCTCGCCTTCCTGGGAGCCGCCGACGACCTGACGGCGGACCAGCGACGTCGGCTCGGCGTCATGCGTGAGAAGGCGCAGGAGCACCAACACGGCCTGGAGGACCAGGGTATCGACCTGGGCCTGTCCATACCCGACGCGCTCGACCACCTGGTGGCCGGCCACGCGAGCTCGACGGCCGAGTACGCGGCGAGCGCCTATTACCGCGCTCTCCAGATCGTCATCGACCGCAACGCGTCCGACCCCGCCGAACTGGGCGTGTATTCCAAGCCCTCCACCTTCTTCGGCCTGCTCGACGAGGAACTGCGCCGACTGGGCGTGAGCGCCGACCTCCTGCTGCACGACCACCTCTTCTCCGGTCCGCCGGCGGAGATCCCCTTCCCGATCCCCCACCCCGTGGACGGGCCGCACATCGGCATGTTCCCGCTGGACAGGGCGAAGCCGGCCGCCGACGCCTACCGCGCGGTGCTGGACCGGATGGACGAGGGCTTCCGGTACGACGTCCGGGAGGTGATCGAGAAGTTGGAGTTCGAGCACGAGGAATGGGAGTACGCCACGAAGAACATCGACTGGTACACCCAGGACACGATCTTCTTCTCCATCACGGGCTGATCGGCGGCCGGGTTCGTCGCCGCCCTCAGTCCGAGTGCGGGCGTCCGTCCCGCACCCAGGTCACCATGGTCAGCGCCGAGGTGATGAACATCAGGACGCTGAAGGTCGCCACGGAGTCGACGTACTGCCCGTAGCCGTTCGCCTCCAGCTGGAGGGCGAACGAACCGAGCGCCGTTCCCAGCGCGGCGGTCGCGGCGGCCATGGCGACGAACGGGCCCTTCGTCATGGGTACTTCCTCCAAGCGGCGAGACG
Source organism: Streptomyces sp. NPDC093586 (assembly GCF_044764905.1). Classification (NCBI taxonomy): domain Bacteria; kingdom Bacillati; phylum Actinomycetota; class Actinomycetes; order Kitasatosporales; family Streptomycetaceae; genus Streptomyces; species Streptomyces sp. NPDC093586. Next base: position 276,811 of record NZ_JBIWJA010000001.1, on the reverse strand, counting down.
ATGCGTACCGTCGAGGCTACACGGAGGCTGCGTAGCGGCCCTCAACGTCCTTTCTTTTCCGTAGCGTTGTGGGGTGACCAGGGTCCGTTTCAGGCCGCCGCCAGTTCGCACCACACGTACTTGCCCCGGTCGCCGTGCCTGGCGAGCGGGTACCACCCCCATACGTCGGCGCAGGCCCGCACCAGCGCCAGTCCCCGCCCGTCCTCCTGCCCGGCCTCCGCGTCGAACGCCCGGGGCGGCTCGGGCGGTTCGGGGTCCGCGTCCCAGGCCCCGATCCGCAACGTCCCCGGCGGTGACCAGCGCACGCGCAGGGCGGCGGGGCCCTTGGTGTGCCGTACGGCGTTGGTGACCAGCTCGGTGGCGAGGAGTTCGGCGACGTCGACGAGGCGGATCAGTCCGTGCATGGTGAGGATCAGGCGCAGGGTACGGCGGCTGACGGTGACGGCGCGGAGGTCGTTGGGGATGTACAGGGAGTACTCCCAGGGTTCGTTCTCGGGCATGCGGAGCTCCGTTCCAGGGGCGAAGGGGGTGGGGGCGGGCCGGTGCCATCGCCGCAGCCGTCATGGCAGGACGGGGCGGTGCGCTTCCGGTGGCCCGGTGCCGCACGGTGTGCGTCGCGTCACCGACGGTAGATCTAAATTTAGGGACGCGACAAGTCGATCGCGTAATCTGACGCCGAACGAGTTGCGTCAACAGACGTACGGGGAGGGGTAGTCGGTGGTGAAGAGACGCGAACCAACGGCACGGCAGGTGCGACTGGCAACCGAGCTGCGCAGGCTCCGTGAAGCAGCGGGCCTCAACTCCCGTCAGGCAGCCGAGCTGCTCGGCGTGGCCCCCGCCCAGATCACCCATATCGAGTCCGCACTCGCCGGTGTGAGCGAGCAGCGCGTTCGTCGCCTCGCTTCCCACTACGCCTGCACCGACGAGGAGTTCATCGACGCCCTCGTGCAGATGGCCACCGACCGGACGAACGGCTGGTGGGAGGGGTACCGGGGGCTCCTGCCCACGTCGTTCCTGGACCTGTCCGAGCTGGAGCACCATGCTCGGTTCCTTCGTCACGTAGCGATCCTGTACGTGCCGGGCCTGCTGCAGACCGAGGAGTACTCGCGTGCCGTCTTCTCGTCCAGGCTGCCGGAACTGACCGCCGAGGAACTCGAACTGCGCATCCGGCACCGCAAGGCGCGCCAGCAGTTCACCATCCCCTACGAAGCGGTGATCCACGAGGCGGCACTGCGCATCAGAGTGGGTGACCGTGCCACCTCAAGAGCCCAACTCGTGCGCCTTCTGGAACTCTCCGAAGCGGACCACATCACCGTGCGGGTCATCCCCTTCGACCTGGACGGATTCGCCCTGGCCTCCAGCACGATGACGTACGTGGGCGGGCCCATGCCCAAACTGGACACCGTGGTCCGCGACGCACTGCATGGCTCGGCCTTCATCGATTCCGAGGCTCAGCTCAACACCTACCGAACGAGTTTTCATAAGGTGGAGGCCGCGTCACTCGATCCCGGACGGTCGCGTGATTTCATCCACGGCCTGGCGAAGGAGCTGTAGGACCCCATGGATAACTGGCGGAAGTCGTCCTACTCGGGCCCGGGTGACGGCAACGAGTGCGTCGAGATCGCGACCTCGCCCACCCACGTCGCCGTCCGCGACTCCAAAGCCCCCGCCCGAGCCACCCTCACCTTCCCGGCAGGGGCCTTCGCCCCCTTCCTCGAAGCGTTGAAAAGGACGGCGGGGCAGCCCTGAGGCACCCCTGTGTGTGAAGGACCGCCGCGAGGAGATCCGCCCGCACCGCGTGGAAGGACGCAGGCATGCCCGGCAAGCGGCCGCGCAACGCGACTCTGGCCGAGATCGTGGCCTCGTTGCCACCGGCCCCGGAGCCGCCCGTCGAATGGATGCCGTCGCCCGCCGGCCGTGAGGAGTTCGCCGACGACGAGGGCCGGCTCTGGCGGAAGGTCCGAGGCCCGCTCCACCGACGGCTCGCCCGGCGTCTGGTGACCCGGGCGGATGAGCTGATCATCGGAGAAGGCGCTGGGGAACGATTCCGCCACGTGCCCGCGACCGAGCGGATCGCTGCCTGGCACCAGATAGAGGACCGGCTCATGGCGGAGTGCACACCGAGCTACGCCCCGTACGAGTTCGTCTCCGCAGACGGTCTCACCCTCCTCTACATCGAGGAGAGCTGCTGACCGCGGCGTCCGCCATCGGGACCGCGTCAGCGGGGGCCGGCACCGACCGGCAGCCTGAGCGGCACAGCGGCACAGCGGCACAGCGGCACAGCGGCCAGTCGGTCACGCCCCTCGACCGGCCCTCCCTCAGGAGCGGTCGCGCCTCGGCCGGCCTTCAGCCGTCCTTGCCGTACCGGCGGAACTCCGCCGTCTCCACGGTCCACGGTCCGAACGGCACCATGTCGCCGAAGACGTACGGCTCCTTGCGGGGCTGTAGCGGCCCCTGCACGGGTCGGAGTGCACCTCGATCGTGCCCGTGCGCGGGTCCACGATCATGTAGTGCGGGATGCCCATGGCCGGACAGTCGGCCAGCTTCTCGTCGTAGTCGTTGCCCGGGTTGGACGGCGAGACGATCTCGACGGCGGCCAGGGCCTGCGTCGCGTCGACAGCGAGGCCTTCTTCGTCGAGGGTGGCTTCCGGGATGACGACGGCGTCGGGGCGACGCAGGCGGCCGATCGCCGGGTGCTCGATCTCGGGACCGTTCGCGCAGATGTAACCGGGGTGAGTGCTGAGAAGCTGCGCGTCCAACTGCTTGCAGATTCGACGGACCGTGCCCTCATGGCGCTTGGACGGACGCATCATGGCCAGTATCGGACCGGACGGCCCGATCTCGACGCTCCAGGCCCCTTCGAGCCGTTCCGCATATGCCCCGAGGTCTTCGGCGATGGCGCGCATCCTCGCGTAGTCCATGTCCCAAGAGTACGGAGAAGCCTCCACCGGGCCCGCTCCCTGTCACACCCCACGGGTACCGTCGGACCATGCCCAACCAGCCCGCAGCCGCCGCTCCCGCCGCCCCCGGCGAACGCAAGATCGCCGTGCTCGAAGGCGTCCTGGAACGCATCACGTACGCCAACGAGGAGAACGGCTACACGGTCGCCCGCGTCGACACCGGCAGGGGCGCCGGCGACCTGCTGACCGTCGTCGGCGCGCTGCTCGGCGCGCAGGTGGGGGAGTCGCTGCGGATGGAGGGGCGCTGGGGGTCGCACCCCCAGTACGGCAAGCAGTTCCACGTGGAGAACTACACGACCGTCCTGCCCGCCACCGTCCAGGGCATCCGGCGTTACCTCGGCTCCGGCCTCGTCAAGGGCATCGGCCCGGTCTTCGCCGACCGCATCACCCAGCACTTCGGGCTCGACACCCTCACCGTCATCGAGGAGGAGCCCGAGCGGCTCATCGAGGTCCCCGGCCTCGGTCCCAAGCGGACGAAGAGGATCGCCGACGCCTGGGAGGAGCAGAAGGCGATCAAGGAGGTCATGCTCTTCCTCCAGACCGTCGAGGTGTCCACGTCGATCGCCGTGCGGATCTACAAGAAGTACGGCGACGCCTCCATCTCCGTCGTGAAGAACCAGCCCTACCGCCTCGCCGCCGACGTGTGGGGCATCGGCTTCCTCACCGCCGACAAGATCGCCCAGTCCGTCGGCATCCCGCACGACAGCCCGGACCGGGTGAAGGCCGGACTCCAGTACGCGCTGTCGCAGGCCACCGACCAGGGGCACTGCTACCTCCCCGAGGAGAAGCTGATCGCCGACGCGGTCAAGCTGCTCCAGGCGGACACCGGCCTGGTCATCGAGTGCCTCGGCGAGCTGGCCGCCGAGCCGGAGAATCCGGAAGAGGACCCCGGCGTCGTCCGCGAGAAGGTGCCCGACCCGGAGGGCGGCGACCCCGTCACCGCCGTCTACCTGGTCCCCTTCCACCGTGCCGAGCTGGCCCTGGCCGCGCAGCTCCGCCGCCTCCTCGCGACCGGCGAGGACCGGATGCCCGGCTTCCGGGACGTCGCCTGGGACAAGGCGCTCGGCTGGCTCAAGGGCCGTACCGGTGCCGACCTCGCCCCCGAGCAGGAGGCCGCCGTCAAGCTGGCGCTGACCGAGAAGGTCGCCGTCCTCACCGGCGGTCCCGGCTGCGGCAAGTCCTTCACGGTCAGGTCGATCGTCGAGCTGGCCCGCGCCAAGAAGGCCAAGGTCGTCCTCGCCGCCCCGACCGGCCGCGCCGCCAAGCGCCTGGCCGAGCTGACCGGCGCCGAGGCGTCGACCGTGCACCGCCTGCTGGAGCTCAAGCCGGGTGGCGACGCCGCCTACGACCGGGACCGGCCCCTCGACGCCGACCTGGTCGTGGTCGACGAGGCGTCCATGCTGGACCTGCTCCTCGCCAACAAGCTCGTCAAGGCGGTGCCGCCGGGCGCCCACCTGCTCTTCGTCGGCGACGTCGACCAGCTGCCCAGCGTCGGCGCGGGGGAGGTGCTCCGCGACCTGCTGGCCGACGGCAGTCCCGTTCCGTCCGTCCGCCTCACCCGGGTCTTCCGCCAGGCCCAGCAGTCCGGCGTGGTGACCAACGCGCACCGGATCAACGCCGGGCAGCACCCCGTCACCGACGGCATGAAGGACTTCTTCCTCTTCGTCGAGGACGACACCGAGGAGGCCGGCCGGCTCACGGTCGACGTGGCCGCCCGCCGCATTCCGGCCAGGTTCGGGCTCGACCCGCGCCGGGACGTCCAGGTCCTCGCCCCCATGCACCGCGGCCCCGCCGGCGCCGGCACGCTGAACGGGCTGCTCCAGCAGGCCGTCACCCCGGGCCGCCCCGACGTGCCCGAGAAGCGGTTCGGCGGCCGGGTGTTCCGCGTCGGCGACAAGGTCACCCAGATCCGCAACAACTACGAGAAGGGCGAGAACGGTGTCTTCAACGGCACCGTGGGCGTCGTCACCTCGCTCGACCCGGTGGAGCAGCGCCTCACCGTGCTGACGGACGAGGACGAGGAGGTTCCGTACGAATTCGACGAACTGGACGAACTGGCCCACGCCTACGCGGTGACCATCCACCGCTCCCAGGGCAGCGAGTACCCGGCCGTGGTGATCCCCGTGACCACCGGCGCCTGGATGATGCTCCAGCGGAACCTGCTGTACACGGCGGTCACCCGGGCCAAGAAGCTGGTCGTCCTCGTCGGCTCGCGCAGGGCGATCGGGCAGGCGGTGCGGACGGTCTCCGCCGGAAGGCGCTGCACGGCGCTCGACTTCCGGCTCGCGGGCTCCTGACCGGGAAGGTTCACGCCACGCCCGTCCGCCGCCAGGAAAAAAATGATCGATCAAACGAGTCGCAAAGGTCACAGAGCCCTTCCGGAAGCGGGGGAGAGGGGGCAGGATGGGCAAGTTGACGGCACTCAGTGCCGCCGATAGGCCCGATGGTCGACCCCGAGTGCACTCTCCTGAGCCAAGTGGGGGATGGTAGAGACAGTCAGGGCACCTCGAAGATGAGGCACTACGTCGGTGAGGGAAGACGTGAGCGAGCACACCAACAACTCGGTAGTACTGCGGTACGGCGACGGCGAGTACACCTACCCGGTGATCGACAGCACCGTCGGTGACAAGGGCTTCGACATCGGGAAGCTCCGCGCCCAGACCGGTCTGGTGACACTGGACAGCGGATACGGCAACACCGCCGCCTACAAATCCGCCATTACGTACCTGGACGGCGAGGCGGGCATCCTCCGGTACCGCGGCTACCCGATCGAGCAGCTGGCCGAGCGCTCCACCTTCCTGGAGGTCGCCTACCTGCTGATCAACGGCGAGCTGCCCACCGTCGACCAGCTGGCCGCCTTCAAGGACGAGATCACGCAGCACACCCTGCTGCACGAGGACGTCAAGAACTTCTACAAGGGCTTCCCGCGCGACGCCCACCCGATGGCCATGCTGTCCTCGGTCGTCTCCGCGCTGTCGACGTTCTACCAGGACAGCCACAACCCGTTCGACGAGCGCCAGCGCAACCTCTCCACGATCCGGCTGCTCGCCAAGCTCCCGACGATCGCGGCGTACGCGTACAAGAAGTCGATCGGCCACCCGTTCGTCTACCCGCGCAACGACCTCGGCTACGTCGAGAACTTCCTGCGCATGACCTTCTCGGTCCCCGCCCAGGAGTACGACCTGGACCCGACGGTCGTCGCGGCCCTCGACAAGCTGCTGATCCTGCACGCGGACCACGAGCAGAACTGCTCGACCTCCACGGTCCGCCTGGTCGGCTCCTCGCAGGCGAACATGTTCGCCTCGATCTCCGCCGGCATCAACGCCCTGTGGGGCCCGCTGCACGGCGGCGCCAACCAGTCGGTGCTGGAGATGCTCGAGGGCATCCGCGACGCGGGCGGCGACGTCGACTCCTTCATCCGCAAGGTGAAGAACAAGGAGGACGGCGTCCGCCTGATGGGCTTCGGCCACCGGGTCTACAAGAACTTCGACCCGCGCGCCAAGATCATCAAGGCCGCCGCGCACGACGTGCTCTCCGCCCTCGGCAAGTCCGACGAGCTGCTGGACATCGCCCTGAAGCTGGAGGAGCACGCGCTCTCCGACGACTACTTCGTCTCGCGCAGCCTCTACCCGAACGTCGACTTCTACACCGGCCTGATCTACCGGGCCATGGGCTTCCCGACCGAGATGTTCACGGTCCTGTTCGCCCTCGGCCGCCTGCCGGGCTGGATCGCCCAGTGGCACGAGATGATCAAGGAGCCGGGTTCCCGCATCGGCCGCCCGCGCCAGATCTACACGGGCGTCGTCGAGCGCGACTTCGTCCCGGTCGAGGAGCGCTGAGCCGCAGGCGCCCCGTAGCGCACCCGAGAGTCCCGTGCCGCCCCGAGCGGTACGGGACTCTCCCGTGTTCGGGATGCGGTGCACAGCGTGGGGAAGAGACACCGCGCGCAGCAGAAGGCGCCCCGGCGTCGGTCCCCCCACGGGCCGACGACCGGGGCGCCTTCCCATGTCCCGGTGCGGATTCCCCCCACGGGATCCGGCCGGGCGTCTGAGAGGACAGCGCCTGAATCGCTGTGTCTGCTGCGGTCTGCCGGGACAGCGCACGTCCGGGAGGGCCGCTCAAAGCTTCCCGGTGTACGTGTCCCGGCAACGCATCTCTGGGAAGGTCCCCCAAGACATTCCCAGACGCCAGGTGGCGCCCCCCAAGACGCTGCCTGACATCGCCAACTTAGACCTTCGAACCCCTCCGGTGGTTACGTTCGCTCCACTGTGATCTGTGTCTCTTGCATATGTCCGTTAAATGCGCAAGAGCCCCGTTGCGCAGAACGGGGCCCGGCGCAAGGGAGATGCGTGAGCCTTGTGAAGAGCTTATGTGAGGTACGTGCCGGACTCCATAGGCACTTCACCACACTTCGCCCCCGACCTCAGCGAAACGTCCGCAGCCTGAGACTGTTGGTGACGACGAAGACCGAGGAGAACGCCATCGCCGCGCCCGCGATCATCGGGTTCAGCAGCCCCGCGGCGGCCAGCGGCAGCGCGGCCACGTTGTAGCCGAAGGCCCACACGAGATTGCCCTTGATCGTCGCCAGGGTCCGCCGGGACAGCCGGATCGCGTCCGCCGCCACCCGCAGGTCCCCGCGCACCAGCGTCAGGTCGCCCGCCTCGATCGCCGCGTCCGTCCCCGTGCCCATCGCCAGACCCAGGTCGGCGACGGCGAGCGCGGCGGCGTCGTTGACGCCGTCCCCGACCATGGCGACCGTACGGCCCTCGGCCTGCAGCCGCCGGACCGTGTCGGTCTTCTCCTCGGGCAGGACCTCCGCGATCACCTCGTCGATGCCGACGGACCGGGCGACCGACTCGGCGACCCGCCGGTTGTCACCGGTCAGCAGCACGGGCGCCAGGCCCAGCCGGCGCAGCTCGGCCACCGCCTCGGCACTGGTCTCCTTCACCGCGTCCGCGACGGCGACGACACCCCGGGCCACCCCGTCCCAGCCGACCACGACGGCCGTACGACCGCCGCTCTCGGCCTCCTCCCTCGCTCGGGCCACGTCGTCCGGCAGGTCGTCGTGGAGGCGCCCCACGGCCACCTCGTGGCCCTCCACGCGGCCGCGTACGCCGCGCCCGGGAACGTTCTCGAAGTCCGTCACGTCCGGCAGCGCGCCGGCCCGTTCCTCGGCACCGGCCGCGACCGCGCGGGCCACGGGGTGTTCGGAGGCGTGCTCGACCGCGCCCGCCAGCCGCAGCAGCTGCTTCTCGTCGGTGCCCTCGGCGGCGTACACCTCGTGGAGGGTCATGCGGCCGGTGGTGACGGTGCCGGTCTTGTCCAGCACGACCGTGTCGACGCGCCGCGTGGACTCCAGCACCTCCGGACCCTTGATCAGGATGCCGAGCTGCGCGCCGCGCCCCGTGCCGACCAGCAGCGCGGTCGGCGTGGCGAGCCCGAGCGCGCACGGGCACGCGATGATCAGCACGGCGACGGCCGCGGTGAACGCGGCGACCGTGTCCCCGGTGGCGCCCAGCCAGCCCCCGAACGTGCCGGCCGCGATCAGCAGCACGACGGGCACGAAGACGCCGGCGACCCGGTCGGCGAGCCGCTGCACCTCGGCCTTGCCGCTCTGCGCGTCCTCCACCAGCTTCGCCATCCGCGCGAGCTGCGTGTCGGCGCCGACCCGGGTGGCCTCGACCACCAGCCGGCCCCCGGCGTTGACCGTGGCGCCGGTGACGGTGTCGCCGACGGTCACGTCCACCGGCACCGACTCGCCGGTCAGCAGGGACGCGTCCACGGCACCGGTGCCCTCGGTCACGGTGCCGTCGGTGGCGATCTTCTCGCCGGGCCGGACGACGAACCGGTCGCCGACCGCCAGTCGGGACACGGGCACGCGCACCTCCCGGCCGTCGCGCAGCACGGCCACGTCCTTCGCGCCCAGTTCCATCAGGGCCCGCAGCGCGGCACCGGCGCTGCGCTTGGAGCGGGCCTCCAGCCAGCGGCCGAGGAGCAGGAAGGCGGTGACCCCGGCGGCGGCCTCCAGGTAGATGGCGGAGGCGCCGTCGGCGCGCGAGACGGTGAGGTCGAAGCCGTGCCGCATGCCCGGCATCCCCGCGTCCCCGAAGAACAACGCCCACAGCGACCAGCCGAACGCGGCCAGCGTGCCGAGCGAGACCAGCGTGTCCATGGTGGCCGCGCCGTGCCGGAGGTTGGTCCAGGCGGCGCGGTGGAAGGGCAGCCCGCCCCAGACGACGACGGGGGCGGCCAGGGTGAGCGAGAGCCACTGCCAGTTGTCGAACTGGAACGCCGGGACCATCGCGAGCAGGACGACGGGGGCGGCGAGGACGGCCGAGACGAGAAGGCGCTGCCGCAGGGAGGACAGCTCGGGATCGTCGTCCCGTCCGGGTTCCGCCACGTCGCCGGCGGGCTCCGGCGGCGGCGCGGGCTCCTCGGCGGTGTAACCGGTCCTGACGACGGTGGCGACGAGGTCGGCGACGGGGGTGGTCGCCGGGTAGGTGATCCGGGCCTTCTCCGTCGCGTAGTTCACCGTGGCGGTCACGCCGTCCATGCGGTTGAGCTTCTTCTCGACGCGGGCCGCGCAGGAGGCGCAGGTCATCCCGCCGATGAGCAGCTCGACCTCGGCGAGGTCCGGCTCGGCGGCCGTGGGCGTGTCCGCGGTGGTGGTCATGTCCGGGCTCCAGGGGGGCCGACCGGGCCGGACGCGGCCGGCCCGTGAGCCGGTGGGGGGCGGCCCGGTCGGCGGGGCTGTGGGTGCTGCTGGGGGGCGAGGGACCGAGGGGGACGGTGGGGCTCAGGCCCTGCCGACGAGCTCGAAGCCCGCCTCGTCCACGGCGGCGCGCACCGCCGCGTCGTCGAGCGGGGCCTCGGAGACGACGGTGACCTCGCCGGTCGCGGCGACGGCCCGCACCGAGGCGACGCCGGGGATCCCGGAGATCTCGCCGGAGACGGCGCCCTCGCAGTGTCCGCAGCTCATGCCGCTCACCTTGTAGACGGTGGTGACGGAACCCTGGGTGTCGGTCTGGGCGGTCATGTCGTACTCCTCGTCGGGCCGTGCGGGGATCGGGTACCCGTGAGCGGGCGGGTACCCGCGAGTACCGTGGTCCAGCGTGGACCACGCAATCCCCACTGTACCCCTAGGGGGTATGAATACGGCTCAGCCTTCCGTCGTGCAGCGGGATTGCCGTGCACACGGGCCACGGCGGACACACGAGGGACGGAAGCGGGGACAGGGATGCGCGCGGTCGTGTTCGAGAGGTTCGGGGAGCCCGCCGAGGTGCGGGAGGTGGAGGATCCGAAGCCCGCGCCGCACGGAGTGGTGGTCCGCGTCGGGGCCACCGGGCTGTGCCGCAGCGACTGGCACGGCTGGCAGGGCCACGACCCGGACGTCACGCTGCCGCACGTCCCCGGCCACGAACTCGCCGGTGTCGTCGAGGCGACGGGCGACCGGGTGACCGGATGGCGGCCCGGCGACCGGGTCACCGTGCCCTTCGTCTGCGCCTGCGGGACCTGCGCCGCCTGCGCGGCCGGCGACCGGCAGGTGTGCGAACGGCAGACCCAGCCGGGCTTCACCCACTGGGGTTCCTTCGCCGAGTACGTGGCGCTCGACCACGCCGACGTCAACCTCGTCGCCGTCCCCGAGGACATGTCGTACGCGACGGCCGCCTCCCTCGGCTGCCGGTTCGCCACCGCGTTCCGGGCCGTGGTGCAGCAGGGCCGGGTCGCGGCGGGGGAGTGGGTCGCCGTGCACGGCTGCGGCGGGGTGGGCCTGTCGGCGGTGATGATCGCCGCCGCCTCGGGCGCGTGGGTCGTCGCCGTCGACGTGTCGCCCCGGGCGCTGGAGCTGGCGCGGACGTTCGGCGCGGCCGCGTGCGTGGACGCCGGCCGCACCGAGGACACGGCGGCGGCCGTCCGCGACCTCACCTCGGGCGGCGCCCACCTCTCCCTCGACGCGCTGGGCTCACCCGTCACCTGCGCCGCGTCCGTGAACGGCCTGCGCCGCCGCGGCCGTCACGTCCAGGTCGGCCTGCTGCCCTCGCCGACCGGCACCACCCCGGTCCCGATGGCCCGCGCCGTCGCCCTCGAACTCACCCTGCTCAGCAGCCACGGCATGGCCGCGCACACCTACCCGCCGATGCTGGAACTGGTCCGCACGGGCGTGCTCCGCCCCGACCTGCTGGTGACCTCCACCATCGGGCTGGACGCCGTACCGGCCGCCCTGGAGGCGATGGGGACGGCGCCCGGCGCGGGGGTGACGGTCATCGAGCCGTGACGCCCGCCGCCCCGGGCCGGCCGCCGCGGCCGGCCCGCTCGTGGAGCACGGCCCCGCCGAGGAGAGTGCCGTCGGCGGGGCCGGTGACCGCGGGACCGAGGCGGCCGGGCCGGGCGGTGAGCCGTACCGGGTGCGAAGCCGCACCGGGGCGGGCTCGCCGTCCGGCGGAACCGGGCGTCACGTCTGCCCCCGCCCCCGGTTGCGGGGCCGGGACGCCACCCAGGCCCGGACCGTGTCCGCGTACCAGTAGGGCTTTCCGCCCTCCACGTGGTCGGGCGGGGGCAGCAGGCCGTGCTTGCGGTACGAGCGCACGGTGTCCGGCTGGACCCGGATGTGGGCCGCGATGTCCTTGTAGGACCAGAGCCTTCGGTCGGTCACGGAACGCACCTCCCCGCGCGCACCGCGGCGGCGACCGGGGACGGCCGCCGGGGGGAGCCGGGTGCTGCGCTGGTGATCACCAAGCCTGTTCCGGGTGAACGACGCCCGGTGACCGATGGTCAGGCCCCGTTCCCAGGTGTGACGGAAGGGGCGCGCGTTCGTGACACCTGTGACACGGAGGCGGAGTTTGTGACACGAGTGCCGCAGAGGCGTCACCCGGACTCCGGGCGCGGAGGGTTGACTCCGATCGGCGGACGGCCGTACGCGCGCGGGTGATCCGCCACCCGGAGTGCGTCGTCCGAATGTCCGGACAAAACATTGACACGCCTCGTGCGCCGGGGCTAGAAACCGGGGAAGACCCAAGGCCGGGTACGGAGGGAACGCGATGGCGTACGACCCGATCACCGGAGACGGAGGTCCGCTCCCGCCGTCGCCGCCTCCTCCCACGAAACGCCTCCGGCGCGGGAAGGCCGCTTCGCCCTGGCAGGAGCGAAGGGCGCGCGACGACTCCCCGCCCGCCACGGCCCCGCGCCGGAGGTTCCCGGTCCCGCCCGGCCCGCCGCAGTGCCCCACGTGTCTACGCGGACACCCGAACCGCAGACACAGTGTCGGGCGCGCGGCCGGGCGCCCGGCTGCTGGGATGGACCCATGGCCGTGACCGCGACCGGACCGTCGCCGACAACGGCCCGTGAGCTGGACCAACGGCACGCTACGACCCGTCGCCGCCCACTGTGAAGGAGTTCTCGGTCATGACGAACATCGTCAACCACTGGATCGGCGGCAAGACCGTCGAAGGCGCCTCGGGCACGTACGGGCCGGTGACGAACCCGGCGACCGGCGAGGTGACCACCAAGGTGGCCTTCGCCTCGGTCGACGAGGTGGACGCCGCGGTCGCCGCCGCCAAGGAGGCGTACCTGACCTGGGGCCAGTCCTCGCTGGCGCAGCGCACCTCCATCCTCTTCAGGTTCCGCGCGCTGCTCGACGCCCACCGCGACGAGATCGCCGCGCTGATCACCGCCGAGCACGGCAAGGTGCACTCCGACGCCCTCGGCGAGGTCGCCCGCGGCCTGGAGATCGTCGACCTGGCGTGCGGCATCACCGTGCAGCTCAAGGGCGAGCTGTCGACGCAGGTCGCCACCCGCGTCGACGTGTCCTCGATCCGGCAGCCGCTCGGCGTCGTCGCGGGCATCACGCCGTTCAACTTCCCGGCGATGGTGCCGATGTGGATGTTCCCCGTCGCCATCGCGTGCGGCAACACCTTCGTGCTCAAGCCGAGCGAGAAGGACCCGTCGGCCGCCGTGAAGCTCGCGGAGCTGCTCGCCGAGGCCGGTCTGCCGGACGGCGTCTTCAACGTCGTGCACGGCGACAAGGTGGCCGTGGACCGCCTGCTGGAGCACCCGGACGTCCAGGCCGTCTCCTTCGTCGGCTCCACCCCGATCGCCCGCCACATCCACACCACCGCCTCGGCCAACGGCAAGCGCGTCCAGGCCCTGGGCGGCGCCAAGAACCACATGCTGGTGCTGCCCGACGCCGACCTGGACGCGGCGGCGGACGCGGCCGTCTCCGCGGCCTACGGCTCGGCCGGGGAGCGCTGCATGGCCATCTCCGCGGTCGTCGCGGTCGGCGCCGTCGGCGACGAACTGGTCGAGAAGATCCGCGAACGCGCCGAGAAGATCAAGATCGGCCCCGGGGACGACCCGGCGTCCGAGATGGGCCCGCTGATCACCAAGGCCCACCGCGACAAGGTCGCCTCCTACGTCGAGAACGCGGCGGCCGAGGGCTGCGAGGTCGTCCTCGACGGCACCGGCCTCACCGTCGACGGCCACGAGGGCGGCCACTGGATCGGCATCTCCCTGCTGGACCGGGTGCCGACCACGGCCAAGGCCTACCGGGACGAGATCTTCGGCCCCGTCCTGTGCGTGCTGCGCGCCGAGACGTACGAGGAGGGCCTGGCCCTCGTCAACGCCTCGCCGTTCGGCAACGGCACCGCGATCTTCACCCGGGACGGCGGCGCGGCCCGCCGCTTCCAGCTGGAGGTCGAGGCCGGCATGGTCGGCGTGAACGTCCCGATCCCGGTCCCCGTCGGCTACCACTCCTTCGGCGGCTGGAAGGACTCGCTCTTCGGCGACCACCACATCTACGGCAACGACGGCACGCACTTCTACACCCGCGGCAAGGTCGTCACCACCCGCTGGCCCGACCCGGCCGACGCCCCGGCGGGCGTGGACCTGGGCTTCCCCCGCAACCACTGAACCGACCCGGACGCCCCGGCCCGCCGAGCGACACGGCGGGCCGGGGGCGCCGGCGGGTCACTGGCCGATCGCCGCGTCCCGCTGCTTCCTGACCTGCTCGGTGAGGTCGCCGGTCTCGGCGGCGGGCGGAGCCGTGATCTTCTCGGTGCCGCCGAACTTCACGAAGTCCATGTTCACGGTCATTCCGGCGCCGGTCTGCGAGATGCGCACCGGCAGATCCTCGCCGTCGACCCAGATGTCGCTGGTCAACTTCCCGCCGCTCGCCTTCAGAGCGGTGATGGCGGCCTTCTTCTCGGCCTCGGTGAGCCTGGACCTCTCGATGTGCTCCGCGCCGACGCTGCCCCGGTAGTGGGTGGTCTTCTTGCCGAGGACGGTCTCCTCGCCGAGGTTCTCCACCTTCGTGGAGGCCGTCATGTAGCGCAGCGCCGCCGTCGGGTCGGCGTTGGCCGCGATGTTGTCGGCGCCCGCCTCGCCCGCCACGGCGGCGACATCGATGCGCATCCATTCCTTGCCCGCGATCGGGCCCTTCGGCTGGGGATCGATGTCGTAGTAGTAGGCGCCGTCGACCAGGATGACCCGCGTCGTCGGGTCGTCCTGGAGGGCGCTCATCCGCGCGGCGGCGGTGTCCATCTCGACGTCCATGGCCGCGCCGTCCCCCCAGGAGTACGTGCCGTCCATGGAGATCGGCTCGCCGCCGGCCGCCTCCAGCGTGGTCGTCGTCCTGACCTCCGCGGAGCCCAGCTCCTCGGTGCGGTCGGTGGCCCGGGTGAGGGCCGCCATGACCGTGTCCGCCTTGTCCACGGCCTTGGTCGCCGCCTTGTCCACCTTGTCCGCGGCGTCGGCGGCGGTCTCGGCGCCTCCCGAACCGCACGCGGACGTCGCCACGATCGTCGCCACCGTCAGCCCCACCCAGACCGCTGCGTACCTCAGCTCCATGAGCCCCCACCCCGTTGCCGTGATCCTGTGATTCATCTGTGCGCGGGACTCTACCGGGCACCACCGACAGCGTCCGGATCCCGGAAGGCCGTCGCCTTTTTCACCGCCCCGACTACGGTTCCCGTACGTCCCAACAGCCCCCCGCCGACGGCCTGTGACGCGTTTTTCCGTTGCGCCATCGGCCCAGGACAACGGATTCCGTAGGTAAACGCCCATTGACGTGCTGGTTCCGTCAGGGGTTCTATCTGGCGCCGGGAGCGGACGAGAACCACGTACGACCAAGCCGCCGGAGGCGATAGCGCTCCCGCCCGAACCACACAGCACGAGTCGATCGGAACCGCTCCATGACCGACACGCTCCGCCCCGCCCAAGCCGTCACCGCAGCGCCCCCGGAACAGCCGGACCACCCGGAGTCCCGGACGCTCAAACGGTCCATCGGGGTCGTCGGCGGCACTCTCCTGACGCTCTCGTGCGTGACCCCCGCCTCCACGCTGTTCGTGGTCGTGCCCGACCTGTTCGGCTCGCTCGGCACCGCCACCGCCCTGACGATCGCCATCGGCTCCCTGCTCTGCATCGCCGTGGCGTTCTGCTACTCGGAGCTGGGCACCATGATCCCCAGCGCGGGCGGCGAGTACGCCATGGTGTCGACCATGGCCGGGCGGCTGGCGGGCTGGCTGGTCTTCGTGCTGTCCCTGCTGGTCGTCATGATCGTCCCGCCGGTGATCGCGATGGGCACGGCCGACTACCTCGAACCGATCGTGCACCTCGACCCGTCGGTCGCCGGCGCCGGCGTCATGGTGCTCGCCACCCTGGCCGGTCTGCTCGACCTGCGCGCCAACGCCTGGATCACCGGCGTCTTCCTGGTCCTGGAGGTCATCGCCGCGGCCGTCGTCGCGGTGCTGGGCTTCGTCCACGGCGAGCGCGGCCTCGGCAGCCTCGCCTCCATGGAGGTGGCCGGCGCCGACGGCCGCACGGACGCGGTGACGGCCATGCTGGTGGTCTCCGGGCTCGCCATCGCCCTCTTCATCACGCAGGGCTTCTCCACCGCCGTCTACCTCTCCGAGGAGCTGGAGAACCCGCGCCGCAACGTCGCCCGCACGGTGCTCGCCACCCTCGCCATCTCCACCGTGATCATCCTGGTCCCGGTCGTCGCCATCACCCTGGGCGCCTCCGACCTCACCGAACTGACCGGCGGCGACATCGGCTCCATGGTCACCGCCTGGTCCAACTCGGCCGTCGGCACCTTCGTCAGCCTCTGCGTGGCCCTCGCCATCATCAACGCCGGCATCGTGATGGTCATCCAGAACTCGCGCGTGCTGTTCGCCTCCGCCCGCGACAAGGCGTGGCCCGAGCCGGTGAACGGCCTCTTCGCCAAGCTCGGCCGGTTCGGCTCCCCGTGGGTCTCCACCCTCGCGGTCGGCGTGCCGGGCGCGGTGCTCTGCTTCGTCAACCTCGACACCCTGTACGGCGTCACCGGCGTCTCGGTGACCGGCATGTACCTGCTGGTCGCGATCGCCGCCCTGCTGTGCCGGCGCGGCGACCACCGGCACACGCAGGCGTGGCGGATGCCGCTGTGGCCCGCCGTGCCCGTCCTGCTGATCGTGGTCCTCGCCTACATCCTGACCCAGCAGGAGACGAGCTACCTGCTGTGGACCGGCGGCATCACCGCCTTCGCCACCCTGTACTGGGCCCTGTACCTGCGTCCGCGCCGCGACACCCGCTGGCTGGTGACCGTCCCGGAGGACACCCAGGACACCCAGGACACCCAGGACACCCGGGCCGCCCAGGACACCGAGGAGCCCGCCGGGGCGTGACCCGGCCGCACCCGGCCCCGTCGCCGTACCGCGTCCGCGGTAGGCGGCGGGGCCGGGTACGTCCGTGGGAGGGGCGGCGGTTCAGCCCCTGGAGGGCCTCCGGCGCGGGCCGGCGCCCGTACCGTTGACGCATGGATCTTCGACTGCCCCGCCTGCGGGGGCTGCTGCGGCGGCCGCGACGGACGTTCTCCGCCGCGGCCGCCGTCGTCGTGCTCGCCGGTGCGGGGACGTGGACGGCGGTCGCCTCCGACGACCCGCCCCCGGTGCGGCGCACCGACCGGACCGTGTCCGTGGGCGACGGGGTGCGCCTGGACACCTCCTACTTCACGACGGACTCCGGCGGCCGCCGCCCCGCCGTGCTGCTCGCGCACGGCTTCGGCGGCAGCAAGGCCGACCTGCGGCAGCAGGCGGAGGGCCTCGCCCGCGACGGGTACGCGGTGCTGACCTGGTCGGCCCGCGGCTTCGGCAGATCCACGGGGAAGATCGGGCTGAACGACCCGGACGGCGAGGTCGCCGACGTCTCCCGGCTGATCGACTGGCTGGCTCAGCAGCCGCAGGTGCGGCTCGACAAGACCGGGGACCCGCGCGTGGGCGTGGCCGGCGCCTCCTACGGCGGCGCGGTCGCGCTGCTCGCCGCGGGCCACGACGACCGGGTGGACGCCATCGCCCCGGCCGTCACCTACTGGAACCTCGCGGACGCGCTGTTCCCGAACGGCGTCTTCAAGAAACTGTGGGCGGGCCTGTTCGTCAACACCGGCGGCGGCTGCGACCGTTTCGAGGACGCGGTCTGCCGGATGTACCAGCGGGTCGCCGAGTCCGGGGTGCCGGACCCGGAGGCCGTGAAGCTGCTGGAGGACCGCAGCCCACAGGCCGTGGCCGGCCGCATCCGGGTCCCCACCCTGCTGGCGCAGGGCCAGACCGACTCCCTCTTCCCGCTCGGCCAGGCCGACGCCGCCGCCCGGGCGATCCGGGCGAACGGCGCGCCCGTCGACGTCGACTGGATCGCGGGCGGGCACGACGGCGGCGACATGGAGACGGACCGCGTCCAGGCGCGCGTGCGTTCCTGGTTCGACCGCCACCTTAAGGGCGACGAGGGCGCCGGCACCGGCCCCGCCTTCCGGGTCACCCGCACCGGCGGGGTGGACTCCACCGACGGACGGGCCCAGTTGCGGGGTGCGAGCGCGGACCGGTACCCGGGCCTGGCCGACGGGCCCGTGTCCGTGCCCCTGAGCGGACGCGAGCAGCGCTTCGCCAACCCGGCCGGCGCCGGTCCGCCCGCCGTCTCCGCCCTCCCCGGCATCGGCGGGCTCGCCCGGCTGTCCTCCCTCGGCGTCGGCGTGTCCCTGGACTTCCCCGGCCAGTACGCCGCCTTCCAGTCGGCCCCGCTGTCCGAGGACCTGCGCATCACCGGCTCCCCGACGGCGACCGTCCACGTCCGCTCCACCTCCGACGACGCCGTCCTCTTCGGCAAGGTGTACGACGTCGGCCCCGGCGGCGCCGCCCCGGTGCTCCCCGCCCAGCTCGTCACGCCCGTCCGCGTCGAGGGCGCGAAGGCCGGCAAGGACGTCACCCTCACCCTCCCGGCGATCGACCACGAGGTGGAGAAGGGCCACCGGCTGCGCCTGGTCCTCGCCTCCACCGACCTCGGCTACGCCTCCCCGGCCGCCCCGGCGACGTACACGGTCTCCCTCGCGGGCGACCTGAAGGCGCCGACCGCGCCCGGCGTCACCACGGCCGCCGCGCCGCTGCCCGCCTGGGTGTGGTGGCTGCCGCTCGCCGGTCTCGCCGTCGCCCTGGCCCTGCTGCTGACCGGCCGCCGCCGCACCGCCACGCCCGCCCCGGACCCCGCGCTCGCCGGCGTCCCGCTCCAGATCACCGGCCTGACCAAGCGCTACGCCGGTGCGGCCGACCGGTACGCGGTGCGGGAGCTGTCGTTCCGCGTCGAGAAGGGCCAGGTCCTCGGCCTGCTCGGCCCCAACGGCGCCGGCAAGACGACCACCCTGCGCATGCTGATGGGCCTGATCACCCCGGACGACGGCGAGATCCGCGTCTTCGGCCACGCCATCCGGCCCGGTGCCCCCGTGCTGTCCCGGGTCGGCGCCTTCGTCGAGGGCGCCGGCTTCCTGCCGCACCTGTCCGGCCGGGAGAACCTGGAGCTGTACTGGCGGGCCACCGGCCGCCCCGCCGAGGACGCCCACCTGGACGAGGCCCTGGAGATCGCCGGCCTCGGCGACGCGCTGGCCCGCGCGGTGCGCACCTACTCGCAGGGCATGCGCCAGCGCCTCGCCATCGCCCAGGCCATGCTGGGCCTGCCCGACCTGCTCATCCTGGACGAGCCGACCAACGGCCTCGACCCGCCCCAGATCCGCGAGATGCGCGAGGTGATGATCCGGTACGCGGCCGCCGGACGCACCGTCATCGTCTCCAGCCACCTGCTCGCCGAGGTCGAGCAGTCCTGCACCCACCTCGTCGTCATGGACCGCGGACGCCTGGTGCAGGCCGGCCCCGTCGCCGAGATCATCGGCTCCGGCGACACCCTCCTCGTCGGCACCGACGTCCCCGTGGAGGAACCGGTCGTGGAGAAGGTCGCGGCCCTGCCGGGCGTGGCCTCGGTCGTGCACACCGACGACGGGCTGCTGATCCGCCTCGCCGCCGACGGCACGGCGCCCCGCCTCGTCGCCGAACTGGTCCGGCTGGAGGTCCCGGTCGCCTCGGTCGGCCCGCACCGCCGCCTGGAGGACGCCTTCCTCACCCTGATCGGAGGTTCCGCATGAGCGCGCCCACGGAAGAGGCCCGGCAGCCGGCCGAGTCGGCGTACGGCTACCGGCCCGGCCGCACCCTGCCCCTGCGGGTGGAGTTCGCGCGCCAGCTGAAGCGGCGCCGCACCCTGGTGATGGGCGCGATCCTCGCCGCGCTGCCGTTCGTCCTGGTCGTCGCCTTCGCGATCGGCGGCGAGCCGGACGGCCCCGGCGACCGCGTCACCCTGATGGACACGGCCACCGCCTCCGGCGCCAACTTCGCCGCGGTCAACCTGTTCGTCTCGGCGGGCTTCCTGCTGGTCGTCCCCGTCGCCCTGTTCTGCGGGGACACCGTGGCCTCCGAGGCGAGCTGGTCCTCCCTGCGCTACCTGCTCGCCGCGCCGGTGCCGCGCGCCCGGCTCCTCGCGTCCAAGCTCGCCGTCGGGCTGGGACTCGGCCTCGCCGCGATGGTGCTGCTGCCGCTGGTCGCCCTCGCCGTGGGCACGGTCGCCTACGGCTGGGGGCCGCTGGTGATCCCGACGGGCGGCTCGCTCGCCCCGGGGACGGCGGCGCTGCGGCTCGTGGTGGTCGTGGCGTACGTCTTCGTGTCCCAACTGGTCACGGCGGGGCTGGCGTTCTGGCTGTCCACCAGGACCGACGCACCGCTCGGCGCGGTCGGCGGCGCGGTGGGCCTCACCATCGTCGGCAACGTCCTGGACGCCGTGACCGCCCTCGGCCACTGGCGCGACTTCCTGCCCGCGCACTGGCAGTTCGCGTGGGCGGACGCCGTCCAG
This sequence comes from Streptomyces sp. NPDC093586, assembly GCF_044764905.1. Classification (NCBI taxonomy): domain Bacteria; kingdom Bacillati; phylum Actinomycetota; class Actinomycetes; order Kitasatosporales; family Streptomycetaceae; genus Streptomyces; species Streptomyces sp. NPDC093586. The sequence continues at coordinate 256,664 of NZ_JBIWJA010000001.1, read as the reverse complement.
CCGCACCCCGAGTGGGCCGGCATGGTCCAGGGCGCCGCGGTCTCCGTGACGTACGCGCTCGTCCTGTTCGCACTGGCTTTCCGGGGCTTCGCCCGTAAGGACGTGGTGTCCTGAGCGGACGTGCGCCACTCGTACTTTTTCCATGTCTTTCCGCTCGCCGTGCGGGCCAACCGGGTGAACCTGCGCAACCGATTCCCTCGTGTCGGGTTGATGAGGCGTAGGCATGCGACGCCACGAGAAAGGAACGCGCGGTGCCCGAGAAGGCAGATTGGGTGCCGACGCCGTCGCCTGCTCCACCCGCGGTACACGGGCCTTTCCCGCAGGAATTCGCGCAGTACTTCAAGCAGGAAGATCACGACATTGCGACAGACCCTGAGCAGGGGAGTGTTCGCGGCGGCCGCCGCCACGGGCATTCTGTCCCTGTCCGGCACCCCGGCACTCGCTGACAGCATCGCGGTGGGATCCACCGAAGATGCTTCCGGGATCGCGTCCGGGAACAACGTTCAGGCGCCCATCGACGTGCCGGTGAACGTGTGCGGCAACACCGTCGGTGTCCTTGCGGCGCTCAACGACGCGTACGGCAACTCGTGCGGCAACGTCTCGCACTCGGGCAAGTCCGGCTCCACCGCCGGCGCCGAGGCCGTGGGGCACACCGAGGAAGCTTCCGGGATCGCGTCCGGGAACAACGTCCAGGTGCCGGTCCACGTGCCGGTGAACGTGTGCGGCAACAGCGTCGACGTGGTCGCGGCGCTCAACAGCGCGCACGACAACGCGTGCGGCAACGTCTCGCACACGGCCGCGTCGTCCACGTCCTCGTACGGCGACTCCGCCTACGGTGACTCCGCCTACGGCGCCGAGGCCGTGGGGCACACCGAGGAAGCTTCCGGGATCGCGTCCGGGAACAGCATCCAGGTGCCGGTCCACGTGCCGTTGAACGTGTGCGGCAACACCGTCGACGTGCTGGCGGCGCTCAACGACGCGTACGGCAACTCGTGCGGCAACACGGTGGAGCCCGGTTACGGCACCGAGGAGCAGCCGCCCGCGACGCCCTCCGAGACGCCTCCGGTCACCAGCACCCCGCCCACGCGCGAGGTCGAGACGCCGCCCTCGGTCGGCGTCGAGGAGCCCGGCACGACGCCCCAGCTGGCCGAGACCGGCAGCGAGGGCATGATGACGGCCTCGGTCGCCGGCGCCGCGCTGCTCGTGGGCGGGGCGATGCTGTACCGCCGCGGCCGCGTCGCCGCCCGCCGCTAGGGCCCGGCCCCAGCCGTTCCGGGTGCCGGACGCGCCCCGTCCGGCACCCGCCCCCTTCCCAGCCGACACGCCCCCGGACCGGCCCGGCCCACCCCACCAGGTGGCCGGACGGACCGGGGGCGTGTCGGCGTGCCGGGGCGGTGTCCGTCCCTCCCGGCGGCACCCGGGAGGGACGCCGCCGGCCCGCCCCGCGGCAGCGGCCCGCCGTCGGGCGGCGCTCCCCGTCAGTGGCCCACCGGCGACGGCGACGCGCTCCGGCCGGGCACCGACGGGACGGGGACCGCCCCCCGTACCGGGGTCGACCTGAGCCGGCGGCGCACCCCCTGGACGAGGGTCCTCGCCGTGAACGTGGCGCCGTGGACGAACCGCATGGCCGGGCCGAAACCGGAGGCCGTCACCAGGCCCGCGAGGAACAGCCCCGGGTGGGACGACTCGAACTCCCGGCCGGTCGCCGGGGAGCCGTCGGGCAGCACCGCCAGCGTGCCGCACAGGTCGGCGGCGAGCATCCCCATCCGGTCGCAGCGCGGCCGGAACCCCGTGGCGGCGATGACGTGCTCGGTCTCCAGGGTGCGCACGGTGCCCTCGCGGTCCACCGTGTCCAGCCGTACGCCGCCCGGCACCGCGCAGGCCGCGGTGACTTCGTGACCCGGCATCAGCTCCACCGCGCGCTCCACCCGCTCCCGCACCCACCACGCGCCCGCCGGGCCCAGCGCGGTGGCCGCGATCCGGGTCCGGGTCGACTCCGGCAGCCACCGGAAGACACCGGGACGCTCGGAGTAGAACCAGTTCCGCCAGCCGGGGCCGAGACCGCTGTGCGGCGAACGGACCGCCTGCGTCCAGGGGCGCTCCCAGGGCGGCGGCACGTCGTTCCACCGCACCCGCTCCGCCCGCGCCAGCACCCGCACCCGGGTGCCCTGTTCGGCGAGCAGCGCCGCGGTCTCCAGCGCCGCCTGGCCACCGCCGATCACGGTCACGTCCTTGCCGCGGAACGGGGCGAGGTCGTTGTGGTGGCTGCTGTGCGTCACCAGCGCCGGGTGCAGTCCGCGCAGTGCGGGCGGTACCTCGATGAACGGCATCACCCCCACCGCCATCGCCACCGTCCGCGCGTGCAGCACCTCCCCGTCCTCGGTGACCGCAGTGAAGCCGCCGGGACCGGCCGACACCCGCGCGACCATGCGCTCGTCCACCTCCGGCACGGCGTGACGCGCGAACCACAGGCCGTACGACGCGAACTCCTCCACCGGGATCGGCTGCGCGTGACGCGCTGTCAGCCCCCTCTCCGCGCAGTACGCGTCCAGGCGCCAGCGTCCCTGCGGGTCGGAGAGGTTGGACGCCCAGGGCTCCGACTTCAGGAACATGCCGCCGGGCATGTGGTCCCGCCAGGACGCCATGGGCCGGCCGAGCACGCGCAGGTTCAGCCCGGCGGCCGCGGCGTGCGACGCGATCGACAGACCGTACGGGCCGGCGCCCACCACCAGAAGGTCGTACATCATCACTTGCTCGCTTTCTCGTTGTCGGTCAGGGAGGGTGAGGCCGCCCCGGGGATCAGGGGTGACGCCGGTGACGTCCGGGCCGGCGCCGCCCCGCGCACCCGTTCGCGCAGCCGGCCGGCGACGTGACGGCCCCACAGGGACCACATCGCCCGTCCGGGACCGGGGTCGTCCGGGGCGTACCAGGCCAGTTCGCGTCCGTCCGGGGCCGGACGCAGCGCGGCCAGCGGGGCGTAGTTCTCCACCACGAAGGACCGCCCGGCCAGCGGTGCCCCGTCCGGCAGCGGGCGGCCCGTCAGGTCGAGGTGCAGGGCGCGTACGACGTCCAGCCCCGTGCCGTCCGCGAAGAGCCGGAACTGGGCGCCGGGGCGCGGGTTGAAGTCGAGCAGGTGATAGCGGCCCGTCGTGCCGCAGCGGCGGAAGTCGAGGTCGAGGACGCCCCGGTAGCCCAGCTCACCGACGAGCCGTTCGGCCTGCTCCCGCACCTGCGGATTGGGCGTCCAGCGGCCCACCGCGGTCAGGCCCGCCCCCCGCGGCCAGGCCAGTTGCTTGCGACCCGCTCCGCCCGCGCGCAGCGTGCCCGAGCCGTCGGCGTAGCCGTGGAAGAACCAGTCCCGGTCGGGCCCCGGCGGCAGGTAGGCCTGGAGCAGCAGCGGGCTGCCCGCTTCCGCGGTGCGCAGGTACAGCTCACGTGCCTGCGCCGCGGACCGCACCAGCAGCGTGCTGCGCAGCCCGCTGCCGGCCGGCAGCAGCCAGGGGCGGCTCCACTTCGCCACCACCGGTGCTCCGAGCCGCCGGACGGCGTCGGCGGCCTCCGCCGGGCCGTCCGGGACCAGCGTCACCGGGTGCGGAACGTCCGCGGCGGCGCACACGGCGGCCAGTTCGCCCTTGTCGGCGACGCGTTCGGCCAGCGTGCCCGGCATCGCGGGCAGCAGGTAGGAGGGGGCCAGGGCGTTGCGCATGCGGGCCACGGCGATCGCGCTCGCGTCGTCCATCGGGACCAGGACGGCGGGGGAGGCGAGGTCGTCGGCCACCCGGCGCAGCACGGTGAGGATGTCGTCCGCGGACGCCCCCGGGAGCGGCGGGGGATGCATCCGCCGTACGTAACGCGACGTGGGGACGGGACTTCCCGCCGAGTCGGCGACGACGTGCACCTCCACTCCCGCCCTGCCGAGCGAACGCACGGCGCCCAGCGTTCCGTGGTGAAACGGATTCCGGTCGACCCGCAGCAGTACCGCGGGAACGCGGGTGTCGAGCTGCGACATGAAATCTCTCTTTCTTTCGGATGTTCACCCGCACGGGCGAGTACGGCACTCGAAAGCCCCAAGGGCGGTGGCGCCCCGGAATGGCGTGTGCCTGAATTCATATGACTGTTCGTCACCACAGAGGTCGGTGGAGGAGAACAGCGGAAGAGGTCGGACGAGAGCGAAGAGACGAGAGCGAAGAAAGGAGCAGGCATGGCTCCACAGCACAAGCGGATCCGGTTCGGCAGGCTGGCCGTGGGCGCGGTGACGGTCGCCGCGTCGGCCGTCCTGGCGTCCGGACCCGCGGTGGGGGTGGGGGCGGTGCGAGGCACCGATCCCCCCGCTCCGTCGCCGGCCCCGGCCGTACCCGCCGGTCCGCGCCCGGTCGTCCCCCAGCCGTCGACGACGCCACCGGCGCTCCTGGCCGTGCCGGGCCCGGAGATGCCGGCCTTCGGCGCCTTCCTCGCCTCCGACGCCCGGGGTGTGGCCCGCATGGCGCAGCTCAGCCACTGGCTCGGCGGTGCGGAGCTCCGGGTCGGTCACACCTACCTGCCCGGCAACCGCTGGAGCGACATCGAGGGGGACATCGGCTTCCTCGAGTCGTGGGCGCGCTGGCGCAACGCGAAGGACGACCGGATGCTCGTCCTGAACGTGCCCCTCCAGGAGCGCAACGAGGCGGGCGTCCCCGACGACGAGGTCCGCCGGCTCCTGCGGCGGGGCGCGGCCGGGGAGTTCGACCACCACTTCCGCGCCCTGGCCGAGCGGCTGGTCCGGCTGGGGGTGCCGGACACGGTCCTGGTGCTCGGCTGGGAGATGAACGGCACGACGTACACCCACCGGTGCGGGCCGGATCCCGAGTCCTGGAAGAAGTACTGGAACAGGATCGTCACCACCATGCGGTCGGTGCCGGGCCAGAAGTTCCGGTTCGACTTCGCCCCGAGCCGCGGCCGCGACGCCGTTCCGTGGACCGAGTGCTACCCGGGCGACGACACGGTCGACATCATCGGCATGGACTCCTACGACCAGCCGGCCGGGATGCCCTTCGACCGGCAGGTGACGGAGCCCTACGGGCTTCAGGCGCACGTGGATTTCGCGAAGGCGCACGGCAAGCCCATCTCGTACCCCGAGTGGGGGCTCTTCCGCAACGGCGACAATCCCGAGTACATGCGGCGCATGCTGGAGTGGTTCACCGAGCACAAGCCGCTGTACAACACACTGACCGACTACTGCCCGCACGGTGTGTGGCAGTGCGGGGCCAACCCGGACGCGTCCCGCGTCTACCGGTACGTCGTCTCCCGCCTCGCCGACGGGACGACGCCCACCGCTCCCACCGCTCCCACCGCTCCCACACCCGTTCCCTCGCCGACCGGGCCCACCGCGCCGCTGCCCCCGAAGGAGTGCTCGCCGCTGGACCTGGGCAGTTGGGTGGAGTACTGGCTCGGAGGCAAGCTCTGCCTCCGCTTCGAGTGGTGGTCGCCCGACGACTAGTGCCTCGGCAGGCGACGTTCGCCCGGTAAGGAGCGGCGTCCGGTGCGTGCTCCCGGCGTGCCGGCCGGAAGCCCTCGTACTGGACGTACTCGGGCTTTCGTCCGGTGCGGCGGGAGTGCGTGCCGGGCGTCGCGGCGGGACGAACGTCGCCTGTTGCGGCACTAGGGCCGCCACCGTCCCGGCCGGTGGCGGCCGGCCCGTGCCGGGGTCCGCCGCCACCGCCGGGCACCGCGCCGCCGTCACCGCTGTCCGTGCACGTCGGCGGCCGTGGCCGGGCCGGGCACCGAGGGAACGGGGACGGGCTCGTCGCCCCGGCGGGTGCGCCCCGGCCGTACCAGCAGGGCCAGGCCGCCCAGCAGACCGCCCGCGCTCGCGCCCACCGCCGTGGTCACCGTCGTCGACGCGGACGTCGGGCTGGTCGGCCGCACCGCACGGGAGAACTGCACGAGCCGGACCTGGGTGCTGTCCTTGGTGTGCTCCGCGTGCTGCGTCAGCGCGCGGGAGACCGCGTTGGCCATGTCGACGGCGAGGCCGGGCCGCGCGGAGGTGGCCGAGACGGCGACCATCGGCGCGTCGGGCGAGGTCGCCGCGCGCACCTTCTCCCGCAGCGTGCGCACTGGTACGCCCGCCCACACCTGGGCGTCCCCGAGCACCGCGAGCTGGGTGGCCACGCGGCCGTACGCCTGCGCGAAACCGCGGGCGGCCTCCGGGGTGGACTTCGCCGTCGGCACGGCGACGACATAGCTGGTGGCCGTGTAGGTGTCCGGGGTGAACAGGCCGTAGGCGCCGCCGAGCAGGCCGCCGGCGAGGGCGCCGGCCGCGAGCACGGACCAGGACGGCAGCTTCTTGACACGTGCCGCGGACGGGAGACGCCGGCGGGCCGGGGTGTCGGTCATGACGGGCTTGCTCCGAGGGGTGAGAGGGACGACGGCGAACGGGAGACCGTTGCCGCGTACACGTCGACGAGGCGGGCTGTGCTGCGGGTGATGCAGTAGCGGTGCGCGACGTCCGGGACCGTGCGGGGCCCGGCGCCCGCCGCGCGCACCTCGGCGATCGCGCGGGCGTACGCGTCGGGGCCGCCGCGCACGCGCCGGGCGCCGGCGGTGGCCGACGGCGGCAGGTCCTCGATCGCCGGGCAGGAGGCGTAGAGCACGGGCAGGCCCGATGCCAGCGCCTCCACCGCCGCCAGACCGAAGGCCTCGTCCGGCGACGGGGACGCGAACACGTCCATGGCGGAGGTGAGCGAGGGCAGGTCGGGGCCCGCGGAGCCGTCGGGTACGTAGGGGCGTTCGCCGGTGAACAGGACACGCCCGGACACGCCGGCCTCGTGGGCCGTGCGGCGCAGGGCGCGCTCGTCGGGGCCGCCGCCCACCAGCAGCAGCCAGTGGTCCTCGGGCAGCCGGGCGAGCGCGCGGACGAGGACGTCGAACCGCTTCCCCCGCGTGAGCCGGCCGACACCGCCGACGACGAACGCCTCCTCGGGCAGGCCGAGACGCCGGCGGGCGCGCGCCCGCCGCTCGGCGTCGAAGCGGAAGCGGTCCAGCTCGATGCCGTTCGGGACGACCTCGATGCGGGGAGCCGGCACGCCCCAGTGCGTCAGCCGGCGGGCCACCGCCGGGGAGACGGCGACCGTCGTCGAGCCGAGCCGCTCGCTGGCGAGGTACAGCGCGCGCACCCCGGCGGAGAGCCTGCGGCCCTCCATCTGCGAGTCGCCCAGGGAGTGCTCGGTGGCGACGACGGCGCGGACCCCGGCGAGACGCGCGGCGAGCCGGCCGTAGACGCAGGCCCGGTACAGGTGGGTGTGGACCAGGTCGTACCCGCCGGCGCGGATCAGCCGGACCAGCCGGGGCAGGGCGGTCAGGTCGCGGTTGCCGGCCATGCCCAGGTGCACGACGCGGACCCCGTCGGCGGTCAGGCCCTCGGCGACCGGGCCGGGGTTGGTGAGCGTGACGACGTCACAGGCGACGGGCAGGTGGCGCAGCAGCAGGCGCAGTTGCTGCTCGGCCCCGCCGACGCCGAGGCCGGTGATGATGTGCAGGGCCCTCATCTCACAGGCCTTCCACGGGGCGTCGGCGCAGCCGGTGCAGCCGGTGCTTGAGGTACAGCCGCCAGGCCGTGTCGTTCTGGCCGACGTGGACGCGGGGCAGGGCGTGCGGGCCGGTCAGCGGGCCGGGGTCGATGGCACAGGCGTACGCGTATCCGGCGTCGCGCACGGCCTCGACGGCGCGGGCGTCGACGGTGCCGTACGGGTAGCAGAAGCCGCCCGGCCGGACACCGGTCAGCTCCGCGATCCGTTCGCGGCTCTCGACGACCTCGGTCTTGAGGGTGAGGTCGTCCGCCCGGGTGAGGTCGACGTGGGTCAGTCCGTGCGAGCCGATCTCCACGCCCTCCGCGGCCGCCTGCCGGATGCCGTCGGCGGTCAGCAGCGGCTTGCGCGGGCCGAGCGGGTCCCAGGCGTTGTCGCCGCCGAGCCGCCCGGGCAGCACGAAGAGGGTGGCGCCGCAGTTCCACCGGCGCAGCACCGGCAGGGCGGTGGTGACGAAGTCGGCGTACCCGTCGTCGAAGGTGAGACCGACCAGGCCCCGTCCCCCGCCCCGGGCGCGGGCGGCGAGCAGGTCGGCCACGGACACGCCCCGCAGCCCGCGGCGGCGCAGCCAGGCCAGCTGCCCGTCGAGGCGCTCGGGAGCGACCGTGATGCGGTACGGGTCGTCCGAGCAGTCGCCCACCGAGTGGTACATCGCCACCCAGGGCGGCGGGCCCGGGTGCGGGGCGGCGGGTCCGGCGGTCCGGACGGAATCAACGGAAGCGGCCATGGGTGAGCCTTCGTGTGACGGTGCGTACGGAACGCACGGCGGATGGGAGACCCCGGGCGCCCGAGGCCCAGGCGAGCGGGACGAAGACGGCGGTCACGGTCAGGCAGCCGGCCGCGAGCCCCCCCACCGGGGACGCGAACCGGCTCGCGGCGAACGCCCCGGCGACGGTGGCGGCGACTGTCGCGAGCACGGGCCCGCCCAGCTCGGCCAGGACCCGCCGGACGCGGACCGTGACACCGCGCGGGTCCTCGCCCCGGCCCGTGCGCAGTCCGGCGAGCAGCAGGGCGGCCGTGACGGTGATGCCGAAGGCGTTGGCGGCGGCGATCCCCGCCACGCCCCACGGGCGCACCGTCGCGGCGCCGACCAGGGACGTCACGCCGATGCCCGCGGCCATCACGCCGACGGGGTACCAGCGGGGCCGGCCCGCCGAGAAGTAGGAGCGGATCAGGGCGCCCACCAGGGTCTGGCCCAGCAGCCCGAGGGCGTACACGCGCATGACGCCCGCCGTCGCCGCGGTGTCGGCCCCGGTGAACGCGCCCCGCTGGAAGAGCAGTCCGATCATCTGCGGGGCGCAGGCGATCACCGCGGACATGCCCATCAGCACCATGCAGGAGGCCAGTACGAGGTCCCGCTGGACCCGGCTGCGGGCACGTTCGGTGTCGCCGTCGGCGAGCGCCCGCGCCACCACGGGGAAGGTGACCGTGCACACCATCAGCGACAGCGTCATCGGGATCTGGGCGACCTTCTGCGCGTAGTTCAGGTGCGAGATGGCCCCGGCCGGCAGGGAGGAGGCGAGGAAGCGTTCGACGAGGACCTGCGACTGGCGGCACAGGGCGAACAGGAGCACGGCGGCGACCAGGGCGAAACGCATCGGCCGTTCCTCGGCCTCCGCCCCGGCCTCGGGCGCCCGGGACACCGGTGCGCGCGCCGTCAGCCGCCGCCACAGCGACGGCAGTTGCACCGCCACCATCAGACAGCCGCCCGCCGCCACGCCGGCCGCGGCGGAACGCACGCCCCACCGGCCGCCGAACAGGAACATCGTGGCGATGATGCCGGTGTTGTAGGCGACGTAGATCGCCGCCGGTGCGAAGAAACACCGGTGCGCCCGCAGCGCTGCGCTGCAGTACCCGGCCAGCCCGAAGGCCAGCAGGCTGATCGCCGTGAGCCGGGTGCAGTCGACGGCGAGGCCGGGGTCGGGCAGGCCGGGCGCCAGGGCCCGGACCAGGAGGGGGGCCGCGGCGGCGACCAGCGCGGCCACCGCGGCCAGGGCCAGGCACAGCCGGGGCAGGGTGGCGGCGACCAGGGCCCGCACCGGGTCCCCCGCGGCGCCCCGGGCGCGGCGGGCCAGCGCCAGACTGAACGCCGGGACCAGCACCAGCGCCAGCCCCTCCTCGATCAGCAGCGTGGAGGCCAGCTCCGGCACGGTCCACGCGACGAGGAAGGCGTCCGTGTCGCTCCCGGCGCCGAACAGCCGGGCCAGCGACTGGTCGCGCACCAGGCCGAGCAGCGAGCCGGCGATGGACAGCGCCGCCGTGACGAGCGTCGCCCGGGCGAGGAACTTCCGGGAGGCCGAGGCGTGGTCGGGCCCGGCCGTCACCGGGCCGGCCGCACGCACCGCGGGCACGGGAGCCGCCTCGCCGGTGCCGGGCCCGGGGAGCTGCGAAGGCGCCACCGTCATCGGGCCACCGCCTTCTCGACGCGGTCCCGGACGCCGCCGCGCGGCAGGACGTCCCGGTGCTCGCCGTCGCCCAGCGCCCACCACGCCACGAGCCCCAGGGCCAGGGCGGTCACCATGGTCGAGGGACCGCCGATGTCCCCGTACAGGAAGTCGGTCAGCGTCCAGACCAGCAGCCCGCAGGCGACCAGCGCGCAGTCGAGCCCCGGCCCCCGGCGGCGCACGCGCAGCAGCCTGCGCGTCCCGCACACCAGCAGCGCCAGCCAGCTCCCGGCGAGGGCGAGCAGTCCGACCAGTCCCTGCTCGCTCAGTACCAGCAGGTACATGTTGTGCGGCGACAGCAGCTCCTGCCTGCGGTACTCCGCTCCGGCGCCCTCGACGTCGCTGCCCGACGACAGGGCCAGCGTGGCGTGTCCGTCGCGGTACTCGGGGAAGTTCTTCAGGCCCACGCCGGTCAGCGGGTGGTCGCGCCACATGCCGGTGGCCGACGACCACAGGGCGTACCGGTCGACCACGGACTGGTCGGGGGCGTCGGTGACCTGCGCGATGCTGTCGATCCGTTCTTGCAGCTGCGCGGTGCCGGCACCGAACCCGCCCACCAGGACCACCCCCGCGGCGGCCAGGGCGGCGGCCACCTTCAGGGCCCGGCGCAGTCCGGTCAGCACCAGCTGCAGGGTGCACGTGAGGGCGGTCGCGATCCAGGCGCCCCGGCTGAAGGACAGCGCGAGCGGGGCGAGCAGCGCCAGCGCGCAGCCCACGGCGGCCGCCCGCTGCCACACCGGCGTACGGCCCAGCGCGATCCCGACGGCGCACACCAGGCCGAGGGAGACCACGGACGCCATGCCCATCACGTCCTGGGCGCCGAAGGTGCCGACCGCCCGGATGTCCTCGCCCTGGTAGGAGGCGCCGGTCCGGGTGACGTACTGGTGCACGCCGACGGCACCCTCGCACAGGGCGAGGCCCACGAACGACCAGGCCAGCACCCGGAAGTCGCGGTGGTCCCGCAGCAGCAGCAGCACCGCCGCCGGGACCAGCACGAAGATCTGCAGGTAGCGGCCCAGGCCCGCCGGCCCGGCCCCGGGCGAGGACGTCCCCAGCGCGGCGAGCGCGATCCCCACGACCGGCAGGCCCAGCACCAGGGCCGCGGCCGGCGACAGCGGGCGCCGCCGCTCCCGCAGCAGACGGATCGCGCAGTACCCCACCACCAGCCCGGAGCCCACGTCGGCGGGCCCCGCGCCGGACCCGGCCGGTGGCAGCACCAGCAGGGCGAGCACCGCCGCCAGGGGCAGGACCGGCGCGAGCGAGGCGGCCCGGTGCGGGAGCGGTGCGAGAGCGTGGCTCACGTCGGTCAGCTCCCCGTCGGGCGTACCAGCGTGGCCGCGGTGCGCAGCAGGATGCAGATGTCCCGCCACAGCGACCAGTCGTCGATGTACGCGTTGTCGAACCGGCAGCGGTCCTCGATCGAGGTGTCGCCGCGCAGCCCGTGGATCTGGGCGAGACCGGTGATGCCGGTCCGCATCCGGTGACGGGCCGCGTAACCGGGGTACGCCCCGCTGAACTGCGCGACGAAATAGGCGCGTTCGGGACGTGGTCCGACCAGGCTCATGTCGCCGCGCAGCACGTTCCACAGCTGCAGCAGCTCGTCGAGCGAGGTGCGCCGCAGCATCCGGCAGAAGCGGCTCATCTCGTTCTCGTCGGCCACGCTCCACCGGGTCGCCGACTCGTGCTCGTTCACCGGGCGGTGGGTACGGAACTTCAGCAGCGTGAACGGCTCGCCGCCCCGGCCGATCCGCTCCTGCCGGAACACCACGCCCGGACCGTCGCTCAGGCGCAGGATTGTCGCGCACACCAGCAGCAGCGGGCTGACCAGCAGCAGCAGCGTGCCCGACACGAGGACGTCGAGCACGCGCTTGCCCGCGCCGCCGGGGCGCGCCGGGGACAGGTCCAGACGCCGGCAGGCGAACCCGGCCAGCCGTTCCCCCGTGGTGTACGACGGGGAGTCGGCGTCGAGCTCCCAGACCACGCAGCCCGCCCCGGCCAGGGTGCGCAGCAGCGGCGCCTGTTCGGCGCGGACCGAGGGGTGGACGGTCAGCACCGCGCGCACCCCGTTCTGGATGACCGCCCGTTCGACCTCCTCGCCGGTCCGCAGCACCGGGACGCCCTCGGCGCCCTCCGGCTGCCCGGCGACGACGCCCACCGGCCGCACCCCGCACCGCGGGTGGCGCAGCAGGGCCGCGGCCACGCGCTGCGCGGTCGCCGGCGGACCCACGACGAGCGCGGCGTGCGGGTGACGCAGCAGTGCGGCGCGCCGCCGCCCGTGCACGGCCGCGCGCAGCGCACAGCACACCCCCGCCTGCAGGACGACGCCCGTCAGCACCGTGCCGGCGGACAGCGCGTGCTCCGGCCGGTACGCCGCCCACAGCGCCGCGAGTGACAGCCAGGTGACGGCGGTGCGGCCGCACACGGCGGGCAGTTCCTCCAGCAGGCCCGGCACCGGCGACCGGCCGTCGCGGACGCGCAGCAGCAGGGAGACGACGATCAGCAGGGCGATCAGCGACGGCCGCCGCTGGGTACCGGTGAGCGCCAGCGTGCCCAGCACGGCGGCGACGCCGTCCACGAGGAACAGCGGCAGCGGCGAGGCCGCCGGCGCCGGGGGCCGCGGGACGGGGGCCCGCACGCCGGTCGCGGTGCCGAGCGGCGGCATGACGGATACGGAAGAGAGGCCGTGGTCCCGTGGCGTTACACCGGGGGAGGGCACGGTACGTTCGGCGGTCACGAGTGGATGGACTCCCTGTGCTCGGTGGACTCGGCGTCCTGGGTGGTCCGGTCCGCCCCGGAGCCCCGGCCCGTGCCGAGCGGCCGGCCCCGCTCGGCACCGTGGGCCGTGGCGCGTCCGGCCGCTGCGGACGGGCGCGCGCCCTGTGAGGCGGGCCATGGGCCGAGGAGGTCGCGGTAGACGTCCGCGACCGCCTCGGTGGTGTGTCGTACGTCGTGGAGGGACAGCACGTGCCGACGGCCCCGGACGCCGAGGGACGCCCGCAGCGGCGCGTCGAGCAGCAGCGCGGTGATGGCCGCGGCCAGTTCCCCCGGGTTCTCCGGCGGGACCACGCACCGGGCGGCGAAGGAGGGCGGCAGGCTCTCGCGGGCGCCGTCGACGTCCGTGACCAGCACCGGCACCCCGCAGGCCATCGCCTCCAGCGGGGCCAGGGCCATGCCCTCCCAGCGGGACGGCAGGACGGCGAGATCGGCGGCCTGGTACCAGACGGAGGTGTCGGCGACGGCCCCCGCGAACAGCACGGACCCGGGGGCGCCCCGGCGCAGCCGCTCGCGGTCCGGTCCGTCGCCGACCAGGACGAGACGGGCCTCGGGCACCTCGCGCACGACGGCGTCCCACGCCCGCAGCAGGACGTCCTGTCCCTTCTGCGGGCACAGCCGTCCCACACAGACCGCGAGCGGTGCCGACGGATGGACGTCGGCGAGCGGGGCGAGCCCGGCCCGCACGGCGCCGCGCACGGCCGGGCGGTAGCGCTCGGGATCGACGCCGTTGGGGACGACCGCCCACCTGCCGGTGATCCCGGCCCGGACGCCGGTCGCGCGTTCCGCCTCGCTCACGCACACCGTCCGCGCGGCCCAGCGCGCCGCCCACCGCTCCCAGCGGAGCGCGAGGGCCGCGGTGCTCCCGCCGACCGCCTCGAACGACCAGGCGTGCGGCTGGAAGACGGTCGGGATCCGCCCGCGCACCGCGAGCCGGCCGGCGAGCCCGGCCTTCGCGCTGTGCGCGTGCACCAGGTCGGGGCGCACCTCGTCGATCGCCCGCGCGAGACGCCGCACCTCCCCGAGGAGCGAGGGGCCCGGCGACCGCGTCGCCCGCCAGTGCCGGACGTGCGCGCCGGCCGCCCGCAGCCGGGCGGCGAGCACGCTGTCGGGGCAGACCGCGGTGACGTCCAGGCCGTCCGCCACCTGGGCCCGGACGAGGTCCGTCACGACGCGCGCGACCCCGCCGTCCACCGGCTGGGTGAGGTGCAGGACCCGCGGCGGACGGCCGCGGGGGGACGGGGCCACGGACACGGTTTCCTCGCTCACGAAGGTGCTCGGGACGGGCGGCGGTGTGTTCACCGCCGGGCGTCGACGGCGGCGAAGAGCACGCCGGCCCACGCGGCGTCGCGCTCGGAGGCGAGCCGGACGGTCGCCTGGTCACCGGCGCGCGGCATGCCGCCCGGAACGTCGAAGACGTCCGAGTCGTAGCCGAGGGTGTTGCCGTACGCCGGCACCCGCGCCGGGGAGGCCCCGGCGGGTCCGCTGATGGTGGAGTTCAGGACGTCGCCGCGCGGATCGGCGGGGCCGCTGAGCGGCGTGGAGCCGGAACCGGTGGTCAGGGTGAGGGAGTCGCCGGTGGTGCCGCGGTCGCCGTTGTACGCGACCATGCCCACCCGGCCCCCGGCGCCCGCGGCGAAGTCCGCGCCGCTCAGCCGGAGTTCCGCCGCGCGGGAGCGCAGCGGGACGAAGCCGTCCCAGAGCGCGAGGCGCCGCAGCGGCTGCGCCGGGTCCTCGTACGCCACGACCAGCGTCCAGCCGCCCCACGCGCCGGCCGCGGAACCGCCCGCGGCCACGTTGACCTGCGCCACGGTGTACAGGCCCGGCACGCTGTCCCGCACCAGGCCCGTCACGTCCGCCGAGGCCTGGAAGGCGTCCGCGCCGTCGGCCACGCGGTGTCCGACGAGCGTGTCCGCGAGGATCTCCTTGTACTCCCCGCCCGGTTCGGCGAGCAGCACGCGCCCGTTGTCCGCCGACGGCTTCTGCTCGCCCACGCGCAGGTTGCCGCCCCAGTACAGGCGCGCGTACGTCACCCGGGCGCCCGCGGGCAGGCGGACCTCGGCGCGGGAGGAGTTGTAGGTGTTGGGGTCGTGGTCGACGTCGACGTAGAACATGTCGAAGTCCCCGTTCACCCCGGAGCCGCCGGCCTGCGCGCCGGAGCACGACGGTGCCTGGGCGCGGCAGGTGATGGAGGTGTTGGCGGCGCGCACGATGTCGCCGTGCTGGAGTGCGGTGTACCGCTGGGCGAACGTGAGGCTGTCCGCCTCGGGTGCGGGCGGCGCGGCCGCCGCGTAGCCATTGGAGGCCCACATCGAGACGAGGGCGAGCACGCCCACCGTCGCACGGCGAAGCAGCTGGCCCGGGGAATGGCGCATGACCGTCGGTGCCCTTTCGGAACTGGGGGATGCCAGGCAGCGGCACGGGTGCGATACGTCCGCCTGGAGGAGTGCGTCAGCGTTTCGCAACTCTAGTCACCAAGTGGACGAATTCACCGAAATTCGGGGCATAGCGCGATCTGTGTTGAAAGCGTGAAGGTGTCGTCCTCCGGGTGACGCGGACCAGGAGCCGGCCCACGTCCGTCGCGTGCGGCCGCCCGCGTGCCGCCGTACGGGGACGGCGGCACGCCGGCCCGACACGGTGCCCCATCAGGAACGCCGCGGCAGCAGGGTGAACGGCGGGCCGACGGCGGCCCGACACCGGTTGCGGGCCGGCACGGGCGCACCGACGGTGGGCTCAAACTCCGACCTCCGTCGAAAGGACCCTCATGCGCGCCCTGCCCGCACGGCCCATCGCACTCGGCGCACTGTGCGCCGCCCTCCTTGTCGGAACCACCGGCTCCGTCGCCATGGCGGCCGACTCGTTCCGGGAACGCCCCCCTGTCGCGTCGTCCGACACGCTGCTCGCGCAGGTCAGGACCCTTCACGCGCACGAGGGCGACCTCGCCCCGGTCGTCGACCTGCTGGAGGCCGTGCTCGCGGCGGACGGCGGCCACCTTCCCCCCGCCGAGGCGAAGAGACTGGGCGAGGCCGCCGAGAAGGCCCTGGAAGAGGCGGTCGCGAAGGCCCGGGAGACCGCGCCCGCGCCCGCGGCACCGGCTCCGGCGACCACGCCGGAAGCGTCGGACCCGGCGGCCACGAGCACGGCCACGCCGGAAGCGCCGGATGCGTCGGAAGCGTCGGACCCGGCGGACGACACGCTGCTCGCCGACGACACGGCAGAGGGGATGAGCGACCTGCTGGACATGGTGCGGGAGGCCATCGGCAACCTCACGGACCTGCTGCTCTCCGACGACGAGACGGACGACGCGTCGGCGCCCGCGTCCCTCGGCGGCCTGCTGACCGAGGTGAAGGACCTCGTCGACGCGCTGCTCGACCCCTCCGCCCCGCAGGCGTCGACCCTGCCCGCCCCGGCCTCCGCGACGCAGGTTCCCCTGCTGGCGGGCCTCAAGCTCCCCGTGCTCCCTCCGCTGCTGACGGCTCCGTGAGCGGCGCGGCCCGGTAGGACGCCGGCCCGGAGCCGGCCTCCGGAGCGTCGGCGCGGCCGCCGTCCGAAGTTCTCATATGAGAACTCGGCAATCTTCGGCTCTCCGGTTTCCGCTCCCACCGGGGATCGTTGGGCACGGCGACGGATCCCCCACCGGCGACCTGGGTTGCCGAAGAAAGGAAGACGATGAAATCCCTGAAGGCTGCCGCCGTCCTCGCCGGGTCCCTGATCGTCGCCGGCGCCGCCGCACCCGCGTACGCGGGGAGCACCGAGCTGGCGTCCACCGGCCTCGACACCGGCCTGCGCACCGCGGTCCCCTTCGAACTGACGTCGCCGCAGTCGGAGTCGCAGGCCCCCGGCACCCGGGACGAGGGTTCGCTGCTGAAGACGACGAAGGACGCGGCGGCCGCGGTCAACGCGGCCAAGCCGGTGCACGGCGACCTCGGGCTGCACGCCTGACACCGCGCCACCTGGACGCCGGCCCCCTGGACATGGGGGCCGGCGTTCGTCTGCCGCGGCCGATGACGCCACCGGCTCCCGACGCCACCGGCGGACCGGTCCCCCGGCGGGGGACCGGTCCGCCGGGCGGTCACCGTCTTCGCCGTACGACGGTGACCGCGTGGTGCGTGCGCCGGTTACCGCTACCGACGACCGCACGGACGAGGAGTCTCCATGAACATCAATATGGGCGGGGCGCCGACAGGCGCCCAGGACGGGACGCCGGATCCCACGCCGCCCGAACCGGTGGGCGGAACACGGCGGGACATGGCGCGCGGTCTGCGCGCCTTCGCGTTCGCCGCCGCCCTGGCCCCGGTGCTCGCCGCCCGCGGGCCTGCGCCCAGGGCCCTGCCCGGAAGCGCCCCGCACGACACCGGGTTCGACGTGACGTATCGCAGCCACCGCATCCGGGGAGTCCGGACCCCCGCCCGGGGCGCGGACGAGGGCGGCCGGTGGCACGTCACCGTCGACGGCCGCCCCCTGCACCTGATGCGCCGCGCCGACGGCACCTGGCTGAGCATGGCCGACCACTACTGCTCGTACCGGACACCGCTCGAAGCCGCCCGCGCCGCCGTCGACGCGCTCGGCCCCGGACGACGGCTGCGCGACCCGGCCCCGGCGCCGACGGGCGGGGGACAGGCGCACGGACACGCGGGGGGCCGGCATGGTGTACGTGCGTAAAGACGCCGCCACGCTCACCAGGGCCGAGCGGCGCCGCTTCGTCAATGCCCTGCTGGAGGTCAAACGGCGGGGCGAGTACGACGAGTTCGTGCGCATGCACATCGCGTACTACGCCTCCGACGGCGAGCGCGGACTGCGCACCGCGCACATGGCCCCCTCCTTCCTCCCCTGGCACCGCCGGTTCCTCCTCGACCTGGAGGAGGCCCTGCGCCGCGTGGACTCCTCGGTGACCCTTCCGTACTGGGACTGGACCCGTGACCGCACGGCCGTCTCCCCGCCCTGGACGGAGGACCTCATGGGTGGCAACGGACGCGCCTCCGACCACCGGGTGACGACCGGCCCGTTCGCGTATCAGGGGGGCGGCTGGACCATCAGGGTGGGCGTGACCGACGGCGGCTTCCTCACCCGGGACCTCGGCCGCCGGAGCGCCCCGATCGCCCTGCCCGCGAAGAGCGACGTCGAGGAGGCGCTGAAGGATCCCGTATACGACGTGGCCCCCTGGAACTCGACGGTCACGCGGGGCTTCCGCAACAAGCTGGAGGGGTGGGGGCCCGGCCGAGGCAGCGCCTCCTGGCGCAACCACAACAGGGTGCACCGCTGGATCGGCGGCGACATGCTCGGCGCGGCCTCCGTCAACGACCCCGTCTTCTGGCTGCACCACGCCTTCGTCGACCTGCAGTGGTACCGCTGGCAGCGCCGGCACGGCGGGGCCCGCTACCTCCCCGCGACGCCGCCGGGCTCCGGCGACACGCAGCACGGCCGCGTCGTGGCACGCCACGAGAAGCTGCCGCCGTGGGACGTGACACCGGGCGAGCTGGAGGACGTGGGCCGGATCTACCGGTACGGATGAGCCGGGGCGGCCCATCCAAGGCATTTCTGAAGAAATTTACGCGTTCGGGCGTTTCGGCTACCAAGAGCCTGAAAGACGACGTATAGTCGTGACTGTCGGTGAGCAGTCCACGACGGACTGTATCGACATGAACCAGAAACGGAGAGGTAATGCGCAAGATCCAGAAGGTTGCGGTCGTCGCGGCCATGCTCGGCAGTGTCGGTTTCCTCGGTGCTGGCGTCAGCCAGGCCGGTGAGGGCCCGAGCTTCAAGCTGGACAACCAGCAGAGCACCAAGTGCTCGTCGGACGAGTCCGCCTTCGGCGGCCTGGTGAACGTCAGCGACGTGAACGTTGTCGCCAACGTGCTCGCGGGCGTCCAGGGCCAGGCCACGGACACCCACTCCGCGACCTGCAACGCCACCGTCGCCCTCGGTGGCTGACGGTCGCTGACCAGCTGATCCAGGCAGGCTCCGGGACTCGAGCCCAGGTGCTCGAGTCCCGGGCCTGCTCGGCTTATATGCCGATCCAGGCATTCGGAACGACCCTCCGTCCATCCACGGAGGGGCGCCCGTTAAGGAAAAGAGCAGATGTTCATTTCGAAGAAGATCGCAGCGACGGTGGGGGCCCTGGGGGGCATCGCACTGGCCGGCATGGGTGCCGGCCACGCCTTCGCCGGGAGCGAGCCCGCCAAGTGCGTCGAGGACAGCAACGGCAACATTCGCTGCGTTCAGGTGAGCGAGTACCGGCTCACCGACAAGGGCGGGAAGGTCGAACTCGTCAACAAGCAGTCGCTGACCTGCTCGACCGCGGGTGAGATGAGCTGCAACACCGACGTTGTCCTGCCCAAGCAGAAGCACTGACGTTCGACGAGGCAGCCGAGGCGCCCTGTGTGAGGACGGCGCCCGTCGTGACGCCCCTCCTGCCGCCGAGAATGGCCGGGATCCGATACCGGGTCCCGGCCATTCTCGGCGTTTTCTGTGCTTGTTCCGAGGAGCGGAGCCGGTTGTGGGGCGCTGGTTGTGGGGTGCTGGTCATGCGGAAGGGGTGGGCGGCACCGCCGGCGTCACCCACCCCTTCCAGAAGTCGGATCACCGGACCGTACCGGCGCACAGCGACTCGACGGCGTTGCAGTACGGCAGGCCGTCGACGGAGCGGTCGGTGATGAACCGGCCGATCAACTCGGAGGACTCCTCCCTGCGTTCGACGGTGACCAGGTGGTCCGCTTCCTTGACGGTGGTGAACCACGCCGTGGGCATCGTCGCGGCGAGTTCACGGCCCATCTGAGGGGTGCACAGGGTGTCGTACTCCCCCGTGAACACCAGGGACGGCACGTCGGGGACCGGCAGGGACCGGTAACAACCGTGCGTCATCAACCTCGTGTTGTGCTCGACCGCCTTCTTGATCTCGTCCGGCGTCTGGTTGATGAACTGCCGCTGGAGGAGACGCGCCACGGCCGCGTGCTTGTGGACCCGACCGGCTTCCGGGTTCGACATGAACAGCCGCACCAGTCCGTCGGCGGCCTCGTCGATCTCGCCGCGTTCGAGCGCCCGCGACAGACGCGGTACGGCGTCGGTGTAGATCTCGGGAAGGCGCTTGGCCGCGCCGCAGAAGACGATGCGGCGGACGAACCCGGGATGGAGCTGCGCGAAGCGGAGACCGACGACCTCACCGAAGCAGCCGCCGAACAGATTCACTCTCGGCATGTCGAGAGTCACCAGCATGTGCTCGATCGCTGCGGCGAGGAAGTCGATGTCGTACTCGGCGGGCAGGAAGTCCGAGGTGCCGTAACCGGGGAGGTCCACGGTGATCAACGTGCACAGCGGTGACAGCCACTTCTCGTGTCCCTGCCACGAGTACCTGTTCTGGGACGAGCCGCCGAGCAGCACCAACGGCTCCGTCCGGGGGGCACCCTGGTGGACGACTCGGCACGTGTATCCGAAGCCCTCGAAAACGAGGTTCCGTTCCTCCACTTGCTCCGGTGCGGGAGAAGCAGACCCGTGACCCTGCGTGCTCGACGAGTCCTGGACGGTGGTGGGTGTGGTGCGCATGGACGGCTCCGCGGCGAAGGGAACGACGAACCAGCCCATGATGACCAACGGCCCCACCGATTGGCCGTAACCACTCATTTGTGGGCGATCCTGTGAATGAACGTGCGAATCGGGCGCCTGCCGCGCCGCGACCCGGCGTCCGCGCGAGGGGATGACACCCGGCGAGAGGGCGCGCACGGGCCCGGAGAAACGGCGACCGCGGGAACGGGCGCCCCCGGCAGGACTCGAACCTGCGGCCAAGCGCTTAGAAGGCGCCTGCTGTATCGAGTGCCGCACCCTCGCTGACCTGGTCACCCTCCCACGCTCGGCGTCGCGTCGGCCGGACTTCGACACGCATTCGACCGGGGGAGTGGCAGGGCTAGGGACGGTTGACCGGGATCTCGTAGACGATTTCGCAGTGAGCGGCGGGCACCACGATGTCCGCCGTCTCCACGGGCCGCCCTTGGTCGCTGTAGTACGTCCGGCGGATGTGGGTGACGAGCGCGGACTTCTGGACGCCCAGGAGTGACGCCTCCTCGGCGGTCGCCTGCCTCGGCTCCGGTTGCTCGGTGGCGTGGCTGACGGTGACGCCGATCGCGGCCATGCGGTTCACGACGCCCGCGCCGGCGTGCGGCCCTCCCTCGGGGAGGACGACGAGCGTGCCGCCGGTGAGGTCGTACGGCTCCCAACTCGTCGCGAGCTGCACCGGCCTGCCGTCGGCCAGGAACTCGTACGCGGTGCGGACGCACAGGTCGCCCTCGGTGATGCCGAGCCGTGCCGCGATGTCCGCGGGCGCCGGCATCTTGGCGTCGGTCCGGCTCTCCCAGTCCCCTTGCCTGCCCACGGCCTTCATGTCCGCCCGGAACGGCGACCCGTCGGGCTGCTCGCGCGCGGACGACCGGACCATGCGTACGCGCTGCCGGGGCTCGGCGACGTACGTGCCCGAACCGGCGCGACCCTCCAGCACGCCCTGGGAGATCAGCAGCTCCTGGGCCCGCCGGACCACGTTCTCGCCAACACCGCACTCCTGTCCGATCTGGGCGCGGGACGGCAGGCGATCCCCGGGCTCCCATACGTGCTCCGCGATCCGCCGTCGGAGTTCGTCGGCGACGCGGAGATAGGGCGGCTGCTCAGGCATATGGAAAATCTAGTCCACTAGCTCTAATCTAGTTAACTAGCATTACTTAAAGTGATCGCCGGTGACGGAGGCTGCCCTGTGCCCGCTTCGGGAGTTAGCGCGGCGGCCATCGCCGCCCGGCTGTCCACCGTCGGGCTTTTCACCCGCGTGGAGGAGCACGACCGGTACACGACGGTCGAGGCGGAGGTGCCGGAAGCGCCCTCCGCCGACTTATGGCGGGAGGTGCTCGAAGCGGTGGCCGAGGCCGATCGGTTCGGGCTCCTTGCCACCAGCCTGAACGGCCGCACCCTCTGGGCGGTCGTACGCAAAGCGGTCCCCACGACGGGCGATGTCGGGGGACCGAGCCATCAGCGATAGGAGCTGAGTAGCGTGCTCAACCGTGTCCGCCGTGCCGTATCGCTCACCAGAGCGCGGTACTTCCCCAAGGGCAGGCACCGCCGCCCGTTAATGCTCCATCGGCCGTCGGCCGTTCTTGCTTTCCCCGCGTCCACCGACGAGCCGACGGCAACCCCGAGCCGGGCCCTCGGCGGCGTGAACCGCCGGCACCCGCTCCCAAGTGAGGACGTCGCGCTCGTCCGTCCGTACGTGCTGGCCTGTGAGAGGCGCGTCCGGACGCGTTCAGTGGTCGTTGCTCCCCGTCTATCGGCTGAGGCCTGGTCGGCCCTTGTGGGGGTCCGCTGATGACCTCTCGCCGACAGCCTCACCTCACCGACGCGGCGGCCGTCCCCTACCGATCGGCCGCATGCCGGATCGGCACGCATCTCGTCTGCGCGGAATCCTCCCCGGCCTTGGCACCGGTCGAACTGCCGTTGGTCTACGAAACGTGCGACTGCCCGTGCCACTCGATGCCCGGCCGGTCCACAGATGCGGAGGCGGGACAGTGATCGACCGGACCCCCAGGAGCGCGCTGGCCTCCAACATCGAGGTGACCGCGGCCACGGTGCAGCGCGGCGACATCATCCAACTCGGCGGCCGGGCCTGCCGGGTGCGGGATCTCTTCCAACTGCCCCAGGGCGCCAAGCAACTGCTCTTCGAGTCGGGTGAGCTGCTGACCATACACACGCGTACCCGGCTCGGCGCCGTGCGGCTGATGAGAAGGCGGTGACCGGTCCGTGTCCTCGCGCCATCACGACATCGCCGATGACATCCGGCACCAGATCACGACCGGCCGCATCAAGCCCGGCGAACGTTTGCCGTCCGAGGCCGGCCTGGCCGATCGGTACAAGGTCAGCACAGTGACCTTGCGGAGCGCCCTCGCGGTCCTCCAGGGCGAAGGTCTCGTCGAGAAGATCCACGGCAAAGGCAACTTCGTCCGCCGTCCGCCCCGCAAGATCGTGTATGTCGGCGGATGGGGGACGCTGGACCCGTGGACGGCCGCTGAAGCGGCCCTACACGTCACCGTGCGCAGCACCACGGTCCAGGCACAGGGGCATTTGGCGACCTTGTTGAAGGTGCCGACGGGCAGCCCCCTCGCAGAGTTCGTCTGCATAAGCCATGAGGGGGAGTCACCGCACGGGCTGGCACGCATTTACATCCCGCGCGACCTGGCCCCGGCTGGAGTGCTCGACGACGAAGCGTCGTGCCGTGAGGCGGTCGCGAGATTCGCCGTCCTCAGCGTGCCGCCGGCTGCTGTCCAGGAGACGGTCTGTGCCCGCCCACCGACACCGGACGAAGCATCGACCCTCCGGACCAACTCCACCGCACCCATCCTCGCGATCACACGCGTCGCGACCGACGCCACTGGTCGGGTTGTCGAGGCCGCGCTCCTGGTGCTCCCGGGGGATCGCGTCGACGCGGTCTTCACCACCCACCACATGACCGACGAGAGGCAGACGCAAGCATGACGGCATCGGACGAGTTGCGACTCCTCCCGTGGTCGGGACCGGAGGGCAAGCCGTGCTACCTGAGCACCGACGACAGGGGCGGCTACCTGTCCCGCCTGGCGGACAACATCGAAGCGGTGCAGCTGGGAACGGCAGCCGAGCTGCTGGATGAGGCCCTGGAAACCCTCGACGAGGAGGGCGCCGGCCGCGAGGACGTACGACGGCTGGCACAGGAGCTGACCGGTGCACTGCGAGACGTGCTCCGCGTTGCGATCAGCCGGGGGCACCTCCTAGCGGCGAATGAGCCTCAAAGCCGCTGAGGGGTGACTGCGTACAGCGACGGCGTTCGTCACACTTCACTCCACCTCGACGGGGAGGGGACCCAGACAATGTCTGGGTCCCCTCCCCGTCCTGTCATGTCGGGCCGGACCAACTGATTGCGCGTGCACCAAGAGAGGCGGCGATACGGCGACGGCTCCGGAGGGCGTTGGATAGTGGGCCTTTCGCCCACCTCAGAGCCATACAGCCCGCTGCCTCACATCTTCCCGTCCACGGATGGTCCACGATCCCCCGGGCCTGGCACGCATGCGCTGCCACGCCGCTTCTGCCGCGGCTCGTCGGCAAGGAAGGCTGGCATATGACCATCAAGTGTGCAGTCTTTGCAGAGGACCTCACGCACTGCATCGCCTGCATGGGCTGACAGACGACCTCATTGTGTTAGCCGCCGTAAGAGCTGTCCTGTAATCCCGGGTGGGTCAGCGCGCGGCGTCTGATGCGGTGCATCGCAATGCGGAGGGTCGTCCTCATGCTGGGCGTACTCGGGCGATCCGACAACGCGGCAAGGTGCCGTAGCTGTCGTCGCGTGCCCGCCGGGAATTATGGGACAGCCCTCAGCAGGGCACCACACTTCGCAGCCGTAGCCTTGCTCGTAAACCACGTGTCGTGAGTCAGCGAGTAGGCGGCGTAGTGTTGATGGTGCGTATATCAAGACTCATGCTGCTGGAGGTACCTCACTACTTTCATCACCCCCTCCAAATTGTCACCGAAGTACCCGAGTCCCTTATTGCAGTGAAAGCACAGGAGCCCTCGAATCCTTCCTGTCTCATGACAGTGGTCAACCTGGAACGGAGCGTTCGTCTTTCCGGTATCAGTGCGCCTACAAATTGCGCACGCGCCGCCCTGAGAATCCAGACGACGCTTATACTCGGCGATATCTATGCCGTACTTGCGCAGTAGATGCATCTCTCGGTGGTACTCACTGAGGCATGGCTTGCACTTGCCTTTGATATAGACAGGCGCGGACTTGCAGCGTGTACAGACTTCAGCCCGGGTCTTGGACTTTGGCACATACGCGCCTCGATCAATGAGAAACTGCCTAACCACCACGTTGCCTGCATTTACAGCCCTGGCTATCGCCGCCACCGATGAGCCACTGGCGTACATCTCGATGCACAGAGCTGCCTCGGTTTCATTGAACTGACGCTTGGGGCTCTTCTCTCGAAGCTCGACGCCGTTCTGAAGCAGGGTTCTGCGTATGACCGAGTAAGGAACTGCGAACTTCTCGGCCAGGATCGTCATGCTGGTGCCCGATGCGTACGCTTGGAGGACCTCGCTGGCGTCAACCGTATGACTGCTGGTGCCGCCGGGCCGGGCGATGTCTACGCTTCTGGCGACGAGAGTGTTGCGGACCGAAGCGAAGGAGATGTTCAGTAGATGGGCAATTCGAGCCATTGACTCGCCATCTCGATACATCTCTTCAATGCGTTCACCGTGGACTTCCGCGATGGTCTTCCGCTCACCATTGATCATGGCTGCGAATATACACCTCGGTCACCTTGGATCGAACAAGTAAGAGGTAACCCCATAGGCGCGGCAGCCGGGCAGTGTCAGGGCCGTCGCCGTGACGCCGAGACGAGGGGAAAATGGCGGCGCCTGTGTTCTGAGCCACGAAAAGCTAGCAACTGCGGATTGTCGGCAAGGTTCAGGCGTGTGGGAACATTTTCGGCGATTGCGTCACTCGGTTAATTCAACACGATCATCGGGTCGCGAGCCGCCTTTCAGGTATGCAAGTGCCTTA
Source organism: Streptomyces sp. NPDC093586 (assembly GCF_044764905.1). NCBI lineage: Bacteria > Bacillati > Actinomycetota > Actinomycetes > Kitasatosporales > Streptomycetaceae > Streptomyces > Streptomyces sp. NPDC093586. The sequence goes on along the minus strand of NZ_JBIWJA010000001.1, from coordinate 231,330 downwards.
ATTAGCAGAACTGGTGAGTCCCCCAAAAGCCCAATCGCTCGATTGCAAGAATGGCACAAGAGGCCGCGGTTGCAATTTCCGCAGGTGGGCACGGTGCGGCAACAACTGTGGTCATGGTCTACGCAAAATCTCATGCCACTTCCGCAAGCGGCAGTCGAACATACGGCACATCCTCCCCCTTGGGAAGCCAGCATGTCTTCGTAATTCGTTCGAGTCATTTTGTACATGCGAAGAGTCTTGTACCAGCGGTGACATTCAAGGCACTTGTGCGCGAGACCATCAAGTGAACCGGTGTCGAATGTGAACTCTTTGACTGGCTTAATATCAAGGCAGTCGCTACATTCCTTAAGCCCATTCTTGGCCTGAGACTCCCCCCTCGATCGCCGCCTGCGGAGAGGCTTCAACTCCACGCCGCGCCGTCTTTGTCCATCATGCGCCATGCAGAGACCTCGAACATGGTGAGGCTTCTCGCATCCATCAAAGGAGCAAGACCCCGCGATGGCGGCACTAGGCAGACCATTTCCCTTTCGCATCCTCAAAGGCTTCAGATCCAATCCTCTTGAGCGTTGGGTGTAATGCCCAGCGCAGAGGAGCATGGTTTTTGCGGGCCGACCGCAGCCTCGAAAAGCGCACATCTTCACGGTCATTTTGGCCGTCCCTATCGTTCATTATTGTCATTTACGTGTGGGCATCTTCCTGTGGGATCAGATGGTGCGGCCTCCTACCTGCGATCGCGTCTCGGACGGGGACGCACACTGCTCGTGGTCACACCTGCGCAGACAGCACCTTCTGGACCGAGGTGAGCCTAGATGCCACCACTGACACCGAGACCAGGGCCTAGTAACGGCTAACACAATGAGGCGTATCGCTCCTGGCTGCCGTGTCCGGGGCGGAAGTTGAGCGTTCTGTCCGCTGCGGGGACGTCACCGTGGATCGTGTCGGACGAGCTGTGGGATCTCCTGGAGCCGTTGCTGCCGCAGCGTGAGCGCAGGTTCCGGCATCCGGGCCGCAAGCCGTTGCCGGACAGGGATGTACTGTGCGGGATCTTGTACGTGTTGCACACCGTGATCCAGTGGGAGTACCTGCCTCAGGACCTCGGCTTCGGCTCGGACATGACGTGCTGGCGACGGCCCTGCTCAAGGCATCGCCGCCCTACATGCGGCACATCAGGCAGTACGAGTCCACAGGCAGGCCCACGACCGACTGAGCACCTTTAGGAGTTCGATCCGAGCCTGCTCCGGACGCTTCCGCTGACTGGTGCGACAGCCGGTCAGATGCCCAGGGGCACGCGTCCGTCTGGCGCCGTTGATGTCAGCCTCAGCTTTGAGAGCGACCGGCGTGGCGCACTCATGTGGATCAGCCGTGCCGGCGGCATCCCGCAGAGGGCCCAGGTGCCGGGACGCTGCACAGCCCTATCTGACCGGGGCATATGGCTCGCTGTTCTGGTGTTCCTGGGAGCCGACACTAGGAAATAGGTACTGGTGGCAGCGACACTTTTAGGCCAAAGTGCGGTAATCAGCCAATCCTGCGCGATGATTCGTACCAACCCCTCCGCGGGAGACCCCTCGTGCGGGATCATCGGGCTGCAATTGATCAGCCACAGGGGGCGGATGTGTACAAAGCGGTCAAGATCGATGGTAGCGAGTCGGAGTTCCTCGTTGAGGTCATTCCTCTCGCTGTTGAGAGCGTCGACCAGTCAAAGATTCTGAGGGGGCGCGGAGCGCCAGAGCAGGCCTTGACCAGCTTGCGTCAGGTGGGAGATGCCATCGTCCAAACCTGCGAAGACGTGTCAGCCGCGATTCGTGAACGCTTTGCCGAAGCTGCGCCCAACGAGTTGGAGGTCAAGTTCGGGGTATCCCTCAGCGGTGAGGGAGGCGTTCCCCTGGTGGGCAAAGTCAAGGCTGACTCGACCTTCGAGGTCAGAGCGCGCTGGACTCGCTGACCAGCGCTGTCTCTGTGGTACATGTACGCGCCGAGAGTGAACGTCATGTACCAGTTGACGTATGCGGCCTGGTCAGGGCGGAAAACCAGTTGGTAACCTACGCGGCATGAGTAAGCCGGAGGATGGCAGCTGGTCGGGCCTGAGCGACACAGAACACGCGCTGCTTGAGCTGATGTCGGCTGCGCTGAAGGCGGACGAGGAAGCCGCGAAGGAACTATGCCGACGGTGGATGCGAAAGCCTCCCACAGTGTCAGGTCATGCAGTTGCTCTCCGGGCAGAGCTGAGGGCCTTGCTCACGGCTCTGCCTGGACGCTCTCCTCTTCGAGGTGGCGCGGCACCTAGCACTGACTGGAGGCCGCCGGCCACCGTCGACTTGCCTAGAGACCCGGAAACCAACCAAACGTTGCTTCGCTTGGGTGAGCCGCCTCCAAGTTCAGGTCCCGTGCTCGATGAGGCTTGCAGGGCCCAAGTCGACAGGGTTGTCGCTGAGCGCCCCCTACGTGAGCGTCTCCTGGAAGTTGGCCTGCAGCCGTCTCGCAGCGTTCTCTTGAGCGGTCCCCCAGGGGTAGGTAAGTCCATGACCGCTGCGTACATCGCTGAGCAAATGAAGCAGCCGCTCCTCATCGTGGATCTGGCATCCGTAATGTCGAGTTACTTGGGGCGGACCGGGCGCAATTTGAGGGCGGTACTCGATTATGCGTCACAAACGGAGTGCGTCCTTTTTGTGGACGAGTTCGACGCTCTAGCGAAACGGCGAGACGACAATACTGACGTCGGCGAACTAAAGCGGTTGGTCAACGTTTTGCTGTTGGAACTCGACCGCTGGCCCGCTGGAAGCTTCTTGGTCGCCGCCACCAACCACCTAGACCTAGTTGATCCGGCTATCGCAAGGCGCTTCGATGTGAAAATCGAAATGCCTATGCCCGAATGCGAGCAGCGGAAAAACCTTCTATCTCAGGTTCCCGTTATCGCAGCTGCGAGTATCGGCGCAGACTGCATCTCTTTGCTGGCGCTCGCAACTGAAGGGAAATCGCATTCCGATATCGTTAAGCTTGTGAGTGGGCTCGCGAGGGAAGTGATAATCCAAGATGGCAATTTGGAAAAATATTCGGAGCGTATTGCTGAGTACGCCATGGTCACGCTTCGGGAACATTCGAAGTTAGACTCAGAAACTCGATCTCAGATCATCCGTCTTGCCTATCAATCACTTGGCTACTCGCAACGAAAGATCGCAGGCATTCTTGGTGTAAGCCATCCGACAGTGAGTCGAGTTCTGGCTTCACAAGAAAAATGACGGAACCGTAGCTAATTTTCCTGGGGGGGAATAAATGAACCAAAAGACGGGTGGACGAATCCTCGTCGGAGGCGAGCAGATGTCCGAAATGATTGATCGAGCTTCAGGAGGAGGAAACAAGTTCTACCCGTACTCTATGGAGGAGACCAGGGAGATCCTTGGCCCCCAAGCACGGTCACTCCGTGACTCTGCAGTACAGATTGATTCATCACTGCGTGCTGATCATGTAGTCTTCGAGGCTACTCTGTTGCCCAATTTTCTCGCCAACAGTTACTTCCCAGATCGCCTAGTCAGGCTGCTGGATCTCACTCCGCTCGGATCTCGTCCGGCCACGGGGAACTTAACACTTCGGAGTGGCACCACACCGGATGTGCCCACCAAATCGCTGATCGTCGCCGGCAATGATGCGAGCCTAAGTCGCTTGGCTAACATGCTTGAAGGGGGCGAACTAAACCGCGCCGAAAAGGCAGCCGCAGAAGAACTGCGTCAGTTCTCACAAATCAACTTGCCGCGTCGGGAAGAAGTTTTACGGGGTCCTCGGGCAGATACTGGTGCTTCTGGCCGTGATCGTGTGGTCTATGAGGCAGTCCTACACCCTGATCCAGATAACCCTGGATCGGGCCGTCAGCCGATGAATAATCGACTCTTCCATAAATTCGAAGAGTACATTGTGAGCCTGGGTGGAGAAGTAGCGGCTACGCGTCGCGATGTAGTTGGCGGGTTGACGTTCGTCCCTGTGTTGCTGCCCGAGGAGCAGGCAGAGCAGGCTGCTGCCTTCAATCCCCTGCGGTCGATTCGGCGTATGCCGCGGATCCGTCCCGTTCCTACGTCGCCGCTCCGGTCGGCGGCGCGGGTAGCGCGGCCGGCACCTCCAGCAGCTGACGCGACTGCGCCCGAGGTTCTTATCTTTGATGCCGGAATAGATGATGACGGCGACTACTTCGCAGGCTCTGCTCAACAAGTGCATCTGACAAACGAAAACCCCGAATACGGCTGTATTGAGCATGGGAGCGCTGTTACGGGAGCCGTCCTTTACGGGAATGTGCAACCTGGGGAGAAGTTGTCGAAGCCACCGGTCAAGGCCACCCACTACAGGTGCATTCCGGGGCCAGCCGAGGACGGCACGGAACTTTACTGGCTTCTGGATCAAATCCAGAAAACAGTAACGGAAAAAGACGCAATGATTGTCAATCTAAGTCTTGGACCGGAAGTCTCCGTAGACGATGGAGAGCCGCACCGCTGGACAGCTGTTCTTGATAGCCTGGCCTACGAAAGGGACATTCTTTTCGTTACCGCAGTTGGAAACAACGGTGAAACCAACGACAACCGGATAATGGTTCCGGCGGATATGGTTAACGGGCTCAGTGTCGGAGCGTGTGATCGCCCCTACCCTGAGGCATTGTGGACACGCGCGCCCTATAGTTGCGTTGGTCCCGGGCGGCCTGGTGCCCTAATACAGCCGACGGTCGTGGCGTTCGGGGGCGATGACCAGCTGCCATTCGCTAGACTAAGGGCCGACGGCAGGATCTCGTACGACTGCGGGACAAGTTACGCAGCGCCCCTGGTTTCCCACGAGCTGGCCGTGTTGTCTGGTGAGCTTGGGGACCGAGCAAGTGCTTCGGCGCTGAAGGCATTTGCGGTCCATTTTGCAGAATCGCATGCTGACCCGGACATAAGTACTGGGCATGGACGGCTTATCAGTGACCATGCTTCCGCCCTTTGGTGTGACAGTAATGAAGTCACTGTCATGTACCAGGCTTCTGTTGAGCGTGATCAGGTTCTGGGATTCCAACTTCCAGTGCCGGAAGGTCTTGATCGAGGGCTGGTGAAGGTGAGGTGGACGCTCGCCTATGCATCACCCACGGATCCGACTGAGGCGGTTGAATATACGGAATCCGGCCTTGAGTTCACGCTAAGGCCGCATGCGGCGATTTACTCCTTTCGTGACCCGGAAGACTCGTCGCATGTCGTGAAGGTTAATATTCGTGACGAATCAGAGCGGGCGGCGGAACTGGAGGAGGAGGGCTGGGTCCGCAGCAAAAATCCAATCTCTCGGTCTCAGGGGAAGGGGCCAAAAGAATCCGAGGCCAGGAGGCGTCGCGGGGGTAAGTGGGAGACGGTCATGCAGGGGCAGGATCGTCTCCGGGCGAATAGCCTTTGGCTTCCCAGGCTGGATATTGAGTATTTGACGCGGGCTGGCGGCATCCTCACTCGCGGCGCGGCACCGGTGGACTTCACGCTGCTGGTTACCGTAATGTCGCTTTCTGGCGTACCGGTTTACCAGTTGGCTCAGGCGGAGTTCCCTGTTCTGTCGGTACTTCCTGTGCCCATTTCGACTCAGGTGCGAGCGCAGACCTGAGCGGGGCATCGCGGGCGGTGGAGCGGCTTTGGGCTGGAGCTGCTTTGGCGCGAGTGATCATGGCCCCGTAAGCTTCCTGCGCGTCGGGCAGTCTGTGGACCTGCCCGGTAAAGCACGACGTTGGGGCCATGATCTTCGAGGCTCGCGCCAAAGTGGCTGCCTAAAGCCGTGGAGCCGACCGCCCCGGCCACGACGTACCCCTTCTCTGACGCAAGCGGCTGATTGCTGTGCGCGCGGCACGGGCGTCGGCCGGGCTGGAGCGGGACGGAGGCAGGAGCGCAGGCCCGGCCGGGGGCCGGGCCGCGCGCGGGGAGCGGGAGCGAGCCGCCTTGATGAAGTAGAGAAAGTCTTATCCCGCTGAGATGAGGCGCTTGCCGTCGTGGCTCCGTACGTGGGGGCCGTTGCCGTCCAAGGCGTCCAGGAGCCTGATGGCGTAGACCTCGGCCATGCGCTCGCTGACTTGGTCGGGCGTGAGCCACTCGACGGCTGTCGACTCGCTGGACGTGCGCTCGGTGCCGCCGGATGGCTTGCAGCGGAAGACCAGGGCCACGATGCCGCGGGTGGTGTTCTTGTAGACGCCGGTCAGCTCGTCGACCTCGACATGGATGCCCGTCTCCTCCAGGACCTCGCGCGCGACGCCGGCCTCCGGGGTCTCGTCTAGTTCGAGTACTCCGCCGGGGAGTTCCCAAGTGCCGTTGTCCGCGCGGCGAATCGCCAGCAGCCGACCGTCTTCGCGGACCACCACCCCGGCTACGGATACCGAGTGCAGCGGCGCGGACGTTGCTCCTTGTGATTCACTCATGTACAGGAGCATAGGAGGCAGGGAAGGACTATGGGAACCGCAGCAGGAGGTGAGCGGTCCGTACCTCGGTATGTGCAGATCGCCGAGGAGGTCGTGCAGCAGATCCGGGCTGGTGTCCTCAAGCCCGGTGAGATGGTGCCAAGTGAATCGGAGCTGGTCGACCGTTACGGCGTGTCCGGCGGGACCATCCGCAAGGCCATGGTGGAGGTGCGGGCCAGCGGGCTCGTCGAGACCCGGCACGGTAAGGGCTCGATTGTGAAGGACCGGCCGCCGGTACGGCACCGCTCCTCCGACCGCTTCCGCCGCTCGCACCGGCGCGGCGGCAAGGCCGCCTACCTGGCCGAGTCGGCACAGTCCGGCGCCACCGCCAAGGTCAGCGTCCTCTACATCGGCCCCATGGAGGCCCCCGAGGATGCCGCCCGACGGCTCGGTGTCGACGCCGGCGCCCAGGTGCTCGCCCGTCGCCGCCTCTACTTCCGCAACGGCACTCCGGTCGAGACCGCCTCCTCCTACCTCCCGTGGGACGTGGTGAAGGAGATCCCCGAGCTGTTCGCCGAGAACCCCGGTGGCGGTGGCATCTACGCCCGACTCGAGGACCACGGGCACGAGTTCGCGGAGTTCGTCGAGACCTTGCAGGCGCGGCCGGCCTCCAAGGCGGAGGCATCGGAACTCGCCCTCAGCCCCGGTGCGCCCGTGGTCCATCTGATCCGCGAGGCCCGTACGACCGAGGGGCGCGTGGTCGAGGTCTGCGACACGCTCATGGCCGCTGACCAGTTCGTTTTTGAGTACCGCATCCCGGCCGACGACTGACGCGCCCTCAACTCTTCGTAACCCGTCGCGACTTCTGAGCCGCGGCGGGTTGACTCATATATAGGAGTGATGCACTCTTCTTCATGTCACTCATATACATGAGTGACGGAGTCCCACCTCTGCATAGGAGTGCTTTGCCATGCGTCAGATCCCGGTCGACACCACCGCCGCCACCGTGATGGTCGCCAAGACCCCGCAGCCCAAGGTCAAGGACCGCCGTACGGGCGAGATCGCCACGGACATCGACACCGGCGCCAAGCTCATGACCGTCGACGTGATGTTTGCCGCCAACGACGAGGTCGAGATCCTGTCCATCACCGTTCCGGAGACCGGCATCTCCGGTGAGCTGGCCATGGGCACCCCGGTCGCCCTCACCGGGCTCATCGCCCGGCCGTGGGAGAACGAGTTCAACGGCCAGAAGCGGCACGGCATCGCCTTCCGTGCGGTCGCCGTGACCTCCCTCGCCGACATGGCCGCGCAGACGAAGGCGGCCTGACCATGACCGCCTTCACAGTCACGCTCGTGCTGGTCGTCGCCGCTGCGGGTCTCCTGCGGTGGCGGCGTCCCGCCTGGTACTGGCTGACCTTCGGGATCACCCTCGCCGCGCTGCGGGTCCTGATCCGGTACGCCTCGGTCATGGACGCCTGCGGGCTCACCGTCCCGGCTCCGCGCTGGCGCCTCGCCGTCGCCCGGATGACCAACCGGCCGGTCCCGGAGTCCCGTTCGCCGCGCATCCTCCGCGTCCGGCCCACCCGTACCGGCCTGGTCTTACGGCTCAAACTGCGGCCCGGACAGGACGCCTTCGACATCGCCGCCGCCTCCGACCGGCTCCGCCACTCCTTCTCGATGTACGGGGTCACCTCCCGTGAGCTGCGCTCAGGGGTGGTCGAGGTGCGGATGACCGGCTACGACGTACTCAAGCGGGTGCAGATGCCGGCCAAGGCCGACACCCGTCCGATGCGGGTTCCGGTCGCCCTGCGCGAGGACGGCTCGATCCACTACCGCGACTACCGGGCGATACCTCACGCGCTCACCCTCGGTGCCACCGAGTCCGGCAAGTCCGTCTACCAGCGCAACCTCGTCGCCGGGCTCGCTCCGATGGACGTCGCCCTGGTCGGCATCGACTGCAAGCAAGGCGTCGAACTCTTCCCGCTCGCCCGTCGGTTCTCCGCGCTCGCCGACAACCCCGACACCGCCGCCGAACTCCTCGACGCACTTGTGGCCCTCATGGAGGACGTCTACCAACTCATCCGGGCCGAGCAGCGCATCACTGCCGACGTCCCGGATGCGGAGATCGCCGCCGATATCTGGGACCTGCCCGACCACCTTCGCCCGCCCCCCATCGTCGTCCTGATCGACGAAGTCGCCGAACTCGCCCTCTTCGCCACCAAGGAAGAAGAGAAGCGGCGCGACCGGATCATCACCGCCCTGGTCCGCCTCGCCCAGCTCGGCCGCGCGTCCGGCATCTACCTCGAAGTCTGCGGCCAGCGATTCGGCTCCGAACTCGGCAAGGGCATCACCATGCTCCGCGCCCAGCTCACCGGCCGCACCGCCCACCGCGTCAACGACGAGACCAGCGCGAACATGGCCTTCGGCGACATCTCGCCGGACGCCGTCCTCGCCGCCATCCAGATCCCTGCGGAGATGCGCGGCCTCGCCATCGCCGGTGATTCGACCGGCGGTTGGCACCGTATCCGCGCCCCGCACACCTCGCTCCGCCAGGCCGCCAACATCTGCAACCGGTATGCCGACCGCGCCCCGGAACTGCCCGAGCTGGCCCCGTTCCGCCCCGCGCTGATCGGCACCGCCGCAGCCCCCGCGCCGCTGTCCAAGACAGCACCCGTCACGGCCTGACCTTTCCGCACCTCCCCGGTCGGCGCGACCGCCCTCGCGCCACGTCCCTACCCCCGCCATGCCTGATGAAGGGAGAACGACCGCCATGTGCCCCGACTGCGAGGACTTCGCCCGCACCGTGCTCCTGCTCGGCCAACTCGCCCTCTACGCCGACACGAGCGGCGCAGACCTCGACTTCGTCGAAGCCGTCAGCCCCTCGCTGGCCGCTTCGCTCCCCGAGCCGCCCGACACCGCCGCCGAGGACTTCTGATGGCCGGCCGCCTCGGTCTGCGCGTCGACGCCGTCCTGGTCCAGGCCGTCATCGCCGGAGCCCTGTCCTTCGCCCACCTGCACGACCTGGCCGCCGCTGCCGGACAGGACGGCTGGAAAGCCTGGGCCTACCCGGTCAGCGTCGACCTGCTCCTGGTCGCCGCCTGGCGACGGCTCCGCAGCGAGGGACCATCCCGGCTCGCCTGGTCCTGGTTCCTCATCGCCCTGTTCGCCTCCCTCGGCGCCAACGTCGCCACCGCCGGGTTCCTCGACCTGGCCGACCCGCCCGCCCTGCTCCGCCTCGGCATCGCCGGATGGCCCGCCCTCGCCTTCCTCGGTGGCACCCTGCTCGCCCACTCCGCCAAGCACCAGACGCAGCCGGAACCGCCGGCCTCCGAGCCCGAGCCCGACACCATCCCCGAGCGGGACACGGCCTCCGAGCCCGAACCGGAGCCCTCGACCCCCGCAGCCGACGACGAGCCCCCAGCCCTTCCGGCTCCGCCCCCGGCCCCCGCGGTTCCCCCCGTCCTCGTCGACCACGCCCGCAAGGTCGCCGACGAGTACCGCGTCCGCACCGGCTCCCCGATCGACACCGACACCCTCCGCGCCCGCCTCGGCGTCCCGCCCCACCTGGCCGACGCCATCGCCGCCCACCTCGCCTGACCCGGAAGGAGAACCAGCCATGCCCGCCCGCGACAACTTCCACTCCGTGATGCGCATCGGCCCGGTACAGATCGGCACCCACCGCGACCGCAACGGCCGGACCAAACACGCCGCCGTATGCAGCTCCGACGGCTGCGGCTGGTCCGCCGACTACACCAGCCAGACCGCCGCCCAGCTCGCCGCCCGCACCCACCGCTGCCGCGTCCGCTAGGAGGCAACCGCCATGCAGGTCCCGCTCTGGCTCGCGCTCCTCGTCGTCGGCTACCTCGGCGTCAAGCTCATCCGCCCGCCCGCCTGGCTCATCGCCGTGCTGCTCCTCGGCGGCTTCCTCCTCGCCGACAGCGTCCTGGCCCCCGCCGTCAACAGCCTGATCAAGTAACCGCCCGAAGGAGATCACCGATGTTCCGCCCGAAGATCCCCACCATGCCGACGCCGACCGGCCTGGCCACCCCGCCCGCCGTCGTCGAGCCGACCACCATCACCCCGACCACCGCGCCCCCGCCGGCTACCCCGCCGACCCCGGCGTCGTCCCGGCCCACGGTCCAGCTCACCCCCGGCACCGCGCTCGCCCTCGTCGGCGGCGGCACCGCTGTGGTCCTGGTCGTCGGCGCCGTCCTCGTCTCGATGCTCCTGGCCGTCGCGGTCACCGGCGTCTCGGTCGCCATCTGCGCCCTGGTGATCCGCTCGCTCGTCCACGCGGACGCCAAGCGACGCTGACCGGCCCCCGGGCGGCCTCGATACCGCCAAGCATCCGCCGCCCGGGCGCCGTCCCTGTCCGATCTCGCAACCGGAAGGAACATCCAGCATGGCCCACCGCGCCTCATCCGCGACACCGAGTGCGCCCACGCCAGACATCCTGCTCGACCCGATCGCCCTCGGGGACGTGCTCCGAGTGGCCTCGGCTTCCGATTACGCACGCTGGGAAGACCAGATCCGTCGCACTGGCGGCTGCTCCGACCCGATCCACCTCACCGGCTGGATCCTGCACAAGGACAAGACCAGCGGTGAGACCCTGCACCACTACTCCACCGCGAACGAGCCGGGCGGACGTCTTCGCCTCGCCTGCGGAAACCGCCGCGCGTCCCGCTGCCCGTCCTGCGCCTGGACCTACGCGGGCGACACCTACCACCTCATCCGCGCCGGCCTGGCCGGGGACGACCGCCGCGATGTCCCCGCCACCGTCCGCGATCACCCGCGGGTCTTCGTCACCCTCACGGCCCCGTCGTTCGGCCCGGTCCACAACCGACCCGACCACGGCAGCTGCCGCTGCGGCACCCCGCACGCGCCCGACGCCCCGGAGCTGGGCACCGCCCTCGACCCCGAGGCATACGACTACGCGGGCGCCGTGCTGTTCAACAACCACGCCGGGCAGCTCTGGCAGCGCTTCACCACGCGACTCCGCCGCGAACTCGCCGTCCGCGCCGGTCTGACCCGCCGGGAACTGGCCGATCACCTTCGCGTCTCGTACGGCAAGGTCGCCGAGTTCCAGAAGCGCGGGGCGCTGCACTTCCATGCCGTCGTACGCCTCGACGGCCCGGAAGGGCCCGGGACGCCACCGCCCGCCTGGGCCACGGTCGACGTGCTCACGGACGCGCTACGTGCTGCCGCCGCGCACTCGTACACGTCGGTCTCCGTCCCGGCCGCCGGTGACCAGCCGAGCCGGATCTTCCGCTGGGGTCGGCAACTCGACGTCCGCCCGGTGCAGGCCTTCGGCGACGGCTCCGACATCACCGAACAGGCCGTCGCCTCGTACGTGGCCAAGTACGCCACTAAGGCCGCCGAGAACACCGGCACCCTGGACCGCCGCATCGGCGAACTCTCCGAACTCGACCGCCACGGCGTCCCCGACCACACTCGCCGCCTCATCACCGTGTGCCGCGACCTGGACGGCCTCTATCCGGATCGCCGTCTCTGGGCCTGGGCACACATGCTCGGATTCCGCGGGCACTTCTCGTCCAAGTCGCGCAGCTACTCCACCACCCTCGGCGTCCTCCGCCAGGAACGGGCCGATTACCGCGCCGCCCAGGAAGCCTCCGTCCTCGGCCTCGACGACCGTGAGCCGGACACCGTCCTGGTCCTGGCCGACTGGCAGTACGCCGGCCACGGCCACACGCCGGGTGAAGCCGCCCTCGCCGCGACCATCGCCCGCGACCTCCGGACCAACCGCGAGACCGCTCGCGAAGCCCTCCTGGACGAAGGGAGCACGGAATGACCACGGCCGTCCGGTCACGCAGCATGCTCACCCTTGCGGAGGTCTGCGAGGAACTGGCCATCTCGCGCTCGACCTTCTACGACTGGCGGGCCAAGCACCGTGCGCCGCGCTGCATCAAGCTCCCGAACGGCGACCTCCGGATCCGTCGGAGCGACCTCGAAGACTGGCTCTACGCCCGTGAGGACGCCGCCTGATGGAGACGACGTACGACGTCAAGGTCTACAAGATCCTCGCGTACAAGGGCGCCCGGAAGAACACGTATACCGTGCGCTGGGTGGTCGCGGGGAAGCGTTGGCGTGAGCCCTTCGACACGGTCGCGCTCGCCGAAGGCTTCCGGTCCGAACTCATCCGGGCCACCGGTAAGGGGGAGGCGTTCGTCGTCACCACCGGTCTTCCGGTGTCCCACCGCTCCAAGTCGGCTGCCATGAGCTAGTATAAGTTCGCCGTCGAGTACGTGGATGCCCGCTGGTCCCAGCTCGGCGGCAACAGCCGCAAGAACATCGCCAAGACCCTGACCGCGACGACCATCGCGCTGTTGCGGGCCAAGCCCACCCAGTTCGCGCCCGCGACCGTGCGCACCGCCCTGCGTGAGTGGGCGTTCAACACGAACCGACGTCCTGACGCGCCGCGGGACGTGGTGGCCATCCTCAGGTGGGTCGAACGGAACTCTCTGCCCGTCTCGGCCTGGGAGGACCCCGAGAAGGTCGACCAGGTCCTGCGGGCCATCGACACCCGCCTTGATGGCAAGCAGGCGGCGGCCTGGTCCCGGAAGCGCAACCGGCGGATCCTCAACGTCGTCATGAAGCACGCGGTCCGGCGGCGCATCCTGCGGGTCAATCCCCTTCCCAAGGGCAAGGAGGCGACGGCCGCCACGAAGACCTCGAACGCCGTGGACAAGCGGTCCTTGCTGAACCCCGAGCAGGCGGCGGCGATCCTCGACTGGATACGGCGTCGGCCGCGCGGTGGCAGGCGGCTCCACGCCTTCTTCGCCACGCTGTACTACTGCGGTCCGCGACCCGAGGAAGCCGTGGCTATGCGGGTGGAGGACGTCACGCTGCCCGAGCCCGACGCCGAGGACCAGTGGTGCGAGCTGCTGATCCACACGGCGACTCCGGAGGTCGGGAAGCAGTGGACCGACACGGGGGAGATCCACGAACGGCGTGACCTGAAGGGCCGTGCGGAGGGCGAGACACGCACCGTGCCGGGGCATCCGGCCCTCACCCGCATCCTGCGGCAGCACATCCAGGAGGAGCAGCTGAAGCCAGGCGATCTGCTGTTCCAAGGGGAGTCGGGCGGCATCCTCGCCGGCTCGGTCATCCGTCGGGCCTGGCGCAGTGCACGTAAGGCCGTGCTGCCTCCCCACGTCTTCGAGTCGCCGACCGGACGGCGCGTGTACGACAACCGGCACACGCGCCTGACCAAGTGGCTCAACGACGGGATCCCGCCCGCCCAGGTGGCGGAGTGGGCCGGGAACAGCGTGGCCGTGCTCCTCGCCACGTACGCCCGGTGCGTCGACGGGCAGCTGCCGGATCTGAAGCGGCGGCTCGAAGCCGCGGGGGACCTGCCGGAGGCACCCGGCGCCGGCTGATCTCCAGCCGAGAACTTCGACACGTATTCGACACGGCCACCCGCGAAAACCCGGTGACAGCCGGACAGCCCCGGAGCCCGCCCTTGATCGTCAGAAGGGTGCCCGGGGCTTCGTCGTGGCGGCTGATACCCGGCCTGACCAGCAAAAAGCCCTCCCCGACGGGAGGGCAGAGATGGGCGCCCCCGGCAGGACTCGAACCTGCGGCCAAGCGCTTAGAAGGCGCCTGCTCTATCCACTGAGCTACGGGGGCCTGGTGTGGTGGCCTCGGTCGTGGTGGCCGGGTGGGGCCGATCCATGACGTTGCCGGGGACAAGGATAGGGCTCCCGGTTCCGTGTCCCTGACGCTTCGCCTCCGTGGCTCGATGTGGAGGTTCGGTGAAGCGGTCCCGATAATCGCAGGCAGGTACGAATCGTGCATCGCTTTTGGCGTCTCGCGCATCGGGTGTTGTGCACTCGTTATGCCTGGACTCTCCTCGCGTCCCAGTAGTCCCTTCCGTCCGTAATGTCTGGTCGGCGCGCAGACATGCTCATATGCTTCAGAATTCCCCTAAAATTGGGCATTCTTCACATGTGGTGACCTTGGACGTACGGCCTCAGCTGCTCGACGCACTCTCCGCCCTGCGCGACCGTGTCGCGGCCGCACGCTTCCCGCTGCCCCTCGCGGGGGCTCCCCGTGCGCGTGCCAACCGCGACGAGCTGCTCGCCCAGCTCGACGACTACCTGGTGCCCCGGCTGAGAGATCCCGAAGCGCCGTTGCTGGCCGTCGTGGGCGGCTCCACCGGCGCCGGGAAGTCCACGCTGGTGAACTCGCTCGTGGGCCGGCGGGTCAGCGAGGCGGGCGTCCTGCGGCCCACCACCCGGACACCGGTGCTGGTGTGCCACCCGGAGGACCACCACTGGTTCAGCGGCATGCGCGTACTGCCCGACCTCACGCGCGTGTGGGCGCCCCACCACTCCCCGGACGACGACATGCTCCTGCCCGGCGAGAACCCCGAGCGCGTGCTGCGCGTCGAGACCGCGGACACCCTGCCGCCCGGACTCGCCCTCCTCGACGCACCCGACATCGACTCCCTCATCGCCGACAACCGCGTCCTGGCCGCCGAGCTGATCTGTGCCGCCGACATCTGGGTGATGGTCACCACCGCCGCCCGGTACGCCGACGCCGTGCCCTGGCAACTGCTGCGCACCGCCAAGGAGTACGACGTCACGCTGGTCACCGTGCTCGACCGGGTGCCCCACCAGGTGGTGGCCGAGGTGTCACGTCAGTATGCGGCGCTGCTCACCAAGGCCGGGCTCGGCGACGCCCCCCGCTTCACCGTCCCCGAACTGCCCGAGTCGGCCTGGGGCGGCGGGCTGCTGCCGGCCACCGCCGTGGCGCCGTTGCGGGCCTGGCTCGTCCACCGGGCCCAGGACTTCGCGGCCCGGCACGACGCCATGGCCCGTACGGCCTACGGAGTCCTCGACTCCCTCAGGGCCCGGATGCCCGAGCTGGCCAGTGCCGCCGCCGCGCAGTACGCCGCCGCGCTGCGGCTCACCGCCGCCGTCGACGGGGCGTACGACGCCGAGTACGCGCGCGTACGGGGACGGCTGCAGGCGGGGGCCGTGCTCGCCGGTGACGCCCTGAAGCGGTGGCGGGCCTTCCCGCTCGACTGCACTCCCGGCGAACTCCTCGACTCGCTGGTGGAGAGCCTCGGCGCACTGCTGCTGTGCGCCGTCACCGCCGCCGACGAACACGTCGACGAGGCATGGCGGAGCGAGCCCGCGGCGGGTGCCCCGGAACTCGCGGCCCGCGCGTCCTCGTCCGAGGGCACCGAGCACCGCATCGGGGTGGCCGTACGGCGGTGGCGGCGGGAGTTGGAGGAGTACGCCGAGGAGGAGGTGCGGCGGCTCGACCGGAGCCTGGCACCGGATCCGGAGATGGTCGCCGCCCTCGGCGCCACCGCGCTGCTCGGCGGCAGGCGGGCGCGCAGCGCCGGGGAGGGGCTCGCCGAACGCATCGGCGCCCATGGCGCGCTGCGGCTGCGCGATCGGGGCGGACGGCTGCTCACCGACCACATGGACCGCGTCATGCACGCGGAGCGCGAGCGCCGGCTCGCTCCGCTCGACGCGCTGGAGGTCCACCCCGAGCCGCAGGCCGAGCTCATCGCCGCGCTGTCCGTACTGCAGAAGGAGAGGTGACCGGTGACCGCCGTCACTGACCAGGACCCCACCGAGCACACCGACCACACGGAGGAGGCGGGCCCCCGGAGCGGGCTCGGCGGGAAACGCGATGCCGGGAAACACGATGCCGGGGAGCGCGCACACGGGGCGGGCGCCGGCGAGAGGCGTGCCGGGGAGGACCGTGCCGCCGCGGACGCGGGCCGGGGCGGGCGAGCCCGCGACGACGAGCGCGAACGTGCCCGGAGCGTTGAGCGCGAGCGGGCGGCGGGCGGTGGGGGCGAGCGCGCGGGGCGGGCGGAGGGCGAGCACGCGGGGAGGGGCGAGGACGAGCGCGCGCGGAGGGGAGGGAGCGAGCGTGAGGCGCGCGGGGACGGTGAGCGTGCCCGCGAGTCCCGTCCCCACGCGCGCGTGGCGGACGACGTCGCCCCTCGGCGTACGGACCGCAAGGAGCGGGTGGACGGCGTCCGGAGCGGATCGGCGGCCGGAGCCGGGGCCCGGGACGCCCGGGACGAGGAGGAGGTCTGGGACGACGGGCTCATCGCGCGGCGGGTGGACGAGAACGGCGGCGCGGAACGGTTCACCGCCGTGCCGGGCAGACCGGCGAGTTCCTCGTCCCTGATGCCGTTGGCCTACGACGGGCCCCTCAGGTCGCGGCTGGACGCGCTGCGCGAACTGGTGGGGCTCTCCCGCACCCGGCTCGACGGCGGGACGCTGGCCGAGGCGGGACGGGTCCTCGACGAGGCCGCCGCGCGGCGCAGGCTCTCCGGGCAGCACACCGTCGTCGCCATCGCCGGCGCGACCGGCAGCGGCAAGTCGCAGCTGTTCAACGCGCTCGCCGGGGTGATGATCTCCGAGACGGGCGTCCGCCGGCCTACCACCGCCGCGCCCATCGCGTGCAGCTGGAGCGACGGCGCGGCCAGCCTGCTGGACCGGCTCGGCATTCCCGGCCGGCTGCGCCGCCGCCCGATCCAGCCCCCGGACGCCGACTCGCCGCTGCGCGGGCTGGTCCTGATCGACCTGCCCGACCACGACTCGGCGGTGGTGCAGCACCGTGAGCAGGTGGACCGCATCCTGGGGCTCGTCGACGCCGTCGTCTGGGTCGTCGACCCCGAGAAGTACGCCGACGCCATGCTCCACGAACGCTATCTGCGGCCGATGGCCGGCCACGCGGAGGTCACCTTCGTCGTCCTCAACCAGGTCGACCGGCTGCCCGGGGAGGCCGCCGAACAGGTCCTCGACGACCTGCGGCGCCTGCTGGACGAGGACGGCATCGCCCTGGGAGAGCACGGTGAACCCGGCGCGGCCGTGCTCGCGCTGTCCGCGCTCACCGGGGAGGGCATGGGCGAGCTGCGCGAGACCCTCGGCCAGTTCGTCGCCGAGCGGCAGGCGCCGGCGCGCCGCATCGCGGCCGACGTGGACGCCGCCGCCCGGCGTCTGCGGCCCGTGTACGTCGCCGGGCGGCGCACCGGGCTCAGCGAGGAGGCCCGGGAGGAGTTCGCGGACCGGCTCGCCGACGCGGTGGGCGCCACCGCGGCGGGCGACGCGGCCGAACGCGCCTGGCTGCGCAACGCCAACCGCGCCTGCGGCACGCCCTGGCTGCGGCTGTGGCGCTGGTGCCACGACCGACGCGAGTCCACCACGGGCCGGCTGCCGCTGCGCACCCCGGCGGACGAGGAGGTCACGGCCCGTCAGCGCGTCGAGCAGGCGGTGCGTACGGTGTCCCACCGGGCGTCGGCCGGGTTGCCGGCGCCGTGGGCGCAGGCGGTGCGGGAGGCGGCCGTCCGCGGCGCGCAGGGACTGCCCGAGGCGCTCGACGAGCTGGCGGCGCGGCAGGGGCTGCCGGCGGGACGTCCGCCGCGCCCCGGGTGGTGGCCGGTGGCCGTGCTGGCCCAGGCGTCCATGACGCTCCTCCAGGTGGTGGACGGCCTGTGGCTGCTCGGCCAGATCGTCGGCGTCATGTCGCCGAACCTGGGCGTGCCGGTGCTGCTGATGCTGTCCGGCATCATCGGCGGTCCGGTCATCGAGTGGAGCTGCCGCATGGCGGCGCGCGGACCGGCACGGCGCTACGGGTACGAGGCGGAACGCCGGTTGCGCGAGGCGGCCGCGGGGTGCGGCCGGGCCCGGGTGCTCGATCCGCTGGCGGCGGAGCTGTTGCGGTACCGGGAGGTACGGGAGCAGTACGGGCGCGTCGCGGGAACGGGCGTAGGGGCCGGGGTCGGTACGGGAGCCGGTGCGGGAGTGGGGGCCCGGGTGAGGTAGCGGACGGAGGCCGGTGGGGGGCCTCCCCACCGGTTCGGGTGGCGGATCACGCCGCCCGGCGGGGCCGTCCTCGGTCTCGAGCCCTCCCCACCCGTTCGGGTGACGGGGTTCTCCACAGGCGGCGGATGGTCCACAGCGCTCGGCGGGCCCGGACCGGACGGAGGCAGTCTGGCCTCGCGGCGATCGCGGCGGAAGCGATCGCCGGCAGGCAGACGCGACAGCCGTACGGGCCGGGCCCGTACGCGTGGAGGGAGGGACTCGCGATGAACGAGACCATGATCTGTGCCGTGGGCAACGTGGCGACGCAGCCGGTGTACCGGGACCTGGCGAGCGGGCCGTCGGCGCGGTTCCGGCTGGCGGTCACCGCACGCTACTGGGACCGCGAGAAGAACGCGTGGACGGACGGCCACACCAACTTCTTCACGGTGTGGGCCAATCGGCAACTCGCCACCAACGCGTCGGCGTCGCTGGCGGTGGGCGAACCCGTCGTCGTGCACGGTCGGCTGAAGGTGCGCACGGACGTGCGCGAGGGGCAGAACTGGACCTCCGCGGACATCGACGCGGTGGCGATCGGACACGACCTCTCACGGGGGACGGCGGCGTTCCGGCGCACCAACAGGGCCGAGACGGCCACCTCCCCGCCGCAGCCGGAGCCCAACTGGGAGACGCCGCCGGTGGACTCGTCGTCCGTGAGCGGCGAACAGCGGCCGCAGCCCGCCGTGGTGGCATGACGCGGGCGCCTCGACGTCGGTGACCGAAGTGCGGCTTATCGGCGAAAGCGCACGGATCAACCCGGGTGGATTTGTCGATAAGCCCTGCTCACGAGGGTGTCGGCCATAACGATTCCGAGTCGGATCCCCGCTCGGGCCGACCTCACCGAGGGGCGCGGTGTGCCACGTCCTTAGGATGCCGAACATGTCCTGCGGGGCTGCTGATTCTGCTGGTGGGACCGTGCCCCCACGTCAACGGGTCCTGCTCGAAGGGGAATTTGGTGTTTTCTTCGCTCTCTGTCCTGTTGCCCGGCCGTGGAGCGGCGGCACGGCTCACCGCCACGGTGCTGGTCTCCGCGCTCGCCGCGGCCGGCGTGGCGGCGGGTGCCGCCCCGGCCGCCGCCCAGGGGGAGACGCGGGGCGAGGGCGGAGCCGCGGCCACCATAGGCGGCCTGAAGACCTACGGCACCGCGGTCATACACGGGGCCGGCGGTGATCAGGAGGTGTCGGCCGGCCTGTTCGAGATGTCCGTCGACGGCGGCGGCATGCTGCAGACCTACTGCGTCGACATCCAGAACCCGACGCAGAAGGACGCCAAGTACCACGAGACGCCCTGGAGCGGGACCTCGCTGGGCACCAACAAGGACGCCGGCCGCATCCGCTGGATCCTGCAGAACTCCTACCCGCAGGTCAACGACCTGACGGAACTCGCGAAGAAGGCCGGGGTGCGCGGCGGGCTCACCGAGCAGGACGCGGCGGCCGGCACGCAGGTGGCCATCTGGCGCTACTCGGACGACACGGACGTCGAGGCCCTCGACCCGCAGGCCGAGCGGCTCGCGGACTACCTGGAGAAGCACGCCCGCAACCTGGCCGAGCCCACGGCGTCGCTCACGTTGAACCCGCCCGCGGTCTCCGGACGTCCGGGCGAGCGGCTCGGCCCCGTGACGGTGCACACCAACGCCGACAGGGCGACGGTCACCCCGCCGGCGGACGCCACCACGGGCGGGGTGCGGTTCGTCGACAAGGACGGCAGACCCGTCACCTCCGTGACCGACGGCACCCAGGTCTTCTTCGACGTGCCGAAGGACACCGCGGCGGACACCGTCGGGCTGACCGTCCAGGCCTCGACCACCGTGCCGGTCGGCCGCGCCTTCGCCTCCGAGAGCCGCAGCCAGACGCAGATCCTGGCCGGCTCCAGCGAGTCGACGGTGGCGGCGACGGCGAGCGCGACCTGGGCGGACCAGGGCGCGGTACCCGCGCTGTCCGGGGCGAAGAACTGCGCCAAGGGCGGCCTGGACATCACCGCGGTCAACAAGGGCGACAAGGCGTTCGCCTTCGAGGTGCTGGACAGCGAGTACATCATCGCGGCGGGCGAGACCCGGACGGTCACGATCCCGTTGCCGGAGGACCGCGCCTACGACTTCGCCGCCCGCGGCCCCGACGGCTTCGAGAAGCGCTTCACCGGCGTCCTCGACTGCCGCACGCAGAGCAGTCCGGTCGACCGGACCACCCACACCCTCGGTGAGCCGGCTCCCGCCGCGGTGGTCGACCCCGCCCCCGACACCGACCTCGCCGACACCGGCGGCTCCGTCGCGACGCCCCTGATCGGCGGCACGGCCATCGGCCTGGTCGTGATCGGCGGCGCGGTCCTGCTGTTCCTCCGCAGGAGGAACGAGCCCGGCGAGGGCTGACCGGCGCCGGGGCGGGACGGGGGTGAGCCCCGGCCGCCCCCGCTGCCGGCGCATTCGCCCGCCGGCTCATCCGCCCGCCGGCGCATTCGCTCGGCACCGTCAGTAGCGGTGGCCGGGCCGGTGCGGGTCCGTCCAGCGGTCCGCGCCGGTGAGTCCGAGCAGCCGTATCCGGTGCCGCTCCTCCGCCAAGGCGCCCGACTCGCGCAGGCGCGCCGCGCCGTGGCCGAGGAGCCGGGCGACCAGTTCGGCACGCCTCCCGTCCTCGCCGTGCTCGTACCAGTGGACGTACCACGGCAGGCTGTCCCCGAGGAGTTCGTACTCCCACTCCGTCGCCGCCTCGGCGAGACGCCGGTCGCTGAGGTCCCCGGTCCGCGTCTCCCGGTCGGCGAGCCAGGGGCCGAGCGTTCCGGACGCCTCGGCACACAGTGCGAAGACCTGGTGCGCCGGTACGGCCGCGTCCGGATCGGTGAGGCTCCGCACCCACCAGGCGTGCAGGAACTCGCGTACCGGACCGGCGTGATCGTCGGGCCACCGCTGCCAGCGGCCGCGGGCCAGATCGCCGCCGTCCAGAAGACCCGGCGCAAGCGCCTGATGGAGGCCATCTCGTTCCGGCTCCAGCCGGTCACACGCCCCGCGGTGGCCCGGTAGGCGGCCGGAACTCCGGCATCACCCGTGAAATGCCAGGTCAGAGCTCCCCGGGCTGACGCATTTCCTCGCAGGGGTGGCGGTCAGGCAAGATGGGGTGTATCTGCCCACTGCCTGATCAAGCTGCCGGACGGTTTCTCTTGGCTGAGTACATCTACACCATGCGCAAGGCGCGCAAAGCGCACGGCGACAAGGTGATCCTCGACGATGTCACCCTGAGCTTCCTGCCAGGGGCGAAGATCGGCGTCGTCGGCCCGAACGGAGCCGGCAAGTCGACCGTTCTGAAGATCATGGCGGGTCTGGAGCAGCCGTCGAACGGTGACGCCTTCCTGTCGCCGGGCTACACGGTCGGCATCCTGCTGCAGGAGCCCCCGCTCAGCGAGGACAAGACCGTCCTGGAGAACGTCCAGGAGGGCGTCGCCGAGGTCAAGGGCAAGCTCGACCGGTTCAACGAGATCGCCGAGCAGATGGCGACCGACTACTCGGACGCGCTGCTCGAGGAGATGGGCAAGCTCCAGGAGGAGCTCGACCACGCCAACGCCTGGGACCTCGACGCCCAGCTCGAGCAGGCCATGGACGCCCTGGGCTGCCCACCCGGCGACTGGCCCGTCGCCAACCTCTCCGGTGGTGAGAAGCGCCGCGTCGCGCTCTGCAAGCTGCTGCTCGAGGCCCCCGACCTGCTGCTGCTCGACGAGCCCACCAACCACCTCGACGCCGAGTCGGTGAACTGGCTGGAGCAGCACCTCGCCAAGTACGAGGGCACCGTCGTGGCCGTGACCCACGACCGGTACTTCCTGGACAACGTCGCCGGGTGGATCTGCGAGGTCGACCGCGGCCGGCTGCACGGCTACGAGGGCAACTACTCCAAGTACCTGGAGACCAAGGCCACCCGCCTCAAGGTCGAGGGCCAGAAGGACGCCAAGCGGCAGAAGCGCCTCAAGGACGAGCTCGAGTGGGTGCGGTCCAACGCCAAGGGGCGCCAGGCCAAGTCCAAGGCGCGCCTCGCCCGCTACGAGGAGATGGCAGCCGAGGCCGACAAGATGCGGAAGCTGGACTTCGAGGAGATCCAGATCCCGCCGGGCCCGCGCCTGGGCAACGTCGTCGTCGAGGTGAACAACCTCAGCAAGGCCTTCGGCGACAAGGTCCTCATCGACGACCTCAGCTTCACGCTGCCGCGCAACGGCATCGTCGGTGTCATCGGCCCGAACGGCGCCGGCAAGACCACCCTGTTCAAGATGATCCAGGGCATCGAGGAGCCGGACTCCGGTTCCATCAAGGTCGGCGAGACCGTCAAGATCTCGTACGTCGACCAGAGCCGCGAGAACATCGACCCGAAGAAGACGCTGTGGGCCGTCGTCTCCGACGAGCTGGACTACATCAACGTCGGCCAGGTCGAGATGCCGAGCCGCGCCTACGTCTCGGCCTTCGGCTTCAAGGGCCCGGACCAGCAGAAGCCGGCCGGTGTCCTGTCCGGCGGTGAGCGCAACCGGCTCAACCTCGCGCTCACCCTCAAGCAGGGCGGCAACCTGCTGCTCCTCGACGAGCCGACCAACGACCTCGACGTCGAGACCCTCTCCAGCCTGGAGAACGCGCTGCTGGAGTTCCCGGGCTGCGCCGTGGTCGTCTCCCACGACCGGTGGTTCCTCGACCGCGTCGCGACGCACATCCTCGCCTACGAGGGCAACTCCAAGTGGTTCTGGTTCGAGGGCAACTTCGAGTCGTACGAGAAGAACAAGATCGAGCGACTCGGCCCGGACGCGGCGCGTCCGCACCGTGCCACCTACAAGAAGCTGACCCGGGGCTGATCGATCTTGCGGCACATCTACCGCTGCCCGCTGCGCTGGGCGGACATGGACGCGTACGGCCACGTCAACAACGTGGTCTTCCTCCGCTACCTGGAGGAGGCCCGTATCGACTTCCTGTTCCGCCCGGACAAGGATTTCCAGCAGGGGTCGGTGGTGGCACGCCACGAGATCGACTACAAGCGGCAGCTCGTCCACCGGCACGCGCCCGTGGACATCGAGCTGTGGGTCACCGAGATCAGGGCGGCGTCCTTCACGATCTCCTACGAGGTGAAGGACGGCGACCAGGTCTACGTCCGCGCGTCCACGGTGATCGTGCCGTTCGACTTCGAGGCGCAGCGGCCCCGCCGGATCACCGCGGCGGAGCGCGAGTTCCTCCAGGAGTACACGGACGACGACGGCACGAACGGCCCGAAGAACCCGGAGAACGAGGAGGAGGCCGTCGCCGCATGACGGTCCTCCATCTCGCCGACCAGGGGGAGGCCGCCGACCTCGCGGCCTTCCTCTCCCGCCTGCTCCACTACGACCGCGGCGCCGCCGTCCGCCTCCAGGCGCACGGCACGGCGCTCGCCGTCTTCGGCCGGCCGCCCTCCTTCGAGGTGCTGGCCGTACGGGCGGTACGGCTGGCGAAGCCGTACGAGAACGGGCTCGACGTCACGCTGGACGTGACCGTGTCCGCCGGTGAGCTCCTCGAGTCGGTGGACGAACCGGCGGCCACCGCCGCCGTGCCCGGCGCGGTCACCGGACCGCCGTGGGCCGGCGTGCTGCCCCCGCGCGGCGGCTGGCGGCCCGAGCCGGGGCTGCCCGCCCCGGACGCGCTGCGCGCCCTCGTCTCCGCGGCCGTCGCCGAGTTCCGGGCACGGACCGGGGAGCTGCCCCCCGAGAAGCGCACCCGGGCCGAGCTCGACCGGATCGGCCGGGAGATATGGTCCCGGACGGTCGCGGACACCGGACTGCCGGTGCGGGCCGTGCACGCGGCCCAGTCGCTGGGGTTCCTGCGCCCCGCGGACCCGGCCGGGGAGGGGCTCGCGCTGGTCTCCTCGGGCGCGTGGCTGCGGCTGCGCACCCCGTACGGATCCGTCGCCCTGCGCCGCGCGGGCACCGGGACGCTGGGCCTCAGCGTGCGCTGAGCCGCGCCCCCTGACACCGCCCGCCCCGCCGCACCGGCCAGGGGGGTCAGGGACGCTCGCTGTCGTCCGGCCGTACGGCGATGTGGTCGGGCTCCAGTTCCAGGGCGACGCGGTCGCGCATGTTGAGGGCCCGGGTGTACTCGGCGGGCAGCTGGAGACGGCCGGCGCGGTCGAGCATGGCGTACTCGCGGGCCACCACCGTCTCGTGGCCGGTCGCGGCGTCCACCTCGCTGCGCCGCAGCACCTCCGTGGAGGTGCGGCCGTCGCGGATGGCGACCGTGCGGCGGACCTCACCGGCCACCGCCTGGTCGTGGGTGACGATGACGACGGTGGTGCCGAGCCGCTCGTTCGCGGTGCGGAAGGCGGCGAAGATCTGTTCCGCCGTGTGGGAGTCGAGTTCGCCGGTCGGTTCGTCGGCGAGCAGGACCGCGGGGTCGTTGGCCAGGGCCACGGCGATGGCGACGCGCTGCTGCTGGCCGCCCGACATCTGGTGCGGACGGCGGTCGCGGCAGTCGGCGACATCCAGCAGCTCCAGCAGCTCCAAGGCGCGTTCGGAGCGGGCACGCCGGGCCGCACGGCCCCGGCCGCGGGTGCCCGCGAGCTGCCCGGGCAGGGCGACGTTCTGGGCAGCCGTCAGATAGGGCAGCAGATTGCGGGACGTCTGCTGCCAGACGAAGCCGACCACCTCGCGGCGGTAGGCGAGACGGTCCTTCGCGGTCATCGTGAGCAGATCCCGGCCGGCGACGCGGGCCGCGCCGGCGGTCGGGGTGTCCAGCCCGGCGAGGATGTTCATCAGCGTCGACTTGCCGCTGCCGGACGCACCGACCAGGGCCATCAGCTCACCCTCCCGGACCAGCAGGTCGAGGCCCTGGAGGGCCTGCACCTCGACGCCGTCCGCGGTGAAGACGCGGACCAGACGGTCGCAGGCGATGAGGGCGTCGTGGCCGTAGGCGGGGCGGTCACGGGACGCGGTGGCGCGGTCGGCCAGGTCGGCGAGGGTCGGGTTCGTCGTCATCGGGGCCTCCTCGGCAGATGCCCTGGGTGTCTCCGGGCCGGGCGGCGCGGGCGGCGCGGGCGGTGCGGGTGGTGCGCGTGGTGCGCGAGGTATGGGGGGTGCGGGTGATGTGCGCGGCTCGGGCGGCTGGGGTGGCGGGTGTGGCTCAGGCCGCTGAGGCGGCTCGGGTGGCTCGGGCGGTCCAGGTGACCTGGTCGGCTCCGGCCGCTCAGGTGGTGCGGGTGGTTGAGGCTGCTTTCGTGGCGCAGGCGGTGGTCGGGGCTGCTCCGGCAGCGCGGGCCGTTCCGGCCGCTCAGGTGGTGCGGGTGGTTGAGACTGCTTTCGTGGCGCAGGCGGTGGTCGGGGCCGTTCCCGTGGTGCGGGTCGCTTCCGATGCCCAGGCCGTTCCGGTGGCGCGCTCGGCCCGGTCCGTTCATCCGGAGTCCCCCGCCCGCAGCTCCGTGACCGACCCGCGCCGGCCCGACCACCACGCCTGCACAGCCGCGGCCCCCACCGCGACCGCCAGCACCGCGAGCGTCGGCACGGCCAGCGACCACGGGTCGACGCGCAGCTCGGCCCGGCCGCCCGGGGACGGCGCCGCCGCCAGCGCGATCGCCGTCACGTCGATGCCGGGGGAGAGCAGCCGCACGGCCGCCCAGCCGGTCAGCGCCCCGCCCGCCGCCGCCAGGGCGGCCTGGGGAAGCGACTCCAGGACGAGCAGGCGCCGGCCCTGGGACCGGGTGAGGCCCATCGTGCGCAGGCGGGCGAGCAGCGCGGCCCGTTCGGGTGCGGCGCGCAGCAGGGACAGCAGCAGCGCGAGCACGGCGTACCCGGCACCGGCCGCCACGGCCGCCGTGTAGACGCGTTCGGCACCCGTCTGGAGGGGTGAGTCGACGTACCGGGTCCGTTCCTGCTCGCGCAGGAGCACGGAGCCGGCGTCGCCGGTCGCCCGGCTCAGCGCGCCCGCGTCGATCCGGTCGCCGGTCAGCAGCAGGACGGTCGGACGGGCAGCCTCCGCGGACAGCCCGGCCCGGTCCACGACCAGGAACTCGTCGCTGGACACGGCCGGGGTCCGTTCGCGTACGAGGGAGATCCGCAGAGTGACGAAGGTGCCGTCCTCCATGCGCACGGGGAACGGCTCGGTGCCGAACCGCTCGGCGACCGTGGGCGAGGCCAGCGCGGGCAGGGGCCCTTCCCGGCCGCCCGGCTGCTTCAGCCCGCCCGCGTCGAAGGTCCCCAGGCCCGTCCGCGCGGCCAGCTTCGCGTAGGCGGCGGGATCGACGCCCGCCACGGGCAGCGGCTGGGGGGCGTCGCCGGGTTTGGCCTGGTAGGCGATGCTCACCTCGGCCAGCCCGGTCACGCCCGGGGTGTGGCGGACCCGGTCGGCCAGGGCGGCCGGCAGCGGGCCGGTCCCCTCGACGCGGGCGTCGGCGCCGGTGGTGAGCAGGGCCGCCCGGTCCCGGACGTCCGCCACGCCGGCCAGGACCGAGCCGCCGAAGGCCGCCGTGGTGAGCGCGGTCAGCAGCGCGAGCAGGGGCAGCACCGCCGAGACGGACGTACGGCCCGTGCGGGCCAGCGCCAGGTGTCCCACCGCGCCGCGCAGCCGCCCCGCCGGGCCGGCCAGGCGCCGCAGCGGCAGCGGGTAGAGGCGGACCAGGACCAGCGCGGCGATCACCCCGACCAGCACCGGTGCGAGCGACACCAGATCGTCGGCCGGGCTCTGCGCACCGCGTCGGCGCAGTGTCTCGACCGCTCCCACGGCCAGGACGACGACGGTGAGTTCGGCGACCGTACGGCGCCGGGACGGGCGTGCCGACGCCACGTCCTGCCGGCCGCCGTGGACGCGGACGGTGCGGTGGGCGATCGCGGCCCGCAGAGGCAGCGCGGCGCAGCCGACGACGGTGACCGCGACGGCGGCCGCGACGGCCGGGCCGGGACGGGCGCCGGGGAGGGCGAGCAGCGCGGCGGCGAGACCGAGGGCGCCCGCGGGCACCGCCGCCACCGCCGTCTCGGCCAGCAGCCGCCCCGCCAGGCCCCGCAGGGACGCGCCCCGGGCGCGCAGCAGGGCGAGTTCCGCGCGGCGCCGGTCGGCGGCGAGGCCGGCCGCCATCAGCAGGACCACGCCGGCGACGGTGCCGGTGCCGACCGCGGCGATCATGACCAGCGGTCCGATGCCCGACCGCAGCCGGTCGAAGGAGGAGAACACCTCGTCCAGATCGGTGCTCACGTCGGCGTCCGGGGCGACGGCCGACCGCACCCTCCGCAGGTCCGGCCCGGCCTCCAGGGAGGCGACGGACGAGTTCAGCCGGTCCAGGTCGTGGGCGCGCAGCGCGCCGGCGTCCGGCGCGAACTGCCAGTAGCGCATGGGGGAACCGGTCGTGCCCAGCAGGGCGGGCCCCGCGTCGGGGGCCACGAGCAGGGTGCCGACCCAGTACGTGTCGCTGGTCGGCCCCGGCACCTTCACCAGCGACGGGGTGCGCAGATCGGGCCAGGTGGCCCAGTAGGCGCCGTCGGGTTCGCGCGGGGCGAGGACGCCGGTGATGTGGACGGCGAGCGGGGCGCGTGCCGCGCGGGGCACGTGGATGACCTTGCCCGCCTCGATGTGCAGGGCCTCGGCGGTCTCGGTGGTGACGACCGCCTCCACCCGGCCGGTGGACGCGGTGACCGGGGTGTCGGACGCGTGCGGCAGTCGGCCGGAACGCAGCCGGGCGTGGTCGCCGAGGTCTTGCTGGGCGGCGAGATGCATCTGGGGAGGCAGCCCACTGGGCCGGGGCAGCCAGGGATCGGAGACCTCGATGCTCTTGGTGGTGCGCACCCCGTACGTCGACCGCGCCCGGTCGACGGGGAGCCGGCCGGCCACGATGCCGAGCGCTTTGCCGTAGTGCTCGCGCAGCGAGTCGGGGCGCATGTCCTGCTGCCACCGCTCCAGCACGGGGCCGAAGCCGATGTCGGGCAGCCCGGCGGTCAGCTGCACGCCGGTCCGGGCGGGGCGGGCCTGCCGGAGATCGTGCTGCAGGCCCGCGTCCGCGTACCGGTCCAGTGCCCTCGGGAAGGCGGCGGCCAGACACGCGGTCAGCGCCACGAGCAGCGCCAGCGCGCACGCGGCGCCGGGGGCGGTGCGCAGCCGGGTCCGCACCCACGGGGCGGCGACGGGGTTCACCTGCGCCCACCTCCTTGTCCCACTCCCTGTCCCACGACGAGCGGACCGTGCTTTCGTGACGGGTGCCGGACGTCCACGTGTGCCGGGTGAGGGCGGTGGGGCGACGGCAC
This sequence comes from Streptomyces sp. NPDC093586, assembly GCF_044764905.1. NCBI lineage: Bacteria > Bacillati > Actinomycetota > Actinomycetes > Kitasatosporales > Streptomycetaceae > Streptomyces > Streptomyces sp. NPDC093586. Next base: position 202,896 of record NZ_JBIWJA010000001.1, on the reverse strand, counting down.
ACCTGCCACCCGCGCCGCGCGGGACGTCGTCACCGGGCCTCGCCCCCCTGCTCCCTGAGTGCGGACACCGGGTCCGTACGGCGCAGGGCGAGGGCCGCCGTGACCAGCAGGGGGGTGAGCGCCACGGAGGCCAGGAGGACGGCGACGCGACCCACGGGGAGGTCGACGAGGACGGCCGGCACCGGGTGGGCGGCCTCCGGGGTCAGCACGATCAGGGGAATCACCGCCCGGGCCAGTACGGCACCCAGCGCCGCGCCCACCAGCAGCGCCAGCGCCACCAGGACGCCCTGCTCGGCGGCGACCGCGCGGGCCAGCCGGCGGCGCGTGGCGCCCAGGGTGCGCAGCACCGCGTACTCGGTGCCCCGTTCCCGCAGCGATCCCGTCGCGCTCACCGCGAACCCGACGGCCGCCAGCGCCGCCGCCACCCCGGCCGCCGCGGTGAACGCCGTTTCGGATCCCGTGCCGAACGGGTCGTCGCGCAACCGCTCGGCCAGTTCGTCCCGCACCACGACCTGCGCCGGATCGACGTCCGGGAAGGCGCGCAGGGCCACGGCCGTCCCGGCCGCCTTCCCCGGTGCCGTCCGCAGCCACCACTCGGTGGGCGTCAGGCTCTCCCCGTAGCGGGCCTGCAGTACCCGGTTCACCGACCGCAGGTCGACCAGCAGGGCCCCGCCGTCGTGCTCGGAGGCGTCCGTCGGGCCGGTGGTCGGCAGGGCGTGGACCGTGTGCGCGATCCGCACGGTGACGGTCCGGCCGTTCAGCGCGATGTCCACCGACTGCCCGGCGCGGGCGCCCGCGGAGGCGAGGAAACGGTCGGTCGCCACGGCCGTGAGCTGCGGCGGCGCGGGCTGCTCGGCGTCCAGCCGCACGATCAGCGGCGCCGCCTGCCAGGCCATGTCGGCCGGGACGTACCCGGTGCCGTACTCGATCGTCGGCGGCCCGGACGCCCGCAGCCGGGGTTTCGTCGGGTCGGCGGACGCGTCCGGGAGCCAGGACTGGCCGGTGCCGTGCGCGGAGGCCGTCCACGAGCGGGGCAGCGCCAGCCGCCGCACGGTGCCGTCGGCCGCCGTGGCCGTCAGCGACTCCAGGGTGAAGCGGTGCTGCTGCGCCCGGTCGACCGGCTGGGTCTCGACCAGCTCCAGGCCGGTCACGGTCAGCGGGCCGGAGGCGACGGTGAGGTCCAGGGTGTGGCTGCGGCCGTCTGCTGCCAGCACGCCGGCCGGCAGCCGGTACGGCGTGCCGTGGCTGTCCTGCACCGAGACGGTCACGTCCGCCGTCGTGCCCGTGTCCCCGCCCGCGCTGCCCAGGGTCGCCGTCAGGGCCAGTCGCGTGGTGCCCTGCGGCACCTTCGCGCCCGCCGTCGCGCCCTGGGGCCCCAGAGGGGACAGCAGTGTCCGGGCCGGTTCGGGGGACAGGTCCGGGCGCAGCAGCATCGTGTCCGCGGCGCTCGCGGTGTCCAGCGCCAGCACGGTGGCCGTCCGGTCGCCGGACAGCTGCAGCGTCGTACGGGCGGCGGGGGCCACCTCGCGGACGCCCGGGACGGCCGCGTACGTCTCCGTGCGGCCGAGGTCCGCCGTCCCCGCGGCGAGCACCCGCACCGGCGCCCCGGCGCGGAAGTCCGCCTGGTCGTCCTGCGAGCGATCCCAGGAGGCGCCCTGGCCGATGGCCAGCATGCCCAGCGCCGTGGCCAGGACCAGCAGCAGCACCGGGCCGGCCCCGCGCATCGGGCGGCGGCTGAGCTGCCAGCCCGCCAGCGCCGACGCCAGTCCGCGCCCGCCGGCCGCCCGGCGCTCGGCGAGCCGCGCCACCGGCGGCAGCAGCCGCAGTGTCAGCACGGTGCCGGCCAGCAGCGCCAGCGCGGGCGCCGCGACCAGCAGCGGGTCGATGCCCAGGACACCGCTGTCGTCACCGGTCACCGCGCCCGAGGTCTGCCGCGAGAGCTGCCAGTAGGCGACACCGGCCACCACCAGCAGGCCGACGTCCGCACCCGCCCGCAGCGGCGCGGGCAGCGGCCGGGCCCGGCCACCGGCGGCCGGGGAGGCGGTCAGCGCGGGTAGCGTCACCGCCAGCGCGCACCCCAGGGCGGCCACCCCGGCGACCAGCCACACCCCGCCCCCGCCGAGGACCGGCACCTCCAGCCGCAGCCCGATCCGGGCGAGCGCACCCTGCCCGGCCAGCAGCCGGGTCAGCGGACCGGCGAGCAGCGGCGCGCAGACCACCGCGGGGACGGCCAGCAGCAGCGCCTCCAGCGCGGCGAACCACCCGATCCTGGCCCGGGAGGCGCCCCGCGCCCGCAGCACCCGCAGCTCGCCCGCGCGTTCGGCGCTCAGCAGCCGGGCCACCAGCAGCAGCGTGCAGCCCGCGAGCAGGACCAGCTGGAGCGCCACCACGAGGAGGGTGGAGCGGGACACCAGCAGGGAGCGGTCGAGCCGGTCCAGCACCTCGGGCAGGGACGTGCTCACCGCCGTCGTGCTGCTGAGGACCGGCCGGCCGCGCAGCCACGCCGTCCCGTCCCGGGCCGCCCCGCGCAGCGCGTCCGTCCGGCCGGCCGTCAGCGTGGAGAAGTCCGCCGTCGCCAGCCACCCGGACGGCCCGGTGCTCACCCGGCCGCCGGTCAGCGCACCGGGGGCGGCGAGCAGCGGCCCGTACGTGGTGAAGCCGCCCTGCTTGATCCCGCGCCCGCCCAGGTCGTCCAGACGCCAGTACGGGGACGTGGCCTCGGCCGGCCGGTACAGGCCGGTGACCTCGATCCGCACCGCCGGGCCGTCCAACCGGTCGGCGAGGGTGAGGCGGGCGCCGGTCCGGACGCCGAGGCGCTCGGCGGCGGCCGTCGGCAGCGCGGCCTCGGTCACCGGGCCGCCCTCCCGCGGCATCCGTCCCTCGGTGATCCGCACCTGCGCCGGGTCGAGCGCCGCGAGGTACGTCAGGTCCGGGTCGCCGCCGGACCGCTCGCCGCGCGGCCGCAGGGTGGCCGGCAGGGCGTACGGGCCCGACCGCGTCAGGGCGCGGACGGTGACCGGCAGCCCGCCGAAGGTGTCCCGGGCGCCCTTGCGCACGGTGGCGTCGGCCTCCTCGCGCCCGCCTTCGGGCACGTCCGCCTTGACGATCAGCGCGGTGTCGGCGGCGTTGCGCGGATCGGCGAGGGCGTGCCGCAGGGCCGCGTCGCCGATCGCGCCCGAGTAGGCGGCCAGGGTCGCCAGCACCGCCGTGGTCAGCAGGACGGTGAGCAGCGCGGCGGCGAGCAGCAGGCGATGCGCCCGCGCGCGCAGCAGCACGAACCCTCCGAGTCCCCCGCTCCCCGCCACCCGGCCCCCCGGCGCCGTTGTCCAGACCTTCCGGTGATGCTGTCAGAGGGCGCACGGCGCGGGTAACCGCTCGGGGGACGGACTTGACCGGATCGTGACCGAATTCCGGCGATGCGGAACCGGAATCCGCTCATCAACCGCCGGGGGGGGGGCAGCCGTCGGGGGACAGCCACTGGGAGCCGCCCCGGGAGTCAGCCCTCGGTGTTCACCATCGAGGCCGCCGCGTACGTCAGGTACTTCCACAGCGTCTGCTCGTGCTCCTCGGACAGACCGAGCTCGTCGAGGGCCACCCGCATGTGCTTCAGCCACGCGTCGTGCGCCGCGCGGTCCACGGCGAAGGGGGCGTGCCGCATCCGCAGGCGGGGGTGGCCGCGCCGTTCGCTGTACGTCGTCGGACCGCCCCAGTACTGCATCAGGAAGAGCGCGAAACGCTCCTCCGCCGGGCCCAGGTCCTCCTCGGGGTACATCGGCCGCAGGACCGGATCCTGGGCGACCCCCTCGTAGAAACGGTGGACGAGCCGGCGGAAGGTCTCCTCCCCGCCGACCTGCTCGTAGAAGGTCTGCTCCTGAAGCGTGCCGCGCCGAATCTCATTCACGCCGTCCATGGTCTCAGACGGGGCGGCACAGGTCCGGAGACCCAGGACCTCTCCGGACCGTCCGCGCGCGGGCCGCCACAGGCAGGTGCCGGGCCCTACTGTGGAGGCATGGGCGGGCAGCAGGACCTGGAGGGCCTCGCCGCCTCCGCGCGGGCGGCGCTGGTGCGCGAGATCGAGCTGAGCGGCGCCTGGGCGGCCGACCCGGTCTGGCGGGAGTCGTTCGAGGCGGTCCCGCGCCACCTCTTCGTGCCCTCCTACTACGTCGGCGTCCGGGGCGGCTACGAGCGCCGGTGGGGCGAGCACCCCGACCCCGCGGCCCGCGAGCGCTGGGTGCGCGGCGCGTACGCCGACGTCCCGCTCGCCACCCGGCTGCGCGACGGCGAGCTGCTCTCCTCCAGCAGCCAGCCGTCCCTGATGGCGACGATGCTGGTGGAGCTGGACGTGACGGACGGCGACCGGGTCCTGGAGATCGGCGCCGGCACCGGCTACAACGCCGCCCTGCTCGCCCACCGGCTCGGCGACGACGGCCTGGTCACCACCATCGACCTGGACCCGGAGATCACCGAGTCGGCCCGTCGGCACCTGACCGCCGCCGGGTACCGTCCGGCCGTCGTCACCGGCGACGGGGCGCGCGGGGTGCCCGAGCGCGCCCCCTTCGACCGGATCATCGCTACCTGCGCGCTGTCGGCGATCCCCCGCGCCTGGCTCGTCCAGTGCCGGCCCGGAGGACGGATCCTCGCGCCGCTCGCCACCGGCCTGATCGCGCTCATCGTCCACGACGCCGGGCACGCCGAGGGCCGCTTCCTGCACACGCCCGCCTACTTCGTGCCGCTGCGCGGCACCGGGCACACCGAGCCGGAGCCGCCGGGCCTCGCCGGGGTGCCGCGCGGGGCCCGCGGCGACGACCTGTTCCGGTTCCTGCTCGCCCTGTCCCGGGGCAGCCTCGACCCGCAGGAGGCGTACGCGCTGTGGGAGCGCGAGGACGCCCCCCGGCGCGAGCGCTACGGCATCACCGTCCGCGGCGAGCGGGCCTGGGCCTGGCTGGACGACCCGGAGGGTCCCTACGCCTGGCCCTTCGCCTGACGGCCCGGGCCCGCCTCAGCCGCGGCGGATCGTGATCGTCGTCCAGGCGCCGACGTGCACCCGGTCGCCGTCCTGGAGCGGCACCGGCACGAAGGGCTGGATCGGCTCCTCGCCGCCGTTGACCGTCGTGCCGTTCGTCGAGTTCTGGTCGACGACCGCCCAGTTGCCGTCCGGCTGCTGCACCAGCACCGCGTGCTGGTGCGAGACGCCCGGGTCCTCCGGCGGCACCGCGAGATCGATGTCCGGGGTGTCGCCGGTGGAGTGCCGGCGGCGGCCGATCGTGATCTGGTTGCCGGTGAGCGTGCGCTGCTGCTCGGGCGAGTACGCGGGCAGGTTCAGGCCCGCGGCCTCGGGGCCGGAGCGCTGCATCATCGCCATGAAGTACTCGCGGTCCGGACCGATGGTCGCCGTCCAGGTCGCCGGCTGCTGGGGGCGCGGCGGGAAACCCTGGTCGGGCGGGGCCTGGGTGGCGCCGGGCTGCGGGTAGCCGTAGCCGCCGCCCTGCGAGGGGCCGCCGCCGGGACCGCCGGGGCCACCCGGACCGCCAGGACCACCCGGACCGCCAGGGCCGGACGACGGCGGGGAGAGCACCCAGTCGTCGTCACCGCCGCCGAAGGACGGGCCACCGCCCTGCCGGGGGCCACCGCCCTGCTGGGGGCGGCCGGTCTCCTGCGGGAAGCCGGGCGGGGCCGGCGGCGCGGACTGCTGGAACGCCTGCGGAGGCCCACCGGGGCCACCGGGCCCACCGGGACGGCCGGGACCTCCCGGGCCACCGGGACCGCCGGGGCCGGGCGGCGGCGGAACCGGCCGCGACGGGTCGCCGCCGAAGGGCGGGGCCGGTGGACCGGAGGGACCGCCCTGGCCGCCGGGGCCCGGGTAGCCGGAGGGGCCGTTCGGACCGCCGGGGCCGTGCGGACCGGGGCCGTTCGGGCCACCCGGACCGTGCGGACCGGGGCCCTCGGGACCGCCCTGGCCGTGCTGACCGCGACCTCCGGGACCGCTCTGGCCGTGCTGACCGCGACCGCCCTGGCCGCCGGGGCCCGACGGGTCGCCGCCGAAGGGCGGGCCCGGCGGGATCGGCTCGGCCGGCCGGTTCATCTGGGACGGGCGCGAGCCCTGGTAGTCGTACGCGTCACCGCCGCCGTACGACGGGCCGCCCGGCGGCTGCGGGAACCGGGGCCCCGGACCGGGCGCCGGCGGCCGGGGGGCCGCCGGGGTGTACGAGGTGGCGGTGTTGGTCAGGAAGTTCCACCGGCACTCCTCGCAGAACGGCGCACCGCCCTCGCGGGGCGTGCGGCACTGCGGGCACAGCTGCGGTTCCCCGCCCGGGCCGCCCGGGCCGCCCTGTCCGCCGGGGCCGCCCTGGCCACCGGGACCACCGGGCGGCGGGAAGCCGTAACCCCCGCCCGGGGGCGGTGGCGGCGGAGGGGGCGGCACGGCACCGGCCATGCGGTGACCGCAGACCTCGCACCAGTCGTCGGAACCCGACTGGTGTCCGTTCGGGCAGGTCGGCATGTCGGAGCTTCCCCCTCTTGCGGAGCTTGTCGCTGTGTTGTCCTGCGGTACTGCGTTGTCCTGCGGTACTGCGTCACTTCTTCACGCGAACAGTCTTCGTCGACCGGGTCTCGAGAGTCATCTCGTCGGCCTCCTCGACCTTCGCTTTCAGTCGCACAGTACCTGCCGCCGCGTCGACCACGTCCACCACCTTCGCAAGCAGTTTCGCCGTATCGGCGTTTCCGGAGGCTCCGGCCAGCTGGACCGCACGGCCCAGTTTGGCCGTCGCTCCGTCGATGTCTCCCGCTTTGCGCAGATCCAGACCCTGTCGGATGACCTGTGCCAGTTCGGCCTGGCCGGTGTAGTGGGCGACCTGGGGATTGATCGACGTGGACGCGGTCATGTCGTCCGTCCACACGGCGCGCACGAGACCCTGGGCGCCGAGGTTCCGGACGCTCCCTCCGGGCTCCGGGACGACCAGGGAGACTCGGGCGGCCAGCATCTCCTGGCCGATGTCCGCGGCCGGTACCTCCACGCAGACGTGGTAGTCGCGGGACTCGTCGCCCCAGGAACCGGTGGGGTAGTCCCCGGCGCGCGGCCCCGCCTCGGTGCGGCGGTCGGTCAGTTCCTCGACCGTGGGAGCGACCTGCTTGACGAACCTCACGGTGGTGCCGACCGGGGTCCACAGGCGCAGGGACACGTCGGCCACCTCCTTGCCCATGGCCGCCTCCATCATCCGCGTGAAGTCGTCGGCGAGGCCCGACGGGTCGGCGACGATGTCGGCGGTGCCGAGCAGGGCGGAGGCGACCCCTGTGACTTCTTTCACTTCCCAGTCGGTGCCCACGCCACGGGCGTCACACGTGAACCGCCCGGCACAGGAGTCGAGTGCCGCCCTCAGGTCGTCGGGCGACTCGTGCTCGTTGCGGCCGTCGGTGAGCAGGATGCCGTGCCGGATGGCGACGTCCGCGGTGGACAGCAGCCGTTCGGCCAGCCGCAGCCAGGTGCCGATGGCCGTGCCGCCGCCCGCGCTCAGCCTGCGCAGGGCCTGCTTGGCCTGTTCCCGGGTGGTGGCGTCGGCGACCGCGAGCCGGCCGTTGCCGGGGTAGACCTCCGTGGCCACGTGCGTGCCGCCGATCACCGTGAAGTGCACGCCGTCGCGCAGGGTGTCGATCGCGGCGGCCGTCGCGTCCCGGGCGTTGCGCATCTTGGCCGGCGGGTAGTCCATCGAGCCCGAGCAGTCGACCATCAGCGCCACGGCCGCGGACGGCCCCTGACCGGGCGAGTACAGGTGGGGCGCGGCCACCGCGCTTCCGACCGTGCCGCCGCCGGTCGCGGTGACCGTGACGATCGCGTTGACCTCACGGCCGCCCTCGGGCAGGTACTCGTTCTGGTAGACGTCCACCGAGAACTGCGGCACGCTCGACTTCGAGAAATTGGCCATGCCGGATCGCATCCCCCTCTACGTCCCCACGGTGGTGGGGTGTGGCTCGTGGTGCGGACCGCCCCCTGCGGTCCGCGCGGCCGTCCCGCCGCGTACCCGGCCGCGCGTGCGCGGCCCGGCTGCGCGGCCTCAGCCCGATCCTGCCCCCGCGGGCGGGGCCGGGAACGGCACGACGGCCACTGTTACGTTGTCGTGGCCCCCGCCGTCCAGGGCGTGGCCGACCAGGACCCGGGCGCTGTGCAGCGGGCGCGCGGCGGCGTCGAGGGGCACGGCGCGGGCCATCTCCTCGGCCGACTCGGCGTAGTTCCACAGGCCGTCCGTGCACACCACGACCACGCCCGGCCGGTCGGGCTTGAACGACGCGGTGTGCGGCTCCAGTTCGTAGGCGTCGGCGCCGAGCCAGCCGGTGATCGCGTGGGCGCGCTCGTCGGCGTACGCCTCGGCCTCGTTCATCAGGCCGGCGGCGACCATCTGCGCGGCCCACGAGTCGTCCTCGGTGAGCCGGGCCGGCGGGGCGCTGCGGTCCACCGGCACCCAGTAGACGCGGCTGTCGCCGACCCAGCCGACGACCAGCAGGTCCGAGGTCACCACGGCGCCGACGAGGGTGCAGGCCGGGGCGTTCTGGTGCGGTGCCTGCTCGCGGGCCGTGGCGGGCTCGTCGGCCAGCGCGTTGACGGCGTGCGAGGCGGCGACGATCGCGTCGTGCATGGCCTGCTGCGGGTGCGTGCCGCGCGGCAGCACCGCGAGCAGCGACTCGCCGGCCGCGCGGGACGCGGCGAGGGAGGCGTCGTCGGGACGGGTCGCCGAGGAGACGCCGTCGCACACGATCGCCACGCTCGCGGGCGTCCCGTCGGGCAGCGCGGTGTGGCCGACGCAGAACGCGTCCTCGTTGCGGTGGTGGCGCAGACCGCGGTCGCTGACCGCGGCCACGGGGCCCGACTCCTGCTCTATGTGGTCGCGTTCGCGGGGCTGGGCGTGCCCGCAGTTCTCGCAGTAGCCGTCGCCGTCCACGCGGCCCGCGCGGCAGGCCACGCACACCGTGCCGGACGCGGCCGGCACGGGGGCGGTCGACGGGGCCGGCACCGGGTCGGGCGCCGCTCGCGGGTCGGGTGCCTGCAACGGGTACTCGTCGGGCTCGCCCGGACGGTCGAACCGCACACCGGACGAGGCCGGTTCGGACCCGGCCGGACCCGGCACGACAGGCGGCGCGGCGGGCGGCGCGGCGGGCGGCGCGGCCGGTGGCGCCGGGGTGCCGGACGGCGGCGGCGGTGCGGCCGGCCGCGGTGGCGGCAGCGGGGATCCGCCCGAGTCCGTGCCCGGCACGTCGGCCGGCGCGTGCGCGGGCACGGGCCGGCCGGAGCCGTCCGTCTCCCGGGCGGCGGGCCAGTCGACGCCGTCGGGCGGCGTCGACGGGGCGGGCACCGCGCCGTTCATGGCGATCGTCGGGCTGTCCTCGGGCCGCGCGGGCACGGCGGACAGGTCGTATCCGCACGCGCCGCAGAAACGGTCACCCGGCTCGAGGGGCTCCTCGCAGCTCGGGCACTTCGACACAGCGGCCTGCTGGGGCATCTGCGACATCAACTACACCCACGTCCGGGGGCGGTAACGATTGGCACGTTCCACCAGGTCGATCCTCTCCTCGCCGCCCCGCGCCAGCCGGGCCAGCGTGCGGTACGAACGTTCCAGGCCGAAACGCAGGCCGCGTTCGTCCAGGCCGCTGCCGAGCAGCGTCCGTCCCCCGGCGGCGGGTGGAACGGAACCCCGGCCCCCGGAGAGTACCCAGTCCAGGGCACAGCCGAGGACCTCGACCGACAACTGCTCGCGGCGCGCCGGATCCAGACCGTACACGTCCAGCGCCTCGACCTGCCGCGCGGCCGCGGCCAGGTCGTCCAGGAACGCGAGATCGCCCGGGGCCGCCGTGCGCCGCCGCAGCCGCGCCCGTACGGCCGCCACGCGCGCGGCCGTGCAGTGGACGGACGACTCCGGCACCGACTCCAGCGTCCGTACGGCACCGGACCGGTCGCCGCCGGCCAGCTGGACCCGGGCCAGGCCGAACGCGGCGCTCACATGGCTCGGGTCGGCCGACCACACCAGGCGGTAGTACTCCGCGGCGTTGTCGAGCTGGCCCAGCACCTCCGCGCACAGGCCGAGCGCCAGCTTGGGCGCGATCTCGCCCGGGAAGGCGTCGTAGACCGCGTCGAAGGCGAGCGCGGCGCCCTCGTGGTCGCCGGTCACCAGCGAGGCCAGGCCCCGGTACCAGACCACCCGCCAGTCGTCCGGCCGTTCGCCCTCCAGCACGTCCAGAACCTCCAGCGCGCCCCGCGCGTCGCCCTGCTCCAGCCGGGCCCGTGTCTGCCGCAGCCGGATTTCGGTCGACGGCGCCGGCGCGGCACCCAGCGCGGTCAGCAGCTCACCCGGCGCCGACGCCATCAGACCTGCCAGGAAACCGGCGTTGGGGTCGCCGGGGTCGACCCGGGGGACCGGCAGGGCGAGGGCGGCGGCGGGCGCGTCGACGGGCTCGACCAGGGCGGAGGAACCGCCCCCGACGCTGCCGACCGTGCTCACGGAGCCCGGCAGCGAGGCGCTCGCGCCCGCTCCGGCGGGCAGTGCGGCCGCCGCACCCGCCCCGCCGTGGACCGCGGTGCCCGCGACCGTCCCGCCGGGCGCCCCGACGGCCGGGACCGCACCGCCGCCCGCCTGCGGGACCATCGCCGCGCCGGTACCGGCACCGCGTCTCCCGGTGCCCGTCGTCCGGGCCCCCAGCAGCGACACCTCGCCGTCCAGCCGGGGGAACAACTCCGTGTCGGTCACCCGTACTTCGGGTCCGAACAGCGTGGACAGCGCGGGCCGGGCGCGGCCCGTCTGCAACGAGACCACCTCGCGCAGCACGCCCGTCAGCTGCTCCGCCATCTCCTGCGCGGAGGCGAACCGGCGGGCCGGGTCGGGATCGGTGGCGCGCACCAGCAACCGGTAGAACGACTCGTACTGCCGGAAGACCTCGATGGTGTCGGGGTCCGGCAACGAGTCGGCGTAGACGGTGGTGTAGCCCTGGAAGTCGAACGTCAGCACCGCGAGGGTGCGGCCGACCGTGTACAGGTCGGAGGCCACCGAGGGGCCCACGTCGGCGACCTCCGGCGCCTGGTAGCCCATCGTGCCGTAGATCGCCGACTCGTCGTCGTCCATGCGGCGCACCGCGCCCATGTCGATCAGCTTGAGCTGGTCCTCGGTCTGGATGGCGTTGTCGACCTTGAAGTCGCAGTACAGCAGGTTGCGGCTGTGCAGGTGGCCGAGCGCCTCCAGCGCCTCGATGCCGTACGCGCACGCCTGCTCCACCGGCAGCGGATCGCGCCGCCCCTCGGGCGTGCGGCGGGCGTTGGCGATCTCCTTGAGGGACTTGCCGCCCACGTACTCCATGACGATGTAGCCGTCGAGGGAGCCGGTGCGCTGGTCGAGGTGTTCGACGAAGTTGTAGATCCGCACGATGTTGGCGTGCTCGATCTCGGCGAGGAAGCGCCGCTCGGAGATCGCCGCCGCCATCGCGTCCTGGTCGCCGGTGTCCAGCAGTCCCTTGAGAACCACCCAGCGGTCGGAGACCGCCTTGTCCACGGCGAGGTAGATCCAGCCGAGCCCGCCGTGCGCGAGGCAGCCCACCACCTCGTACTGGCCGTGCACGACGTCCCCGGACCTCAGCTTCGGCACGAACGAGTACGGGTGGCCGCACTTGGTGCAGAAGCCCTCCGTGCGGCCGGGCCGGTCCCCGCGCGCCCGCCCGACCGGCGCCCCGCAGTCCGAGCGCGAACAGAACCGCTTGCGCTCGGGCACCTCGGGACGGTCCAGGACCATCACGCGCGGGTCGGGCCGCGGGATCGCCGGGACCTCGACCAGGCCGGCGCCGAGCCGGCCCCGCGCGGAGGAACCGGCGGGCGTCCCCGAGCTGCGCACCGACACCGAGCGGCCCGTGGACCGGCCCGACACGGACCGCGACAGCCGCCCCGACACCGAACGCCGGGACTTCGACGACTGCGACGACTGCGACGACGTCCGCGCGCTGCGGCCGCCGGAGCGCGCGCTCCCGCTGCCCGCCGAGCCGCGCGAACCCCGTCCGCCGCCGGTGATGCCGGTCGGCGCCCCGCCCACCGTGCCGTTGGACGCGACGACCGGTGCGAGACCGCAGGTGTCGCAGTACAGCTCGCCGCCGCCCACGTCCTCGTAGGACCCGCCGCAACCGGGACGCTGACAGGTCCGCTGCTCCTGGCTCATGCCGCCGCCTCCCCGTTGTCGCTCATGCGCCGGGACCCGTCCGGTCCACCGGCCCGCCCTGCCCGGGCACGCGCGGTGCGGAGCCCAGCACGTCGGCCGCCGCCCGCTGGTAGCGCAGGACGGCCTGCTCGGCGACGCGCAGGTCGCAGGGCGCGCTCCATAGCATGCGGCGCGCCTTCTCGTACTTCTCGACCAGCTCCGGATCCTCCGCGAAGCCCAGCCGGGTGACCTTCGCCTTGTACGCGTCCAGCCGGCCGCGCAGCTCGGCGCGGACCGCGAGCGGCGCGGTGACCGCCGTCAACGACTCGCGGGCCCGCAGCAGTTCGTCCTCCGCCTTCTGCTCCAGGGACTCCAGGAGCGGCGACAGGCGGTGCCACTGGGCGTGTCTGCGGTACTCGGCGGCCGTCGCCAGCTGTTCCTGGAGCACGGTCGGCGGTCCGCTGACCACCGGCACCTCCGTCGCGGCGATCTTCGCCAGCACCTCGCCGCGCGCCGTGCGGGCCTCGGCGAGCGTGCGGTCCGCGCGGGAGAGCAGGTCCCGCAGTCGCACGATCCGCTGCTCGGCGTCCTGACGGACGGCCAGCACCGCGTCGATCTCCCGGCGCACGTCCTCCAGGGCGCGCGCCTCCCGGTCGTAGACCGTGGTGTCCGGCCGGCCGCCGCCCGGCGCCGAACTGCCCTCGGCGGGCAGCCAGAACGCCAGCGGGTCGGACACCACCCGCTCGCGCAGCTTCGTCAGGGAGCGGGTGATCCGCTCCAGGTCGTCCCCGGCCGGGTGCTCGCCGGGGCGCACCCCCACCGAGTGCGCGAGCCGACGGGTGCGCTGGAGCTCGGCGGCGAGTAAATCGATGCGCGCGGGCAGGGCCGACCACACCGCGTCGGCGGCGACCACCAGGTCGAGGGAGGCCGCGTACAGCTGGTTCATCCGGTCCACCAGCGTGACCAGCGAGTACCGCTCGCTGAGCCGGCCCGGACCGCCGTGCGGGGCGGGCGCGCCCGCGGTGGCGGCGCTGCCGGCCACGGTGACCGCCTCGCCGCGCAGCAGCTCCGTCAGTTCCGCCAGGTCCTCGCGGCTGGACCAGCGGCGCCGGGCGCGGATCTCCCGGGCGGTGCGCAACGCGCCCGCGTAGGCGTCGAAGTAGGTCCACAGCAGGGTGATCGACGCCTCCGCGGCGGCCCAGCGCTCCCGGGTCACGCCCGTGAGCTCGGCGCCCTCCAGGAGCCTGCGGCCCGCGTGGTCCTGGAGGGCGAGGAGCGAGGTCTCGATGGCCTCGTGCTCCGCGCCGAGCCGCGCCAGCGCACGGTCCACCTCGTCCCGGTCCATCACCGGCCCGGTGGGTCCCGTGTCGCCCATCGATCACCTTTCGCTGTTGCGGACTCGTGCTTTTCCTGCCCCGTGGTGCGGCGGCCGTTCAGCTCCCGCGCAGATACTGGGGGGCCGGCGGTTCCGACTGCCGGGAATCGGCGCCCATGGTCTCCTTCAGCCACTCGTCGTACGAGTGCTGCCAGCCCCCGGTCCTGTCCGCGCGCCACTCCACGAGGACCTGGTTGACCCGGCGTACCAGGTCGTCGGCGTCCTTCTTCATCGCCACGCCGTAGTACTCGGTGGTGAAGGGGGCGCCCTTCAGCTCGACCGTGGGGTCCTGCGCGGCCTGGCTCGCGGCGAGGGCGCCGTCGGTGACCACCGCGTCGACCTCGCCGAGCTGGAGCCGCACCAGGCAGTCGAGCTGGTTGGGCACGGTGGTGCTCAGGTCGGCGTCCGCGGCGGGTCCGCCGTCCTTCCGGTCCTGCTCCAGCGTGCTGAGCGCGGTGGAACTCGTCGCCGTGCAGATCTTCCGGCCGGCCAGCGTGTCGTCGTAACCGGTGATCGGGGACGACTTGGGGGCGAGCACCTGCTGGCCGGTCTTGAAGTACGGTGCGGAGTAAGCGACCTTGGCGAGGCGTTCGCAGGTGATGGTCATGGTGCGGACCACCAGGTCGACGGTGCCGTTGTCGATCGCCTCCTCGCGCTGGTTGGTGGGGACCGCCCTGAACAGCACGGCGTCCGGGTCGCCGAGGATCTCCTCCGCTATCCGGTGCGCCAGGTCGATGTCGAAGCCCTCCAGCCTCGCGTCACCGCCGCTGTTCGGGTCGCGGTAGCCCCAGCGGTAGCTGTTCTGGTCGACACCGACGACCAGTTTGCGCTTGGCGCCCGCGCGGTTGCGGATGGCCTCGATGGTGGGGCCGTCCGCGCCGCTCGGGGGCAGGGTCTGCTTCTCCGGGTCCGTGCACTCCTCGGCGGCGCGTGCCTGGCGGCTCTGGACGACGCCGTGGCCGCCGGCGTCCGCGCCGCCCCTCTCACCGTGCGACCGGACCACCGGCAGGAGCAGGGCGAAGAGCACCGCCAGGGCGCAGGCGACCGCCATCGCACCCACCCCGCCCCAGCCCTTCAGGCCGGTCCGCAGCCGTCGCACACGCATCCTCACGCCCCCTCTCACGGTCACCTCTTCCCACCCGCTCACCGGGCTCCGGCCCCGCCTCACCGGTACTCCGACAGCCTGCGGCCGATGCCCAGCAGCGCACCGGCCGCGCCCAGGACGGCGAGGACGGCGGCGCCCTGGGGAAGGAGGCCCATCGCGTCCAGGCCGTCGCCCGCCGCCTGCTCGAACTCGTTCTTCTCGTGGTCGAGTGCGGCGGCCAGCGAGGCGTCGACGCCGTCGAAGCACTCGCCCGTGGCGCCCTTGCCGCCGATCACCAGGTCCAGCGCCTGCCGGTAGTTGCCGTCGTCGTCCTGCTTGCGGGCGGCGGCGTGGCGCTTGTTCCACTCCGTCATGTCGGCGCCGGCCGCCGCGACCGGCTTCTCGCCCGCCTCGTCGTCGGCGAGCCGCCGTGCCACGGCCAGGCCCTTGCCGAGGGTGTCCATGTTCTTCCGGAAGTCGAGGTCGTAGGCGTCGAGTTTCCTGGCGCCGACCGTCCTCGTCTCCGCGCCGCGCGCCACCAGTGTGAGGTTCTCGTTGCCGCGCGCCTTGAGGGAGGCGATGCGGGCCCCGTGCAGCGCGTTCAGGGAGCGCACGCCGTGGTCGTAGGAGTCGTCCAGGTCCGACCGCGCGACGCTGTGACCGACGACCAGCCAGAGCAGGACGACCGTCGCGGTGGCCGTGGCGGCGACCAGGCCGTGGTTGAACACCCGGTTGGTGCGCCGGTAGGTGCGGTACTGCGCCCAGCCCAGGGCCGCGAGCGCGAGGACGCCGAGGGCGATCGCCGCCCACGGGTAGGGCTCGGCGTCGGCGTAGTCGTCGCCCAGCCGCTGGTTCTCCCGTGTGTAGAGGTCCTCCGCCGCCGGGAGCATCTCCTTCTGCATCTTCTCGTTGGCGTAGCGCAGATAGGCGCCGCCGACCGGGTAGCCCTGCCGGTTGTAGGTGCGGGCCCGCTCGATCAGGCCCTTGTACTCGGGCAGCAGACGGTTCAGCTTGGTGATCGTCGCGGCGGAGGGGGAGCCGGCGTCGGAGTTGGCGGCGGCCGCCACGAGCCCCTCGGCGGCCGCGCGGACGTCCTTCTCGTACCGGTCGCGGGAGGCCTTCGTCTCCTGGCCGCCGGCCAGGAACCCGCTGGACGCCGCGGTGTTGGCGTCGGCGAGGGAGCGGTAGATGTCGGCGGCGGCGGAGCTGAGCGGCTGACTGCGGTTCAGCACGTCGTCCGCCGCGGCGGACCGCTCGGTCGTCTGCCAGGCGGTGACGGCGCCGAAGGCGAGGAGGAGGGCGGCGAGCAGGGCACCGATGATGCGCAGCCGGCCTGGCTCGGTGGTGGCCGCGGCGCGCAGGCGGTCCACGCCCTCGGCGAACGCGGTGCGGCGGGGAGCCGGCGGCGGGGACGCGGGCGGCGCCCCGCCGGTGGACCTCTGCGGCGGCAGCGGCTGCGGCGGCACGGCGGGCAGCGAGGGCACGCCCGTGCCGGGCGGTGGCACCGAGCTGTTCGCCGGCGGTCGAGTCACTGCTGACCTCCCCCGTGGTCATCCGTCGCCGCAAGTATCGCGTCCCGCACCGACATTCGCACCGGTCTTCACCCGATCTTGATCCGATCGCGGGGTTCCGCTTCCCCGCTCCCGGCGCCGGACGACCGGCGGACCGCCCTCAGCCCCGCCCATGAACACGCCTGCGGGACCGGTTCGGTTCCCCGCGGTGACCTCACGCGCCGGAGCGCGCCCGCACCCGCGCCCGCGTCTCGACGGCCGCTCCCGCCCGGTCCGGCCCCCGCGGCACCGGGGGCGCGGGCCGCCGGCGCCGGGCCGCGACAAGGACGGCGCCGAGGACCACGGCCCTGGGCGCGCGCGGGCCGCCTGCGGCTCCCGCACCAGGTCGTCGAGGCGGCCCCGGCCCGCCGGCCTTCCGGCCTTCCGGCCTTCCGGCCTTCCGGTCTTCTGCTCTTCCGGTCTTCCGGGCGAGGTGGCGGGGCCGCGCATGCGACCGCCCCCGGAGCGACGCGGTCGTCGCCCCGGGGGCGGGAGAAGGGAGCGGGCCGTTACTTGGCGGTGCTCGGCGGGGTGAGCGGAGAGGCGGCCATCGACTGCGGCGACGCGGTGCTCGCGTACACCGACGGCGCCGCGACGCCCGCCGTCGGGTCGGGGGCCGCGTCCCCGTCCGCCGGGACCGTGGCGCCGCCGACGATCGGGATGTCGGCCGCGCTGAAGGCCCGCTTGATGCGCCAGCGCAGCTCGCGCTCCACGGTGAGGGACTTGCCGGGCATCGTCTTCGCCGAGACGCGCACGACCATGGAGTCCAGCAGGACGCTGTCCAGTCCGAGCACCTCGATCGGCCCCCACAGGAGCTCGTTCCAGGGCTCCTCCTTGCTCATCCGCTCGGCGACGGAGTCGAGGGTCTCCTTCACCTTGTCCAGGTCCTCGTCGGCGCGGACCGTCACGTCCACGCCGGCCGTCGACCAGCCCTGGGACAGGTTGCCGATCCGCTTGACCTCGCCGTTGCGGACGTACCAGATCTCGCCGTCGGCGCCGCGCAGCTTGGTCACGCGCAGCCCGACCTCGATGACCTCGCCGGAGGCCACACCCGCGTCGATGGTGTCGCCGACGCCGTACTGGTCCTCCAGGATCATGAAGACGCCGGAGAGGAAGTCGGTGACCAGGTTGCGGGCGCCGAAACCGATCGCGACGCCCGCGACACCGGCGGACGCCAGCAGCGGGGCCAGGTTGATCTGGAAGGTGCCGAGGACCATCAGGGCGGCGGTGCCCAGGATGAGGAAGCTGGCCACCGAACGCAGGACCGAGCCGATGGCCTGCGACCGCTGCCGACGGCGCTCGGCGTTCACCAGCAGTCCGCCCAGCGCGGTGCCGTCCACGGCCCCGGCGGTGCGGTTCATCCGGTCTATCAGCTTGGTGATCGCCCGCCGCACCACCGTGCGCAGCACCGTCGCGATCACCAGGATCAGCACCACGCGCAACCCGATCGCGAGCCAGGTCGACCAGTTCTGCTCGACCCAGCTGGCGGCGTTCGTCGCGTGCTCCTGGGCGTCCTGGAGCGTGGGCACTCCCGGGGCCGTCGTGGAGGGCGACGGTGACGGGGACGTACCGGCGGCCAGTGAGACGGCGGTGGACAGGGACACGACGGATACCTCCAGGTGCGACGGCCCGTCCGCGGCGCGCGGCCGGGCGACTACGGTCCGAGGGTCTGGTCCAAGGTCACGGGAAGGTCACCGGACGGGCAGAACAACCACACTAACGGGGCACCGCGGGTGGATCGGCGTGAAGTTCACAGGAGAGACGGTGCTCACCCGCGCTTGAACTGGTCAGGCAGCGGGGGATGCATCAGGTGTGGTCGAAAACACTCCCAGCCCGTTACCGGGACATGGTGGCGCGTCCACCAGGCATGAGGGGAGACTGACTACGGATCGTCCCGGCGCGAGCCACGCGCCGCCGGCGTACAAGGAGGCATCCGTGCCGCATGTCCTGGTCCTCAACGCGTCGTACGAGCCACTCGGCGTCGTACCGCTCCGCCGCGCGCTCGTCCTCGTCCTCGAGAACAAGGCCGTGTGCCTCGAGGAGTCCGGCGCCTTCCTGCACAGCGCGACCGTCACCGTCCCCGCACCCAGCGTGGTCCGGCTCAAGCGATTCGTGCGGGTCCCCTACCGGGGGCCCGTCCCTCTCACCAGGCGGGCGCTCTTCGCGCGCGACGGAGGCCGGTGCATGTACTGCGGCGGGGTCGCCACCAGCGTCGACCACGTCGTCCCGCGCAGCCGCGGGGGGCAGCACGCGTGGGACAACGTGGTGGCGTCCTGCCGCCGCTGCAACCACGTCAAGGCGGACCGGCACCTCGGCGAGATCGGCTGGCGCCTGCGCCACAAACCGGCCCCGCCCACCGGTCTGGCCTGGCGCATCATCGGCACGGGTCACCGGGACCCGCGCTGGCTGCCGTACCTGCAGCCGTACGGCGCGGACGACGCGCTGGCCCGCATCGACGGCATCTCCGCCTGACGATCCGGGCCTTCCTGTGCGGGCGCCGCGGGGCTCCGTCGGAAAGCGTGAACACTCGGGGCCGAAGTGTTCACGCTTTCACGGAGGGGTCCGGGGCAGGGGGCGCGGCGCTCGGCGCACCCAGTTCTTCAGCGGCTCGGTGTCCAGGGGGATCCCGACCGGCTCGGGCAGGACGACCTCCTTGCCGAAGGGCAGCGTCTGCACGGTCTCGTACCGCCCGCCGTCCGGCCGACTGTGCACCTTGACCTCGCAGGTGTCCCGGTCGATCAGCAGGTACACCGGGATGCCGGTCTCGGCATACGCCCGGGGCTTCTCGACCCGGTCGCGCCGATCGGTGTCGGAGTCGTACGAGGTGACCTCGACGACCATGAGGACGGGGGCGGGGTCGGCCCATTCGCCCTGGCCGACGAACGCCTCCGCCGGGGCGAGGGAGCAGTCCGGGCGGGCACGACCCTCGCGGTAGGCCTCGATCACCAGTCCTTGCGTGGGGTCCAGCCAGAGGTCGGGCCGGTGCTGCAGGCAGATGCGCGTCAGCCACTGGATGACGCGTCCGTGGCCGCCGTCGGGCACGGCCTTCCCCCCCAGATGTCCGTTGATGAACTCGAGCCGTGCGCCTTCTATGCTCCGGGCGGCATGGCGGGCGAGTTCCTCGAACTCGGTGACGAGCATCTGGGGCCTGTCGGCGGTCACGGTCGCAGGGCTCCTCCGGGTGCGCGGGGGTCCACACGCTCAGCGTAGGGGAAGACCGGCCTGGCAGGCGGGGAGATCCCACTCGGCGTACACGGTCCGTGAGACTCCCGGTCCCACCGCGTGGCCAGTGCTCCGACCGGCAACAGTTCCCGCCCGAACCGCCCGGCGACGTCCCCGGCAACCGCTCGCCGCGTGGGTCGCTCACCTCCGCCCGAGAACATCAGCGAGGGCACGCAGCGATGAACGGATTCGAGTCCGTGAAGCCCGGCTGCAGCGGGGGAAGCGGCGAGTGCGTCGAGGTCGTCCGCAGCATCCCCCGCACCGTGGCCGTCCGCGACTCCGAGGACTCGGGCGGTGGCCCGGCACTCCGTCCCGGGCCGCGGGCCCGGGCGGCGTTCATGAGGTCATCAGACCAGTGATCTGCGTGAGGACCGCTCCGCAACCCGGCTCGCTCCGCCCTCAGCGGCGACGCCATACGAGCGTGTAGCGCCAGAACAGCCGACGGCGCAGCCGCGCGCCGGGCAGGACGTCCCGGGCCCCGCCGACGATGTCGGCGAAGGTCATGCCCGCCGGTCGGGTCGGGGCCGTCATCGAGAGGGGACGGGGCGCGCTGCCGCCCTTGTTCTTGAGCCACCCGGTGGCGGCGTTCAGCGGGGCGGCCACCGCGCCGAGCAGATGGTCCACGGCCGTGTCGGCCCGGTAGAGGCCGACGACCACCAGGGTGCCTCCCGGGGCCAGGCGCTGCCGCAGGACGGTGAGCGCTTCGGCGAACGGCAGATGGTGGAGGGTGGCGACGCAGGTGATGACGTCGTACGGCCCGGCGGGGACACCGGTCAGGGCGTCGGCGATCGTGAAGGCCACCGGGGCCGTGGGGGGAGTCAGCCGCCGCGCCCGGGCGGTGATCACCGGGTCGGAGTCGACGCCTCGGACCTCGGCGGCGCGCGTGGCCAGGAGGCGGGCCAGGTCACCGCTGCCGGAGCCGACGTCCAGCGCCCTGTCGAAGCGTCCGGGAAGCTGCCGCAGGATCCACCGGTGGTAATGGGCGTTGTGATCCCAGGGGTGGGCGGCGTTGAACCGGTCGAGCGCCCGCAGGACCCGGTGCGGCAGCGTGGTCATACCGGCCAGTCCATCAAATCCCCGGGCCGTGCGGCGCCGCGCCCCGGCCGAGGACGTGCGGATCGGCGCGCTCGACCCGCGCCGGCCGCTTCTCCGGCAGCCGGTCCAGTCGCTGCCCGTCGTACGTCACCGATCCGGTGTCCGGCCGGACGATCCCGGCCGGGCGGTGCGGCGGCGTCGACTTCCCGCTGCCGCTGGTCCCGGTGACGGTGGGGACCTCACCGGTGCGCAGCTCGACGGACGCGCCGCGCAGGGCCTCGGTCCTGCCGTACGCCTTGACCGGCCCGGTGGCGGCGAGCAGCGGCACGCTCGTCTCCTCGTCCGTCATGTCGTGCGGACCTCCGCGGTCAAAGTGGTGAGCCGGGCCGCCGTGGTGGTCATCCAGCGGAGGTCGGCGTCGAGGTGGTTGAGGGCGTAGTCGGCCGAGAGCACGGTCGTCAGGTCCGTGCCCGGGGCGGTCTTGACCGCCGTGAGCTCCCGCATCCGCCGCATGTGGGCGGCGCGCTGGGCCAGCAGGTACGCGTCCGCGTCGGCGCCGGTGAGGATCGAGACGACGAGCTTGGCGAAGACCTCGTTCGTCACGAAGGGCGCGGGCGGCGTGACCTCCGCCGCCCAGCGCGCCAGTTCGCGCGCGCCCTCGTCCGTCACGCGGTACGCGGTCCGTTCCGGGCCGCCGTCCGATCCGGTTCCGTCGACCTCCGCGAGGCCGTCCCGGACCAGGCGCTGCAGAGTCGTGTAGACCTGCCCGTAGGCCAGCGGACGGGCCTGCGGGAAGCGTTCGTCGTGGCGCCGCTTCAGGTCGTAGCCATGGCTCGGCCTTGAGGCGAGCAGCCCCAGCAGGATGTGACGGGTGCTCATGCCGATCAGTATTCAACACGTACATGTACTGAGTGAATAGTCGGGCCGTGTCGCACCCGGACGAGTGACGGCCCAGGTGGACCGTTCGTCCGGATCCGAGACGTTTCCCCGGGGCAGAATGTGGCCAGGGTCACGTTGTCCGCCCCGGAGCGTCTGTCCGCGCGCCGACTGGGTAGGGCTGCCGTAACCCGTCAAAAACGTGCTCGACATACAAGGAGACCCCTCCGTGGCTGCACCGGCACCCCTGCTGCTCCCGGCCCCTTCCAAACCCGTGGCGGAGCCGTCCGCCCCCTGGGCGGAGCCCTCCGCCGACGCCGGCACCCCCCACTACCGCGTCTTCGGCGCCTCCGGCAGCTGCGCCGGGACGCCGCTCACCAGCGAACCGCCGCTGCCCGACGCCGAGCCCCTCACCAGCGAGTCGCCGTTCGCCGACGCCGTACCGCTGACCAGCGAGTCCTCGCCCGAACTCACGGCGGACGTGCCGGAGCAGGGCGGCCCCTCCTTCGCCGTCCCGGAACCCACGCGGTCCCCGAGGTCCTAGATGACAGCCGACCGGCCGGCCGAGCCCCCCGTCGACGACCTTCCCGAGGATCTGATCCGGCTCGCCGCCCTGCACGGCGTCGCCACCTCCTACAACCCGTCGCCCGACCGCACCGTCGCCGCCTCGGTCACCGCCGTCACCCTCGCGCTGGCCGCCCTCGGCGTCGACGCGAACGGTCCCGCGGCGGTGCGCACCGCCCTCGCCGCCCGCGAGGACGAACTGCGCGAGCGCCTGCTGCCGCCCACCGTGGTCGCCCGCGCCGGCGGCGGCACCCCGGCCGCCCTCGCCGCGCTGCCCGAGGGCACCGCGCTGCGCGTCGAGACCGAGCAGGGCGAGACCCGCGCCGACGCCAGGCGGCTCCCCGCCGGCTACCACCGTCTGACCGCCACCGCGCCCGACGGCCGGACCGCCACCGCCCACCTGATCGTCGCCCCGGACCGGCTGCCCACCCCGCCCGGACGCTCCTACGGGCTCCTCGTCCAGCTCTACTCCCTCCTGTCCCGCCACTCCTGGGGCATGGGCGACCTCGGCGACCTCGGCGAACTGACCGCCTGGGCCGGACGCGCCCTCGGCGCCGGATTCGTGCAGGTCAACCCCCTGCACGCGGCCGTGCCCGGAACCCCCACCGACCCCTCGCCCTACCGGCCCTCCTCCCGGCGTTTCCCCGACCCCGTCCACCTGCGGATCGAGGCCGTGCCCGAGTTCGCGTACGTCCCCGGCCCCGACCGCGTGCGCGCCCTCCGGGAACGGGCCGGGCGACTGCGGGAGGACGTACTGGACAAGGGCGCCCTCATCGACCGGGACGCCGTGTGGGAGCTCAAGCGCGAGGCCCTGGAGCTGCTCCGCGAGGTCCCCCTCGGACCCGGCCGCCGCGCCGCCTACTGCGACTACCTCGCCGAACAGGGCACGGCTTTGGAGGACCACGCCACCTGGTGCGCGCTCGCCGAGATGCACGGCTCCGACTGGCGCCGCTGGCCCGAGGGGCTGCGGGACCCGCGCTCCGCCGAGACCGCCCGCGCCCGCCGCGAGCTGATGGACCGCGTCGACTTCCACTCCCGGCTCGCCTGGCTCACCGACACCCAGCTCACCGCCGCCCAGCACACCGCCCGCGAGGCCGACATGCCGGTCGGGATCGTCCACGACCTCGCCGTGGGCGTGCACCCGCAGGGCGCCGACGCGTGGGCCCAGCAGGAGTACTTCGCCACCGGCATGTCGGTCGGCGCCCCGCCCGACGCCTTCAACGCCCGCGGCCAGGACTGGGGACTGCCGCCGTGGCGCCCCGACCGCCTGGCCGACTCCGGCTACGCGCCCTTCC
Organism: Streptomyces sp. NPDC093586; assembly: GCF_044764905.1. Lineage (NCBI taxonomy): Bacteria > Bacillati > Actinomycetota > Actinomycetes > Kitasatosporales > Streptomycetaceae > Streptomyces > Streptomyces sp. NPDC093586. The sequence goes on along the minus strand of NZ_JBIWJA010000001.1, from coordinate 179,737 downwards.
GGCACCTGCTGCGCGGCCTGTTCCGGTACGCCGGCGCCCTGCGCATCGACCACGTCATGGGCCTGTTCCGGCTCTGGTGGGTCCCCGAGGGCCACCCGCCCACCGAGGGCACCTACGTCCGTTACGACGCCGAGGCCATGCTCGCCGTCCTCGTCCTGGAGGCCACCCGGGCCGGCGCCGTCGTCATCGGCGAGGACCTCGGCACCGTGGAACCGGGCGTGCGCGAGGCCCTGCGCGAACGCGGGGTGCTCGGCACGTCGGTGCTCTGGTTCGAACGGGACTGGACGGGCGACGGCCGGCCCCTGCCTCCCGAACGGTGGCGTGCCGACTGTCTGGCCACCGCCACCACCCACGACCTGCCGTCCACCGCCGCCCGGCTCACCGGCGAACACGTCGAACTCCGCGACCGCCTCGGCCTGCTGACCCGCCCGCTGGAGCAGGAACGGGCCGAGGCGGCGACGGACACCGCGGAGTGGCTCGGCCTGCTCGCCCGCCTCGGTCTGCTGCACGGCACCGGCGGCAGCACCGACACCCCCTCCGAGGAGGCCGGGATCCAGGCCGTCCACCGCTTTCTGCTGCGCACCCCCGCCCGCATGGTCGGCCTCTGGCTCCCCGACACCGTCGGCGACCGCCGCCCGCAGAACCTCCCCGGCACCTGGGACCAGTACCCCAACTGGCGGCTGCCCGTCGCCGACGCGGACGGCCGCCCGGTGACCCTGGAGGAACTGGCCGCCTCACCACGCCTGCACGCCCTGATCGAGGTGATGCGGGCCCGCTCCGCACGCTGAACGGGACGCCCGGGGCCCCGTACGGCACCCCGGGCGCGCGCCCTGTCCGGGCGTTCGCTAACTTTGCACCGTGGACAAGAAGAACGCCCTGCGCGCCGGCGCCCTGGCAGCCGGTACGACGCTGATGATGCTGCTCATGTCGTCCCCCGCGCTCGCGCTGACCCGCGACGACGGCGACGACCCCGGCACGGGCCTGAGCGTCATCGAGACGCTGGGCCTCTACGTCCTGCTCCCGATCGGCCTGTTCGTGGTCATCGCGGGCCTGGTCATGGTCCTGGACAGGTCCCAGGAGAAGCACCGCGTGACCAGCCGCAACGTGAAGACCAAGGCCAACGCGAAGGCCTGACGGCCCACCACCGCTCCACCGAGGGCGCCGGCCCCGCCGCACGTACGCACCAGCCGTACGCGGGCGGGACCGGCGCCCTCGGCGTGTTCACGGTGTTCACGGTGTTCACGGGGACGGTGCCGTCAGGTAGCGCTGGACGGTGGGCGCCAGCCAGGCCACGATCTCCTCGCCGTGCAGCGCTTCGACGGGCGGCAGGCGCAGCACGTACCGCGTGAGGGCCAGCCCGAGCATCTGCGTGGCGAGGAGCGCGGCCCGCGTGGGCACCTGCTCGGGGTCCGGGCACACCTGCCGGGCGGCCGGCAGCAACTGCTCGCGGAAGACCTCCTCCATCCGCCCGGCACCGGCCCGGTTGCCGGCGCCGACCCGGAGCAGGGCCGTGAACTCCTCGTTCTCCTCCCACAGGGTGAGGAAGTGCCGCACCAGGGCCCGGCCCACCTGGTCGCGGGGCACGCCCGACAGGTCCGGCAGCTTCAGGTCCACGGAGACGGCCGCCGCGAAGAGGCCCTCCTTGCTGCCGTAGTAGCGCATCACCATCGACGGGTCGATGCGCGCGTCCCGGGCGATGGCGCGGATGGTGGCCCGCTCGTACCCGTCCGTGGCGAACCGCTCGCGGGCGGCGTCGAGGATCGCGGCGCGCGTGGCGTCGGAGCGCCGGGGGGACGGGGTGGCGGTGGACGAGGCGGCGGTGGGTGGGGCGGTGGTGGACGGTGAGGGTTGATCGACGGACATGCCCATGAGCGTAGGTCTCCACGTGTTGGCCAACAAGTGTTGACGCGTGTTGGTCGTGGTTCTACGCTTGACAACAAGCGTTGGCAAACGAATGTTGGCGAACGGGCTCCGGTGAACGGGCGTGGGCGCCGGGTGTCGGCGAGCGAACGTCGGTCAGCATTTGTTGGCTAACAGTCGTAGGCAAACAGTCGTGGGCCAATAGTCGTAGGCAAACAGCCGCCGGTACAACAACCGTTGGTGCAAAAAGCGTTGGCATCGCACCCCGCATGGAGGCCCGGATGAACAGCACTCCGAACGGCGCCCTGAACGGCACTCCGAACAGCACCCTCCGCACCGTGATCGTCGTCGGCTCCGGCCCCACCGGGCTGCTCCTGGCCGGTGACCTCGCCGCCGCCGGCGTCCCTGTCACCCTCGTCGAGAAGCGCCCGCGCCGCGTCAGCAACCTCTCGCGCGCCTTCGTCCTGCACGCCCGCACCCTGGAGCAGCTGGACGCGCGGGACCTCGCCGACGAACTGGAGGCCGTGGGCCGCCCCCTCGACCGCCTCCGCCTCTTCGACGGGCTCGCCCTGGACATCTCCACCCTGCCCTCCCGCTTCCCGCACCTCATCGTGATCCCGCAGTACGAGGTCGAGAAGGCGCTGGAGCGGCGGGCGGTGCGGGCCGGCGTGGAGTTCCGCCACGAGACCGAGGTGACCGGCCTGACGCAGACCGCGGACGGCGGGGTGACCGTCGAGGTCCGCGGTCCCGGCGGCGAACCCGGGACGCTGCGGGCGGCGTACGTCGTCGGCGCCGACGGTATGCGCAGCACCGTGCGCGAGGCGATCGGTCTGCCCTTCCCCGGCCGGTCGGTCATCCGTTCCGTGGTCCTCGCCGACGTGCGGCTCGCCGAGCAACCGGAGGCGTTGATGACCGCGGACGCCGTCGGCGACGCCTTCGCCTTCCTGGCGCCGTTCGGTGACGGCTACCACCGCGTGATCGGCTGGCACCGGGGCCGGAACCTGCCCGACGACGCACCGCTGGACCTGGAGGAGATCAAGGAGATCACCCGGCTCGCGCTGGGCCGCGACTTCGGGATGCACGACGCCCGCTGGATGTCCCGCTTCCACAGCGACGAGCGTCAGGTGCCCGCCTACCGGGTCGGCCGCGTCTTCCTCGCCGGCGACGCCGCGCACGTGCACACCCCGGCCGGCGGGCAGGGCATGAACACCGGGCTGCAGGACGCGGCGAACCTCAGCTGGAAACTGGCCGCCGTCCTGCACGGCCACGCCGCACCCGGGCTGCTGGACACCTATCAGAGCGAACGGCACCCCGTCGGCAGGTCCGTCCTGCGCAGCAGCGGCGGCATCGTGCGCCTGGCCATGGCCAAGCACCCCTGGACGCTGGCCCTGCGAGCGGTGCTGACCGGCGCCGTCGACCACGTCGGCCCGGTGCGGCGCCGCGTGGTCGGCAAGGTCACCGGCGTCGGCTACCGCTACCCGGCGCCCCGCGGGGCGCACCGCCTCACCGGTGTCCGCGTCCCCGACGTGGCCCTGACGGACGGCGGGCGGCTCCACGAGGCGCTGCGCGGCGGACGGTTCGTGCTGATCACCGCGCGCGCGTGCCCGTGGGCCGACGGGGTCGGGGCCGGCCGCGAGGACCGGCTCGCGGTGGAACGCTGGGCCGGGGACCGGCGGACGACCCTGCTGGTGCGGCCCGACGGGTACGTGGCCTGGGCCGCGGACGACGCGGACGCGCGGGAGACGGAGACGGTGCTCGCCGCACACGTGGGCTGAGGCCCGGCCCCTCCCCGGGTCCGGCCCCCTCCCTGGGCCCGGCCCCCCGGGCCCGATCACCCCTCGGTGCCGGCCAGCAGGTCCCGCAGCAGGTCGGCGAGGTGGCCGGCCCGGTCGGCGTCGAGGACGGACAGGGCCTCGGTCTGGACGGCGAGTCCGGCGCCGACCGCCTCGTCGATCAGTTCGCGCCCCTTGTCGGTGAGCGTGACCCGCAGTGCCCGGCGGTCGTGCGGGTCGGGGGAGCGGCGCAGCAGCCCGGCCCGTTCCAGCTTGTCGAGACGTCCCGTCATACCGCCGGTGGTGAGCATCAGCGTGGCCGACAGCTGCCGGGGGGAGAGGGCGTAGGGCTCGCCGGAGCGGCGCAGGGTGGCCAGCACGTCGAACTCGCCCCGGGAGATCCCGTAGGGCGTGTACGCCTTCTCCATCCGGTCGCCCATCGCGCGCGAGAGCCGGAAGACGCGGCCGAACACCTCCATGGCGGCCGTGTCCAGGTCGGGCCGCACCGCCGCCCACTGGGCGATGATCGCGTCGACGGGGTCCTGGCGCCGGTCGGGCAGGGGCTGGGGGCGTTCAGTCATGGCACGAGTATCGAGGCCCTTCCGGTCACCCGCAAGAAAGCGGCTTGCCAGAAACTTGTTTAGCGCTAAGCTACTCTCAAGCAAGCTACTTGCCGGATTGCTTCCCGAGCCGCTCCCCGGAGCCGTTCCTCCGTCACGAAGGGTGCCTCCATGGCCACCGGCCGCCCCGCCCTCATCGCGCTCACCGCCCTCGCCCCCGTCTCCTGGGGCACCACCTACGCCGTCACCACCGAGTTCCTGCCGCCCGACCGCCCCCTGTTCACGGGGCTCGTGCGCGCCCTGCCCGCCGGCCTGCTGCTGCTCGCCCTCGCCCGGGTGCTGCCGCGCGGCGCCTGGTGGGGGAAGGCGGCGGTGCTGGGCGCGCTGAACATCGGGGCCTTCTTCCCGCTGCTGTTCCTGTCCGCCTACCGGCTGCCGGGCGGCATGGCGGCCGTCGTCGGCTCGGTCGGCCCGCTCTTCGTCGTCGGCCTCTCGGCGCTGCTGCTGGGACAGCGACCCACCGCCCGAGCCGTCCTCACCGGCCTCGTCGCCGCGTTCGGGGTCAGCCTGGTCGTACTGAGGGCGGCCGGTGCCCTGGACCCGCTCGGCGCGCTGGCGGCCCTCGCCTCCACCGCCTCCATGTCCGCCGGCACCGTTCTCACCAAGCGGTGGGGGCGCCCCGACGGCGTCGGCCCCCTCGCCCTCACCGGCTGGCAGCTGACCGCCGGCGGCCTGCTGATCGCACCGCTCGCCCTCCTGGTCGAGGGTGCGCCCCCGGCGCTGGACGGCCCGGCGATCGGCGGCTACCTCTACCTCGCGCTGGCCAACACGGCCGTCGCCTACTGGCTCTGGTTCCGCGGCATCGGCCGCCTCACCGCCACCCAGGTCACCTTCCTCGGCCCGCTCTCCCCGCTGACCGCCGCCGTGGTCGGCTGGGTGGCGCTGGGGCAGGCGCTGACGCCGGTACAGCTGGCGGGCATGGCGCTGGCGTTCGGCGCGACCGTCGCGGGCCAGCTCGCACCGGGCGGACGGACCGGAGAGAGGACGGGGAAACGGACCGGAGAGGGGACCACCGAACCTTTCAGTTCTCCTTCAAAGAACGGTCGAAAAGATTCGATGGACCTGACGGGTCCGGCCCTGCGACGGTAGGCGTGCCAGACCTCTGACCGGGAAAGGACCTCCGTGGCCATAGCCGACCGCCGGACCGCCGAACCACCCACCGAACCGCCCACCGCCCCGACGGGTCCCGCCCCGACGGGTCCCGCCCCGGCGGCTTCCGGCCCGGAGGCTTCCGGCCCGGCGGCTCCCGGCTCCCGGCCGAAGCCCACGGGCCCCGTCGCCCTCGGCCTCGCGCTCGCCGTCCTCGCCACCCTCGTCTGGTCCGGCAGCTTCGTCACCTCCCGCGCCCTCGGCGACAGCGTCCCACCCGTCCAGCACGCCTTCTGGCGCTGGGTGATCGCCCTCGCCGTCGTCGCCCCCTTCGGCGCCCGCCGGGCCTGGCGGCAACGCGCGCTCATCCGCCGCCACCTCGGCTTCGTGCTCCTCGCGTCCCTGCTCGGCGTGACCGTCTACAACACGCTCGTCAACCAGGCCGGAGTCACCACCCCCGCCGCCAACATGGGCATGATCATGGCCGCCTCGCCGGTGTTGATGGCGGTCTACGAGCGCGCGGGCGGCACCCGCCTCGGCGCCCGCCGGATCGCCGGGCTCCTCATCGCCTGCGCGGGCGTGCTGCTGCTCGTCGGAGGAGACGGGGCGTCCTTCTCGGCCGGTGACCTGTGGATGATCGCCGCCGCCTGCTGCTTCGGCTCCTACAGCGCGCTGCTGCGCCGCCGGCCCGACGGCCTGGACGGGGTGGCCTTCCTCTTCACCACGTTCCTGTTCGGCACCGTCCTCCTGCTGCCCGCCCAGGGCGTCAGCCTCGCCGTCCAGGGCGGCTTCACCCTGACGGCCGGCACCGTCCTGCCCCTCCTCTACGTCGGCGTCGCCTCCTCGGCCGTGGCCTTCTTCGCCTGGAACAAGGCGGTCTCCCTGATCGGCCCGAGCCGCGCGGGCGTCGTCTACTACCTCCAGCCGGTGTGCGTCGCCCTGCTGTCCTGGGTACTGCTGGCCGAGCCGACCGGCTGGGCACAGGCCGGGTGCATGGCGCTGATCCTGGGCGGGGTCGTACTCGGCGCGGGGGCGCGTCGGTGAGGAGGGCGGCCCGCGGATAGGTTGCCGCCATGGCCGACTGGGACATCCGCAAGCTGCAGATCCTGCGGACGCTGCGCGACCGGGGCACGGTGACCGCGACGGCCGAGGCGCTGCACATGACGCCGTCGGCCGTGTCCCAGCAGCTGACGAACCTCTCCCGCCAACTCGGCGTAGAACTCCTCCGGGCCCACGGCAGGCGGGTCCGCCTGACGGACGCGGCCCGCCTGGTACTACGGCACGCGGAGGCGGTGTTCGAGCAGCTGGAGCGCGCGGAGGCCGACCTGGCGGCCCACGTCCGGGGCGAGGCCGGAGAGGTCCGGGTCGGCGCCTTCTCCACCGCCGTGCCCGCCCTCGTCGTACCGGCCGTGACCGCGCTGCGGGCGACGCACCCCGGCATCACGGTGCGGGTGCGGGAGACCGAGGCGCAGGAGGCGTACGAACTGCTGGCCGCCCAGGACGTGGACCTGGCCCTGTCCCTGGCGGCCGAGGCGCCGACCGCCGCCGACCCCCGCTTCACCCGCGTACCGCTGCTCGCCGACCCGCTGGACGTCGCCCTGCCCCGCGACCACCCGCTGGCCTCGGCGGCCGGGCTGCGGCTGGCGGACCTGGCCGCCGAGCCGTGGATCTTCGGCGGCAGCGGCCCCTGGTCGGACATCACCCGAACCGCCTGCGAGGCCGCCGGTTTCCGCCCCCACCAGGGGCATTCGGCGGCCGGCTGGACGGCGATCCTGGCGATGGTCGAGGCGGGCATGGGCGTAGCCCTGGTCCCCCGCACGGCGGCGGTGCCGCGCGACGGCGTGGTGATGCGCGACCTGCGCACCGACCGCCCGGTCCGCCACATCGTCGCGGCCGTCCGCAAGGGCGCGGGCGAGGGCGGCGCGGTGGGCAGGGTCCTCACGGCCCTGCGACAGGCCGCGGGAGGCATCGACGGCTGAAGGCGGCGGTCGGCTGCGGAACCTCCGCGGCGGGGTGGTCATCGACGAGTGCGCGGAAGGTCTCGGCGGGGTCGCCGTCCAGCGGCGGGAGACTGCCGCTGAACGGGGTTCCTGGTCCGTACCCGCGGTCGAGAAGCTCACCGGCGAGTTCGCAGCCGCCTCTGGGGGCGCGCTCACACCCGGCGAAGCGGCCCGGCCGGCCGAACCGCTCGTACCGCCGGCGCTCGACCTCGTCGGCACCGGGCTCCTCCCGTCGCACAGACCGGACGAGGCGGCAGCCCCTCAGCAGGGGAGCATCTCCGCGGGTACGGGGATGCTCCCACCGCGCCCCCGCGGAGCCTCCGCCCACTTGAAGCGGCTTCCCTCGCGCCCGGTGTGACGGCCCCTCAGGGGCTTCCCGTCGGTCGTGAGCGGCAGTCCGTGAAGCGGATCGTTCGACGGAACGGGCGGCTCGCCGGTTCTCGGCGGCGGCGTGCTGTCAGGAGGGGCCGGCGTGCAGCACCTCGCGGTCCCACAGGTGGCGCGGCTGTGTGTGCAGGCGCCAGTAGTGCTCGGCGATGTCGTCGGGGTCGAAGTCGGTGCCGGGGGCGACCGGGCCATCCACGGTGACGCTCGCCGCGTGGACCCCGAAGGAGCCGTACCGCTGATCGAGCAGCGCGATCAGGGTCCGGACGCCCGCTTTGCCCAGGGAGAGGCTCACATACTCCGGCTTGGGTTCGGGCATGCCGCCTGTGACGAGGAACGTTCCGCTCCCTCGCGCCGCCATTGCCGGCGCGAGGCGCGCTGCGGCATTCAGTGCGCCGACCACGTTGACCGCCCATGCTTCCATGTGCTCGCGCACCGACAACTCGCCCAGCCCGTCCGCGCGGACGAGCGCGGCGTTGTACACGGCAACCTCCGGTACGCCGTGCTCGCCGACGGCCTGGTCCAGGGCCGCGTCCAGCTCGGCCCGGTCGGTGCTGTCGGCCTGCAACGTCATGATCGGGACGTCATGGGGAGCAAGCCCGTCCGCGACGACGCGCAGCGTCTGCCCGCTCCTGGCGATCAACGTGATCGGCATCCCCTCCCGGGCGAACCGACAGGCGACTGCCTGCCCGATCCCCGGTCCCGCACCAATGATCACCGCACCCGGCATGATCCGGCTCCTCCCTTTCGTGATCAGCGATACTGGGGACGGTAAGGCGTCACATCAATGTGAAGGTCAAGGGGAAGGCCTCCGATGCGAATTGGCGACCTCGCCCGCGAAACCGGGGTCAGCAGAAGGCTGTTGCGCTACTACGAGGAGCAGGGGCTGCTCCGGCCGGCCCGGTCGGGCAACGGCTACCGCGAGTACGCGGAGGCAGACGTCGCCATGGTGCGCCACATCCGGGCCATGCTCGCCGCAGGGCTCTCCACCGCGGTTATCGGCAAGGTCGTGCACTGTGTGCGCGACAAGGACGAACTGAGGGTGCCGTCCGGATGCCCGACCTTCGTCGGGGAGTTGCGGCGCGAACGCGTCCGCATCACCGAGGCGATCAGCCGACTGGAGAGTTCCCGGCGAATGCTGGACGCCGTTCTCGCCACGGCCCCTCGGGAGGGTGAAGACGCGCCGCGCGAGACCGCTCTATGAGCCAAGCCGGTCGCGTGCCCCGGCATCGAGTGCGCCGTAGACCGTCCGTCGGCGGCTGACTTCGAGGTTCGTCAGAACGCAGGGGGCGATGCCGTGCCCTAAGCCGCACCCAGCTCGCACCACACGTACTTCCCCTGGTTGCCGTCCCTCGTCAGTGACTGCCAGCCCCAGACGTCGGCGCAGGCGCGGACGAGGGCCAGACCCCGGCCGTCCTCCCGCTCCAGGTCGGGGACGAAGGACTGCGGGGGTTCGGGCGGCGTCGGGTCCGCGTTCCAGGCGCCGATCCGCAGGACCCCGGACCCGGACCAGCGCACCCGCAGGGCGGCCGGCCCCTTGGTGTGCCGTACGGCGTTGGAGACCAGCTCCGTCGCCAGCAGCTCCGCCACGTCGACCAGGCGGATCAGGCCGTGCACGGTGAGGACCAGGCGCAGGGTGCGGCGGCAGACGGTGACGGCTCTCGGGTCGTTCGGGATGTACAGGGAGTACTCCCACGGTTCGGTCCCGGGCATGCGGACTCCTGCTTGTCCGGAGGAGGAGGAAAGGAAGAGGAGGGCAGGCGGGCCGTGGTCGCGGGACGCGGTGTCGTTGCCGTTCCGTCATGGCAGGACGGAACGGTGCACTTCCGGCATCCGTGACTCCGTTGGGTGCTCACTGCGTCACCGACGGTATGGCATAAATTTATTACGGTGCAAGCCCGTCGCGTAATCTGCTCCCCGAACGAGTCGCTCCGAAGCGGCCGTTGAGAGGAGGGGGCCATGCCGCCCAGACGACAGCCCACGGCCCGCCAGGAGCGCCTGGGCACCGAGCTTCGGAAGCTGCGAGAAGCCGCCGGTCTGAAGGCGACCGAGGCGGCGAGTCTGCTCGGGGTGAACTCCGTGCAGGTGAGCCAGATCGAGTCCGGCATCGCGGGAGTCAGTGAAGAACGTCTGCGGCGGCTCGCCGCCCATTACGCCTGCACCGATGAGGAACTGGTGTCGGCGCTGGTGGCCATGGCCACCGACCGGAGCCGAGGTTGGTGGGAGGAGTACCGGGGCGTGCTGGCCAACTCGTTCCTCGACCTGTCGGAGCTGGAGCACCACGCCCGCTTCCGGTGGGACGTGGACTTCCTGCACGTTCCGGGGCTTCTGCAGACGGAGGACTACGCCCGCGCCCTCTTCTCGTACGTGAACCCCGAGTTCCCCGAGGAGGCCGTGCACCGCTGGGTGGAGCACCGCATGCGGCGCCAGGTCATCATCGAGAGACCGGACCCGGTTCCGTACGAAACGGTGATCCACGAAGCCGCCCTGCGGATCAGGGTCGGTGACCGCGCCCAGGCGAAGACCCAGCTGCGGCGCATCCTGGACCTCTCCGATGCGGACCACATCAGCGTGCGCGTCATCCCCTTCGACATGGACGGCTTCGGCGGGGCCGGAAGCGCCATGGTGTACGCCGGCGGCGCGGTTCCCGCACTGGACACCGTCGTCCGCGACGGACCGCACGGGACGGTGTTCATCGATGCCGAGGCTCAGCTCCTCCGCTTTCGAAAACTCTTCCATAGGCTGGAGACGGTGGCGCTCGAACCAGGGCGTTCCCGTGAGTTCATCCACCGCCTGGCCAAGGAGCTGTGAGGACCGCGATGACAGACCGCGACATCTGGAAGAAGTCGTCCTACTCCGGTGGCGGCGAAGGCAACGCCTGTGTCGAAGTGGCCCGCCGCCACGGCCGCATAGCCGTCCGCGACTCCAAGAACCCCTCCCGCGGCACCCTCTCCCTCCCCGCTCCCGCCTTCACCGCCTTCGTCGGCGCCCTCAAGGAACACCAGGGGCGCCCGGCGTGAGTGCCGGGCGCCCCTGATACGCGTACCGCCTACTCGCCGGCCGCCGCCGCGTCCGCCGCCTGGGCCTTCAGGGCCCGCTCCACGCCCGAACGGGACTCCGAGACCAGTCGGCGCAGGGCCGCGTTCGGCTCGGCGGAGGCCAGCCAGGCGTCCGTGCGGTCCAGGGTCTCCTGGGAGACCTGCACCGACGGGTACAGGCCGACCGCGATCTGCTGGGCCATCTCGTGCGAACGGGACTCCCAGACACCCTTGAGCGCCTCGAAGTACCGCTCCGTGTACGGCGCCAGCAGCTCGCGCTGGTCGGTCTGGACGAAGCCGGCGATGACCGCCTCCTGCACGGCGTTCGGCAGCTTGTCGGACTCCACGACCGACTCCCAGGCCTCCGCCTTGGCCGCCTCGGTCGGGCGGGCGGCCCGCGCCGTGGCGGCGTGGCGCTCACCGGCGGCGGTCTTGTCCCGCTCGTACTCGGCGGCGATCTCCGCCCCGCCGAACCGGCCCACGGCCGCCAGTCGCTGCACGAACGCCCAGCGCAGCTCGGTGTCGACGGCCAGGCCCTCGATCGTGGTCGTGCCGTCCAGCAGCGCGTCCAGCAGGTCCAGCTGCTCCGGCGTCCGTGCCGTGGCCGCGAACGCCCGCGCCCAGGCCAGCTGGTGGTCGCTGCCGGGCTCGGCGGCGCGCAGGTGGGCCAGCGTGGCCTCGGTCCAGCGGGTGAGCAGCGTCTCGCGGGCGGTGGGGGCGGCGTACTGGTCGATGGCCAGCTTCACCTGGCGGTGCAGCGACTGCACGACGCCGATGTCGGACTCCTTGCCGATGCCGGACAGGACCAGGGACAGGTAGTCGCGGGTGGCGAGTTCCGCGTCGCGGGTCATGTCCCAGGCCGACGCCCAGCACAGGGCGCGCGGCAGCGACTCGGTGAAGTCGCCCAGGTGCTCGGTGACCACCGCGAGGGACTGCTCGTCCAGGCGGACCTTGGCGTACGACAGGTCGTCGTCGTTCAGGAGCAGCACCGCCGGGCGGGCCTTGCCGACCAGCTGCGGCACGGCCGTCAGCTCGCCGTCCACGTCCAGCTCGACGCGGTCGCCGCGCACCAGCTTGCCGTCGGCGTCCAGGTCGTAGGCGCCGATCGCGATGCGGTGGGGGCGCAGCGTGGGCTCGCCCTTGGCGCCGGCGGGCAGGGCCGGGGCCTCCTGGCGGATCGCGAAGGACGTGATGACACCGTCGGCGTCCGTCTCGATCTCGGGGCGCAGGACGTTGATGCCGGCCGTCTCCAGCCACGCCTTCGACCAGGTCTTCAGGTCGCGGCCGGAGGTCTCCTCCAGCGCGCCCAGCAGGTCGGACAGGCGGGTGTTGCCGAACGCGTGCCGCTTGAAGTACGCCTGCACGCCCCGGAAGAACGCGTCCTGGCCGACGTAGGCGACGAGCTGCTTGAGCACGCTCGCGCCCTTGGCGTACGTGATGCCGTCGAAGTTGACGAGCACGTCGTCCAGGTCGCTGATGTCCGCCATGATCGGGTGCGTGGACGGCAGCTGGTCCTGCCGGTACGCCCAGGTCTTCATGGAGTTCGCGAACGTCGTCCACGAGTGCGGCCACTTGGAACCGGGCGCGTCGGCCTGGCAGGCGGCCTCGGCGTAGGTGGCGAACGACTCGTTCAGCCACAGGTCGTTCCACCACTCCATGGTGACCAGGTCGCCGAACCACATGTGCGCCAGCTCGTGCAGGATCGTCGCCGCCCGCACCTCGTACGCGGCGTCGGTGACCTTCGAGCGGAACACGTACTGGTCGCGGATGGTGACCGCGCCCGCGTTCTCCATCGCACCCGCGTTGAACTCCGGCACGAAGAGCTGGTCGTACTTCTTGAAGGGGTACGGGTAGTCGAACTTCTCCTGGAACCAGTCGAAGCCCTGCCGGGTCACCTCGAAGATGGCGTCCGCGTCGAGGTGCTCGGCGAGCGAGGGCCGGCAGTAGATGCCGAGCGGCACCGACTGGCCGTCCTTCTCGTACACGCTGTGCACCGAGTGGTACGGGCCGACGATCAGCGCCGTGATGTACGACGAGATGCGCGGGGTCGGCTCGAAGGACCAGACGTTGTCCTTCGGCTCGGGCGTCGGCGAGTTGGAGATGACCGTCCAGCCCTCGGGCGCCTTCACGGTGAACTGGAAGGTCGCCTTCAGGTCCGGCTGTTCGAAGCTCGCGAAGACGCGGCGGGCGTCCGGCACCTCGAACTGGGTGTAGAGGTAGGCCTGGTCGTCGACCGGGTCGACGAACCGGTGCAGGCCCTCGCCGGTGTTGGTGTACGCGCAGTCGGCGACCACGCGCAGGACGTTGCGGCCCTCCAGCAGCCCCGGCAGGGCGATGCGGGAGTCCTGGAACACCTCGGCCGGGTCGAGCGCGTCGCCGTTGAGGGTCACCTCGTGGACGGCCGGCGCGACCAGGTCGATGAAGGACTCGGCGCCGGTCTCCGCGACGTCGAAGCGCACCGTGGTCACGGACCGGTAGGTGCCGCCCTCCTGCGCGCCGGTGAGGTCGAGATCGATCTCGTACGAGTCAACGGTCAGCAGCTTCGCCCGCTGCTGCGCCTCTTCGCGAGTCAGGTTTGTGCCAGGCACGCGGTCATCTCCTCGTTATGTGTGGGTTGCACCATCCTTCCACGGCACCCGCACGGAACGCGATGTCCGTTTCCCGCCGGTCGCCGGGTCGTCGGCGGGCGAGCCTGGTGCCATGAGCAGCCACCACACCGTACGGCCCATCGCGCCGACCGTCCTGAAGGAACTGCGCACCGCCGACGACGCGGGCCGCGTCCCCGTCCCCGTGACCGACGACGAGGGCGGCACGCCCCTGCGCTGCTGCCTGCGCCACAGCGTGCCCGGGGAGCGGATCACCCTGGTCTCCTACGCCCCGCTGCGCCGCTGGGCGGCGGCGACGGGCGCCGACCCGGGCCCGTACGACGAGCAGGGGCCGGTCTTCGTCCACGCCGAGGAGTGCGCGGGGCCGGAGGGGGACGGCCCGGCCTTCACCAACTCGCACCGCACCCTGCGCCGCTACTCCGCCGACGGGCGCATCCTGGGCGGGCGGCTGGTCGAGGAGCCGGAAGCCTTCGAGCCCGCCCTCCGGGAAGCGTTCGACGACCCGGCCGTGGCGTTCGTCCACGTCCGGGCCGTCGAGTACGGCTGCTTCCTCTACGAGGTCGCCAGGGGTTGACCGGGGGCGTCAGCCCTTCAGCTCCGCCGCCACCAGCTCCGCGATCTGCACCGCGTTCAGGGCCGCGCCCTTGCGCAGGTTGTCGTTGGAGACGAACAGGGCGAGGCCGTTCTCGACGGTCTCGTCCCGGCGGATGCGGCCCACGTACGACGGGTCCTGGCCGGCGGCCTGGAGCGGGGTCGGCACCTCGGTGAGCGCGACGCCGGGGGCGCCGGCCAGCAGCTCCTTGGCGCGCTCGACGCTGATCGGGCGGGCGAAGCGCGCGTTGATCTGGAGGGAGTGGCCGCTGAAGACGGGCACGCGCACGCAGGTGCCGGAGACCTTCAGCTCCGGGATCTCCAGGATCTTGCGGGACTCGTTGCGGAGCTTCTGCTCCTCGTCCGTCTCGTGCAGACCGTCGTCGACGATCGAGCCGGCCAGCGGCAGCACGTTGTACGCGATCGGCGCGACGTACTTCTCCGGCTTCGGGAACTCGGCCGCCGACCCGTCGTGGGTGAGCTTCGGGGCGTCGTCGCCGACCTTCTTCACCTGCTCGAACAGCTCGTCCACGCCGGCCAGGCCGGAACCGGACACCGCCTGGTAGGTGGCGACGACCAGCGCCTCGAGCCCCGCCTCCGCGTGCAGCGGACGCAGCACGGGCATCGCGGCCATCGTGGTGCAGTTCGGGTTGGCGATGATGCCCTTGGGGCGGTCGGCGATCGCGTGCGGGTTCACCTCGGAGACCACGAGGGGGACCTCGGGGTCGCGACGCCAGGCGGAGGAGTTGTCGATCACGACCGGGCCCTGGGAGGCGACCTTCTCGGCCAGCGCCTTGGAGGTGGCGCCGCCCGCGGAGAACAGCACGATGTCCAGGCCGGAGTAGTCGGCGGTGGCCGCGTCCTCCACCGTCACCCCGTCCAGCTCCCGGCCGGCGCTGCGGGCCGAGGCGAACAGGCGCAGCTCGGTGACCGGGAAGTTCCGCTCCGTGAGGATCCTGCGCATGACCGTGCCGACCTGACCGGTGGCTCCGACGATTCCGACCCTCACGGTGACTCCTTCTCCGTCTGTGCGCGTGTCTTCACGCGCGCGTTGCTCGGCCGAGACCTTTCCATCATGGGGCTCAGCCGGGCACACCTGTCCAATCCTTTGCGCGAGGTGCCCGCACCCTGGGACGCGGTGGCTCGGGCAGCGGGCGTGGTCCTTCGGTGAAAACCCGCTCTGAGCTGCAGAAATTCAGCCCGGCCGGACCCCGCGCCGCAAGCTGTGCTGTCCCGCCCCTGCCCATCCCTTTCGGCCGCACACGACGATGTGACATACGCCTCGCGCCACGGCGCGGGCCCCGGGAGGAGACCGGCGCGGTCCTCGGCACCCCGCCGCCTCGCCCGCGCCCGGCCGGTCGCCGGGGGCACGGAAAAGGGGCGGGCGCCCCACCGGGCGCCCGCCCCCGAGGTCCGCCGTACCGGACTACGGCACGACCGGACTACGGCACGACCGTGCCGATCCGCACGCTGCCCTGGCCCGCGACCGTGCCGCGGGCGTTCACCAGCTGGACCCGGCCGAAGAACTCACGGCCCTCCGGAGCGGCGGCCAGCGCGGTCGCGTTGCCGGTGACCGTCGCCGAGGCGCCCGTGCCGAGCCTCACCGGCGCCGAGCCGTCCACGGTGACCGAGCCGAGGGACGCGGCGAAGTACACGTCCCGGTAGTCGTACTCGGTGGTGCCGGACGGCACCGAGTAGCCCGCGACCTTCACGGTGTACGTGCCGGCGGCCGGGGCCGGGATCGACACCGACTCCTCCGAGTCGCCGTCGGCGGACGTGCCGACGACCTTGCCGTTCTTGTCGTAGACCGTCAGGTCCAGGTCGGAGGCCGCGTCGGAGACGCCTCCGACGGCGACGTCGAGCGACGTGGCGCCCGCGGGCACCTCGACCGTGGTCGTCCTCGTCTCGCCCTGCTTGATCGTCGGGCGGGACGACGCGGCCGAGCCGAGCGGGCCGCCGACGAGCCTGCCCTCCAGGGCGGCGTACCGGTTCGTCACCGTCCAGGAGGCGGTCACCGGGGTGCCCGCCTCGGCCTCGGGCACGGTCACGACCTCCGGGGCGAAGGCGACGCCGAGGACGGAGACGTCCAGGGTGTACGGGTTGTCCAGCAGCGGCGAGGTGCGCCGCGACTCGACCTCGATCTCCCAGACGCCGGGCTGCGGGTCGGCGTACGCGCGCACGTCGGGCCGGCAGCCGTTGCCGTCGAGGTAGTTGTGGTAGCAGTACGGCGTGGACGTGGTGTCGGCCGGGACGCCGTACGGGTGGATGGAGATGAACCGGGTCTGGCTCCTGTCCTTCAGCCCGCCCATCGCCACCTCGAGCGTCTTCGCTCCCTCGGGGACGGTCACGAAGTACGACCGGGTGCTGTTGCGCTGCACGGAGTCCTTCGCGGAGAAGGTGTACTTCAGCGGCGCGGAGACCACGACCGTGGTCAGGACCTGCTTGTCGATGCCCTCGGTGCGCGGGTCGTCGACCTCGAGGATCGCGCTCTTGAGGCCGGCGGAGCCCGGCCGCGCCTCGACCTTGACGGTCACCGGCTCGTTCAGCGGCAGCTTCACCTCGTCGGAGCCGACGATCCGGAAGGTGCGCCCGGCGTTGTTCTCGAAGTGCAGCTCGTGCCGGATCGCCTTGTCGGCGCCGGAGGTGCGGGTGAGCGTGATCTCGTACGTCTTCTTCTGGCCCGCCTTCAGGCCGCCCTCGCGGTCGTACAGGCCGGTGCCGTAGCCCGGGGTCTTCAGGAACTGGTCGATCGCGGTGTCGACCGGCGCCTTGACCGTGTAGTCGTGCGCGGCGGCGCCGCGCTCGATCGCCCGCCAGGCGTCGGGCACGTTGACCAGGCCCGCGCCCTCCTCGTACGCCTGCGCGCCCTTGATGTGGTCGGCGGTGGAGGTCAGCGCGGTGCGCAGCTTCGCCGGGGTGAGGTCGATGCCCTCGCGCTTCGCGGCGGACAGCAGCAGCGCGGAGGCGCCGGCGGCCTGCGGGGCGGCCATCGAGGTGCCCTGGAGCATGCCGTAGCCGGCCGGGAGCGGGTAGCCGGCCTCCGGGACGGGGGCGCCGGGCATCCAGGTCTGGATGGTGTTGACCGCGGCGCCCGGCGCGGTGAGCGTCGGCGTGAACCCGCCGTCCTCCCGCGGGCCGCGCGAGGAGAACGGCATCATCGCGTACTTGGTCTCCACCGCGGAGCCGTAGTTGGCGGCCCAGGTCTCGCGGGAGATGGACGCGCCGACCGAGATGACCTTGTCGGCCAGGCCGGGGTCGCCGATGGTGTTGGCGCCGGGGCCGGAGTTGCCCGCGGAGATCACCAGCTGGACGCCGTAGGTGTCGATGAGCCGCGTGTACAGCTCGGCGCGCGCGTTGTTGCCGTCGTTCAGCGCCGGGAGGCCGCCGATGGACATGTTGACGATGTCGACGCCGCGGTTCTTGACGAGGTCCATCATGCCCTCGGTGAGCGCGATGTTGGTGCAGCCGCCGGACCAGGAGCAGGCGCGCGAGGAGACGATCTTCGCGCCCGGGGCCGCGCCGTTCATCTTCCCGCCGAACAGGCCGTGGGCGGCGGTGAGTCCGGCCACGTGGGTGCCGTGCTCGGACTCGATGACGCCGATGTTGACGAAGTCGGCCTTGGCGCCGGCGCCCACGACGACGTCCTTGCGGATCTCGACCACGAACGGCTGGCGCTCGGCCACGTCCGTCTTCGGGTCGTCGGTGCCGAAGTACCCGACCTGGAAGCCGTCCTTGTACGGCTTCATCGGGGTGTCGTCGGCGAAGTCGTGGTTGTTGTTCAGGTCGACGCGGACCGTGCCGGCCTGCGCGTCGTACAGGACGCCCCAGGAGTCGGTGGTGTCGCCGTCCCGGTTCGCGTCGCCCTGGGCGTCGCCGCCGGCGGTGACGGACTCGCGGAAGACGTTGACCTGGTAGGACCCGGCGGGCGCCGTCCAGCTCTGTCCGCCGTAGGTGAAGGCGGGTCCGGAGACCGCGGTGTCCATGCGCCGCCAGGTGGCGTCCCCGTCGACGACCGGGTCGGTCGCGGTGACCCAGTCGACGATCTTGCGCTCGCCGGTGGTGGTCTTCTGCAGCGCCGGGTGGGCGAGGTCCACGCCGGAGTCGAGGATGCCGATGGTGACGCCGCGGCCGTCCGCCTTCGGGTTCTTCTCCACGAAGTCGACGGCGCCCGTCTCGAAGGACGGGTTGTACGGGTTCTCGGCGGGCGTGTTCCGGTCCGGCGCCGGGTAGGGGCGGCCCTGGTGCGAGGCGCCCTTGGCCGTGTCCGCGCTCGGGGTCGGGTCGTCCAGCGGGATCTCGTCGCGCAGGTCGATGCCGTGCACGGAGGAGAGCTTCGCGGCGGCGGCGATGGCCGAGTCCGCCTTGCCGGTGGGGACGGTGGCGCGGACGTAGCCGAGCTCGTCGTCGGTGCGGCCGACGGCGCCGCCGCCGACGGCGTCCAGCTCCTCGGCGACCTGCTCGGTCCTGCCGGGCGCGGTGGCGATCATCATCGTGACGTTCTTCGCGCCGTCGGCCTTGGCCTCGGCGAGCCGGTCCGCGTCGTCCGAACCGAGCTTGTCGGGCGCGGATTTGACGGAAGCGTCGGCCGGCGGCACGATCCCGGTGCCCGGACCGTCGGCCGCGAGGGCCAGGGGTATCGGCCCGGCCGCACAGAGCGCGGCCACGAGGCCCGCGGCCACGGCCGTGCGGGCCGCACGTCTCGCGCCCGGTATCGGTTCGCGCTGGGGAGTGTGGGTCATCGGCATCCCTTGGGGTGAAGGAGCGAGCGGGAACGACCGGGGTCGATCGGCCCTGGTCGAAGCGGTCCGGAATGCGATCCCGGATGACCGCTCAGCTTTACCCAAGGGGTTGTTGTTCGGGGAGAGTTGTTCGAGATGTCAGCGAGTCCTGGCGTACTTCCGCCATACGCCATCGGGGATGTAAGGGACGGCCTGTGACAATCCTGTGGGACGTGAGGAGGGACCGGTGGGCAGTCGCGCCCGCCGGTCCCTCCTCTCCCCTCCTGGTACGGTCCCGGTCCGTCACTACCGGGGCAGTACCACGACGTACGCGGCGGGTTCCCGGTCTTTGGCCGCCATCAACGCCGTACGGACCACGGCCGCCTGGTGCTCCATCGACTCCCGCAGCTTGCGCGGCGTGATGTGCACGACCGTGATGCCCAGCCGTTCCAAGTGCTCGCGCTTGCGGGCGTATTCCGACCACAGCGCGTCGTCCTCCCGGCGGTGGGCGCGGGTGTCCAGCTCCAGGGCCACCGCCTGCTCCGGCCAGTAGGCGTCCAGACCGCCGAGGTGGGGGCCGCCGGGCAGCCGCAGGTCGACGTTCCACACCGGGTCCGGCAGACCGTGCTCGCGCACCATCCGGTACAGGCGCTGCTCCGCGATCGCCCGCCCCTCGGCCACCAGCGAGTCCACGGCGTCCACCACGTGCGGCCGGCCCAGCAGCCGCGCCCGGTTCAGCTCCCGCACCACCGCCGCGGGTTCGCAGTGTCCGCCGCGCACCGCCTCCGTGAGCAGCCGGCGGACGACGCCCGCGTCCGTCAGCCCGGCCACCGCGTCGGCCAGCGCCCGCGCCACCGGTGCCACCGGCACCCCGGTCACCTGCACGGCGGCGGGCAGCGCGGCCGTGCGTACGATCCGCGCGCAGCCCGTGGAACGCAGCCGGCGTGTGCGCGGCACCAGGACGTCGATGGCGTCCAGGGACGGCAGCGGGGGAGCGGCGCACAGGCCGTGCAGGGTCAGCGCGGCCAGGCCCGTGATCACGGCCTCCGCGTAGGCGGGGTCCGGCGAGCCCTCCGCGCCGGGCTGGACCGGCACCCCGGCGGCCCGGCCGGCGGGCCGCTCCCGGGCCGCGTACAGCAGTACCGCGTGCAGCCGCTCGTCACTGGTCGGTGGACCCGGGTGGAGCAGGACGACGTTCGGCAGCAGCTGCTGCCAGGGCCCGCCGGGTCGGCACTGCTCGACGGCCTCGGCGGCCGAGACACCGTGCGCCCGCAGCTGCGCGGCCGTCATCAGGCGGCGCCGGCCGTCGGCCAGGTGGTGGAGGGGGCGGGGGGAGAGCGGGGTGTTGTGCGTCATGACCGGGACTTTCCCGGGTCCGGTCCGCCCCTTAACCGCTGTTACACATCTATCGACGAATCTGGACAAGACCGCCCTAAAGGACGGGTGTTCGGATGCCGAAAACCCCTGGTCCGCAAAGGTGCGGACCAGAGGTTACGGCTGCTGTTGACTGAATTCCGTAACGATGACGGAACGCCCAATCATTGGCCAAAGATCAAGGGTGCGGGAGCGCCCAGAGGGGCGTGGGGAGCACCCAGGGGGCGTGGGGAACCGCGCGGCCGGCCACGGCAGCCCCGCGGCCGACGAACCCGCCCCACGCCACCCACGCCGCCCCTTGCCGGCCTGCCGACTCGTCAGCGCCCGGCGGCGGCCGCGTCGCAGGCCTGCCCCCGCAGCGCCCGGGCCAGGTCGTCCCGGGCCTCCAGGACCAGCCGGCGCAGCGCGGGCGCGGCCTGCTCGTGGGCGGACAGCCACGCGTCCGTCGCGTCGAGCGTCTCCTGGGAGTCCCGCAGCGACGGGAACAGCCCCCGGACCACGTCCATCCCGATCTGGATGGACCGCTCGCTCCACACCCGCTCGATCGCCGCGAAGTACTTCTGGGCGTACGGCGCGAGCAGCTCCCGCTGCGAGGGCTGCGCGAAGCCCGCGATGGTCGCCTCCACCAGGGCGTTCGACAGCGCGTCGGACTCCACGACCTGCGCCCAGGCCTGCGCCTTCACCGCCGCCGACGGGCGGGCGGCCAGGCAGCGCACCTGGTGCCGCTTGCCGGAGGCCGTGTCGTCGCGGGCCAGCTCGGCCGCCAGCACGCCCTCGTCGGCCTCCCCGTGCGCGGCGAGCGGCTCCAGGAACGCCCAGCGCAGCTCCTGGTCCACGTCCAGCCCGTCGATCTTCTCCGTGCCCTCCAGCAGACCGCGCAGCAGCCGCAGGTCCGCCGGGTCGGAGGCGATCGTCGCGAAGAACCGCGCCCACGCCAGCTGCTGCTCGCCGCCCGGCGCCGCCTCCCGCAGCTCCCGCAGCGCGCCCTCGCCCAGCAGCCGGCCGCACTCCTCGCGCCCGTCGGGGGCCACGTAGTGCACCAGCGCCGAGCCGGCCCAGGCGTGCAGCATCTGCAGGACGCCGATGTCGGACTCGCGCCCCGCGAACCGCAGCACCAGCCCGGCGAAGTCCCGCGCCGGCAGCAACGCGTCCCGCGTCATGTTCCACAGCGCCGACCAGCACAGGGCCCGAGCCAGCGGGTCGGTCAGGGATCCCAGGTGGTCGCGCAGCGTCGCCAGCGAGGTCTCGTCGAAGCGGGTCTTGCAGTACGTCAGGTCGTCGTCGTTGACGAGGACCAGCTCGGGCGCCTCGGCCCCGGCCAGCTCCGCCACGACCGTGCGCGGACCCTCGACGTCCACCTCGGCGCGCGCGTACCGCTCCAGGGCGCCCTCGCCGGTACGCCGGTACAGCCCCACCGCGACCCGGTGGGGCCGCAGTTCGGGGTGCGACTCCGCGGCCTCCTGCACGACGGCCAGCTCGTCGACGCGGCCCTCGGCGCCCAGCAGCACCTGCGGGGTCAGCGAGTTGACGCCGGCCGTCTGGAGCCAGGACCGCGCCCAGGCGCTCATGTCCCGCCCGCTGGTCTCCTCCAGCACCGACAGCAGGTCGCCGAGGCGCGTGTTGCCGTACGCGTGCCGCTTGAAGTAGCGCCGCGCGCCCTCGAAGAACGCGTCCTGGCCGACGTACGCGACGAGCTGCTTCAGCACGGAGGCGCCCTTGGCGTACGTGATGCCGTCGAAGTTGAGCTTGGCGTCCTCCAGGTCGCGGATGTCGGCCGTGATCGGGTGCGTGGAGGGGAGCTGGTCGGCGCGGTACGCCCACGCCTTGCGGCGGTTGGCGAACGTGATCCAGGCGTCCTTGAAGCGGGTCGCGCCGACGTTGGCGAACGCGCCCATGAAGTCCGCGAAGGACTCCTTCAGCCACAGGTCGTCCCACCACTCCATGGTGACCAGGTCGCCGAACCACATGTGCGCCATCTCGTGCAGGATCGTGTTGGCGCGGCCCTCGTACGACGCCCGCGTCACCTTCCCGCGGAAGATGTACTCCTCCCGGAAGGTCACCATCCCCGGGTTCTCCATCGCGCCGAGGTTGTACTCGGGCACGAACGCCTGGTCGTACTTCCCGAAGGGGTACGGGTAGTCGAAGCGGTCGTGGAAGAAGTCCAGGCCCTGCTTGGTGATCAGGAAGACGTCCTCGGCGTCGAAGTGCGGCGCGAGACCCTTGCGGCACATCGCGCCGAGCGGGATCTCCAGCCGCGTCCCGTCCTCGAACACGCGCTCGTAGGAGTCGGTGACGTAGTGGTACGGCCCCGCGACCACGCACGTGATGTACGTCGAGATCGGCTTCGTCTCCGCGAACCGCCACACCCCGTCGACGCGTTCGCCCGCGCCGTTGGACCACACCGTCCACTCCTCGGGCGCCCGCACCTCGAAGCGGAAGGGCGCCTTGAGGTCCGGCTGCTCGAAGTTGGCGAAGACCCGGCGCGAGTCGGCCGGCTCGTACTGGGTGTACAGGTACACCTCGCCGTCCTCGGGGTCGACGAAGCGGTGCAGGCCCTCGCCGGTGCGGGAGTACGCGCACCGGGCGTCGACGATCAGCTCGTTGTCGGCGGCCAGGTCCTCCAGGACGATCCGGGAGCCGTCGAAGACCTCGCTCGGGTCCAGGTCGCGGCCGTTGAGGGACACGGCGGTCACGCTCGGCGCGATCAGGTCGGCGAAGCTGCTCGCCCCCGGCTCGTTGCAGCGGAAGCGGATCGTGGTCACGGACCGGAAGGTGCGCGGCCCCGGGCCCGCCGCCTCACCGATCGCCGAACGCACGTCGAGGGACACCTCGTACCCGTCGACCGACAGCAGGGCGGCCCGCTCCCGGGCCTCGTCGCGGGACAGATTCTCACCGGGCACGGGCGGCACTCCCTCGGGTGGTGTTCAGCATGCGGACAGCACTGATCCTGCCATGTGCCCCTGACACGCGGCAGCCGGGAATGGCGGGGGCGGCCCGCCGCGTTGCCCGGTGAAAGCAGTCGGCCGTGCCCGCCTCATGAGGAGAGACATGTCGCAGAAGACCCCCGTCGACTTCTGGTTCGACCCGCTGTGCCCCTGGGCCTGGATGACCTCCCGCTGGGTCCTGGAGGTGGAGAAGCTCCGCGACATCGAGGTCCGCTGGCACGTGATGAGCCTGGCCGTCCTGAACGAGGACAAGCTCGACCAGCTGACCGAGGAGTACCGCGAGCTGCTGGAGACCAAGGCGTGGGGCCCGGTCCGCGTCGTCATCGCCGCCCAGGAGGAGCACGGCACCGAGGTGCTCGGCGACCTCTACACGGCCCTCGGCACCCGCATCCACAACCAGGGCGAGGGGCCGGGCCGGGAGACGGTCGCCGCCGCCCTGAAGGACGTCGGCCTGCCCGAGTCCCTCATGGACCACTGGGACTCCACCCCCTACGAGCCCCAGCTGCGCGTCTCCCACAAGGAGGGCATCGACAAGGTCGGCCAGGAGGTCGGCACCCCCGTCATCGCCGTCCCCGGCGCCGACGGCGAGCAGATCGCCTTCTTCGGCCCCGTCGTCACCCCGGCCCCCAAGGGCGAGGACGCCGCCAAGCTCTGGGACGGCACCCTCGCGGTCGCCTCGGTCCCCGGCTTCTACGAGATCAAGCGCACCCGCACTCAGGGCCCGGACTTCAGCAACCTGTGACGGGTCAGTCCAGGACGGGGACCTTGATGGGTTCGGCGAAGGGTTTCTTGTTGAAGCCCGTGCGCAGATTGCGGCACTGCTTGCCGGTGTCCGGGTCCAGCACGTTCTCGCAGAGCCAGAACTCGCCCACGCCGGCCCGGCCCAGCCGTTCCTTCAGCCAGTCCTCCTCCTTCCTGTTCAGCTGACGGTGCTGCTGGTCCGCGCGGCAGGTCCAGCAGTAATCCTTCATCGTCCTCTGTGTCGCCATTACGACACTCTGTCCCGGACCGCCGCATACCGGAAGCCCCCGCGAGTCATGTCCTCACGGGGGCTTCCCTTGTTGCCGCCTGCCGGGTGAACGGTGAGAAGACGATCACGGGGCAGGACGCCTCACGGGTCGGTCAGGGGGCGAGCAGCAGCGTGTTCGTACGGGACCTGGCGGCCTCGTACCGCTTCGCCACGTCCTGCCAGTCGACGACGGCCCACATGGCCTCGATGAAGTCGACCTTCTGGTTCCTGTACTGCAGGTAGAAGGCGTGCTCCCAGGCGTCGAAGACCAGGATCGGGGTGGAGCCCTGGCCGACGTTGCCCTGGTGGTCGTAGACCTGCTCGACGATCAGGCGCCCGCTCAGCGGCTCGTACGCCAGCACGCCCCAGCCGGAGCCCTGCGTGGTCGCGGCGGCCTTGGTGAGCTGCGCCTTGAAGCCCGCGAAGGAGCCGAACGACTCGGCGATCGCGTCCGCGAGCCCGCCCACGCCGTCCTTCTCCAGCGGCTCGCCGCCGCCGTCGCCGGTCATGTTGTGCCAGTAGATGGAGTGCAGGATGTGGCCGGAGAGGTGGAAGGCCAGGTTCTTCTCCAGGCCGTTGACCGAGCCCCACTGCTCCTTGTCCCGCGCCTCGGCGAGCTGCTCCAGCGTGTCGTTGGCGCCCTTCACATAGGCCGCGTGGTGCTTGTCGTGGTGCAGCTCGATGATCTCGGGACTGATCACGGGGGCCAGCGCGGAGTAGTCGTACGGCAGTTCAGGAAGCGTGTAGACGGGCATGACGGATCCCCTCCGACCTCTTATTGCAAAAGGCTTGCAGGTGCACGCTAGCAGCAGAAGGGTGTACGAGGGGGCCGGGGCACGCGAAAGGGCCGCCGCACGGATGCGTCTCCGTGCGGCGGCCCTTCGGGAGGTCCGGCGGTGTCTAGGCCCGCGTCCGCCGCCGCTGCCGGGCGTAGCCGACGGCCGCCAGGGCCAGCGTCATCCCGCCCGTCGAGTACAGCTGCACCCGCGTGTCCGGCTCGCGGGCCATCAGTACGAACACCGCGGCCATGCCCGCCAGCGCCACCCAGGTCAGCCACGGGAACGCCCACATGCGCACCACCAGCTTCTCGGGCGCCTCCCGCTCCAGACGGCGCCGCAGCCGCAGCTGGGAGACGGCGATGAAGATCCAGACGACCAGGATGACCGCGCCGATCATGTTCAGCAGCCAGGAGAAGACGTCGTCGGGCCGCCAGTAGCTGAGCAGCACGCAGCCGAAGCCGAAGAGGGAGGAGACGAGCACCGCGATCCGCGGCACCCCGCCCGACACCCGGCCCAGCGCCTTCGGGCCCTGACCGCGCTCGACCAGCGAGTAGCCGATGCGCGAGGCGCCGTAGATGTTGGCGTTCATCGCGCTCAGCAGCGCGACCAGCACGACGACGTTCATCAGCTGGCCCGCGCCCGGGATGCCCAGCTCGTCGAGGGCGGCGACGTACGGCCCCTTCGCCACGACCTCCTCGGAGTCCCAGGGGACCAGGGTGACGATGACCGCCATCGAGCCGATGTAGAACAGCGCGATCCGCCACATCGCCGTGCGCACGGCGCTCGCCACGCCCTTGACCGGGTTCTCCGACTCGGCCGCGGCGATGGTGACCGTCTCCAGGCCGCCGTAGGCGAACACCGAGGCGAGCAGGCCGATGATCAGGCCGTCGCCGCCGTTCGGCAGGAAGTCGCTCAGGTGGGAGGTGCCGGGGGAGTCGGTGCCCGGCAGGACGCCGGCGATCGCCAGCACGCCGAGCACCAGGAACAGCGAGATCGCGCCGACCTTGAGGGCGGCGAACCAGAACTCGAACTCGCCGAAGTTCTTCACGGCGGCCAGGTTCGTCCCGCAGAACACCACCATGAACAGCGCCACCCACGCCCACTCGGGCGTGCCCGGCAGCCAGCCGTGGACGATCTGCGCGGCGCCGATGCCCTCCAGGCCGACGGCCGTGCACAGCAGCACCCAGAACGACCAGCCCGCGGTGAAGCCGGCCCAGGGGCCGATCGCCCGCTCGGCGTGGGCGGAGAAGGAGCCCGACGAGGGATACGCGGCGGACATCTCGCCCAGCATCCGCATCACCAGCATCACGAGGAGGCCGGAGAGGGTGTAGGCGACGACGATCGACGGCCCGGCGGCGGCGATGCCGGCCCCGGAACCGACGAACAGCCCGGCGCCGATCACGCCGCCGAGGGCGATCATCGACAGGTGGCGCTGCTTGAGGCCGTGCGAGAGGGAGGCGTCGTCCGACTGCGGCGGCGCCTCGGTGGTGGTGCTGTCGGACATCTGGCGGCTCGTCCAATGCGTGGGGGACGGGGGTAAAAACGCCCACAGTCTCGGCGGTGCCGCCACGCCGGGACAGCGACCGCCCACGATGTGGACGGCCAGGATACGGAACGTGATCGTCCAGTTGCCGGCCGGTGTCGTGCTCCTCCGCGGTGTCCGGGTCCTCAGCGGCTCCGTCCTTGGCGGGACCCCACAGCCACCGCCCGCGGCCCCGGGTGACGCTCACGACCCCAGCTCGGTGACCGGTGTCACCCCGGAGTGCGTGTAGCCGGCGTTCTTTGTCGGGAGCCCACCAAGCACCCGATCCCGCCTTTGTCGGGCGCTGCTCGTGATCGGTTACGGCCCGCTGGGATAGCGTCACGGTGTCCCGACATGTCCACACCACCGCGGAGTCCCCATGAGCACCGCTGCCGTCCCCGCCCGCACCGGGCAGGTCCTCGCCGACCTCCTCCCCTCCTCCCGAGTCCGGGACGTCGCGCTCGTGGCCGGCGGCGCCGTGCTCACCGGCGTCGCGGCCCAGATCGCGGTGCCCGTGCCCGGCTCCCCGGTGCCGGTGACCGGCCAGACCTTCGCGGCGCTGCTCGTCGGCACCTCCCTCGGCGCCGGCCGCGGCCTGCTGTCCCTCGCGCTGTACGCGCTGGTCGGCATGGCGGGCGTGCCGTGGTTCGCGGAGGGCGGCTCCGGCACCGGCGCCCCGTCCCTCGGCTACGTCTTCGGCATGCTGCTCGCCGCCACGGTCGTGGGCGCCCTCGCCCGCCGCGGCGCCGACCGCTCGGTGCTGCGCACGGCCGGCACGATGCTGCTGGGCGAGGCGATCATCTACGCCGTCGGCGTCCCCTACCTGGCCCTCGCCGCCGACATGTCCCTCACCGCCGCGATCGCGGCCGGCCTCACGCCGTTCCTGATCGGCGACGCCCTCAAGGCCGCCCTGGCCATGGGCGTGC
This sequence comes from Streptomyces sp. NPDC093586, assembly GCF_044764905.1. Lineage (NCBI taxonomy): Bacteria > Bacillati > Actinomycetota > Actinomycetes > Kitasatosporales > Streptomycetaceae > Streptomyces > Streptomyces sp. NPDC093586. The sequence continues at coordinate 152,504 of NZ_JBIWJA010000001.1, read as the reverse complement.
TGCCCACCGCCTGGAAGCTGGCCGGCAAGCGGTGACGCCGTAGGAGCCGACACGTGAGGGGGCCCGCCGGTCGCAGCGCGACCGGCGGGCCCCCTCACGTGTCGGGCCGCCGTCAGTTCCTCCGCGCGACGACCCGCTGCTTCACGACGGCGAGGACGACCACGACCGCCGCGACGAGCATCGTCAGCAGCACCGTCGTGCGCCCGTCGTGCTCGGTGTCGGTCAGCATGTAGCCCAGCACGAACACGATGACCGCGGCGGTCACCCAGGTCAGGTACGGGTACAGCCACATCCGCACGACCAGCTTCTCCGGCGCCTCGGCCTGGATGATCTTCCGCAGACGCAGCTGCGAGAAGCAGATGACCAGCCAGACGAAGAGGGCCACGGCGCCCGAGGAGTTGAGCAGGAAGAGGAAGACCGTGTCGGGGAACTTGTAGTTGAAGAAGACCGCGACGAAGCCGAAGACGACGGACGAGAGGATCGCCGTCTGCGGCACCCCGCGCCGGGTGGTCCGGGCGAACGCCTTCGGCGCGTCCCCGCGCTGACCGAGCGAGAAGGCCATGCGGGACGCGGTGTAGAGCCCGGAGTTCAGGCAGGACAGCACGGACGTCAGCACGATGACGTTCATGACCTCGCCGGCGTTCGGGATCCCGAGGGAGTCCAGGGCGGCGACGTAGGAGCCCAGGTCGACGATCGAGCGGGAGTCCCACGGCAGCAGGGTCACGACGACGAAGACGGACCCGAGGTAGAAGACGGCGATGCGCCAGATGATGCTGTTCGTCGCCTTGGTCACGGCCCGCTGCGGGTCCTCGGACTCACCGGCGGCCAGGGTGGGGATCTCGCTGCCCATGAAGGAGAAGACGACGAGCAGCACACCGGTGAGGACGGCGCCGGGGCCGTGCGGCAGGAACCCCCCGTGCCCGGTCAGGTTGGACAGCCCCGCCTGGTCGCTGTGGACCCCCGGCAGCACGCCGAAGACGGCCAGTCCGCCGACGACGATGAACGCGGCGATCGCGACGACCTTGATCCCGGCGAACCAGAACTCGAACTCGCCGTAGGAGCCGACCGAGACGAGGTTGGTGGCGGTCAGCACCACCATCACGATGAGCGCCCAGCCCCACTGGGGCACGGCCGGTACCCATCCCTCGAGGATCTTGGCCCCGGCGGTCGCCTCCACGGCCAGTACGACGACCCAGAAGAACCAGTAGAGCCAGCCGATGGAGAACCCGGCCCAGGGCCCGAGCGCCCGGTCGGCGTGCGCGGAGAAGGAGCCGGACGTCGGATTGGCGGCGGACATCTCACCGAGCATCCGCATCACGAACACCACGAGGGTGCCGACGAGGGCGTACGACAGGAGGATTCCGGGTCCCGCGGTGGCGATACCGGAACTGGATCCCACGAACAGCCCGGCCCCGATGACGCCGCCGATGGCGATCATCGAAAGATGGCGGTTCTTGAGTCCTGCCTGAAGCCCGGACCCGGGTTCTCCGGGCTCTCCGGGGCCGTTCCCGGCCTTGGTCAGGGTCGGCTGCGAAGTCATGGGGTGTTTTCCTTTGCGCCGGTCGAGCGTGCGCCCGTACGAGCGGTGTACGAGCCGGACCAGTGAAACGGAGGGGAACGAAATCCGGAACATTTGATTCCGGATCGTTATCCGGGTCTGCCCCGAGGTTCCGCGGCCCCTTCCTCTTCCACAGCCGACACCCGACGCTGCTTCCCCGCGGGCCGCGTGTCACACTCGATCCATGCGCGTGTATCTCGGCTCCGACCATGCGGGCTACGAACTCAAGAACCACCTCGTCGAGTGGCTCAAGGCCGCGGGCCACGAGCCCGTCGACTGCGGCCCGCACATCTACGACGCCCAGGACGACTACCCGCCCTTCTGCCTCCGTGCGGCCGAGCGGACCGCCGCGGACCCCGACGCCCTCGGCATCGTGATCGGCGGCTCGGGCAACGGCGAGCAGATCGCGGCGAACAAGGTGAAGGGCGTGCGCGCGGCGCTGGCCTGGAGCGAGGAGACGGCGTCCCTCGGCCGTCAGCACAACAACGCCAACGTCGTGGCCGTCGGCGCCCGGATGCACTCGCAGGAGGAGGCGACGAAGTTCGTCGAGACCTTCCTCGCGACCCCCTTCTCCGGCGACGAGCGCCACATCCGCCGCATCGACATGCTGTCGTCCTACGAGACGACGGGCGACCTCCCGCCCATCCCCCCGCACCACCCGCAGCAGTAACGACGAGGCCGGACCGCCTTTCCCCGGTGCGGGAGCACGGGGGAGGGGCGAAGGCCCCTCATGAGGGGCGCGCGGCGTTCCCCCGGGAGGGGCGCGGGGACGGAGTCCCCGCCAGGCCCCGGGGCGGCCCCCCGGACGAGTCCCGCCTCCCGGCCGACCGCGCCGGGTGGGCGGAACCCCCAGGAGGACAGGGGACGCGGTCCCCGCCGGGGGCCGGGGCGGCGCCCCGGGCGAGCCGCGCCTCCCGGCCGGCCGAGTCGGACGGGTGGGTGGGCAGAAGCGCACGAAAGGAACCCCCGTTGCCGGAAGGGCACACGATCCACAGGCTGGCCCAGGACTACGCCACCGCCTTCGCCGGCACGGCAGTGCACGTCACCAGCCCGCAGGGCAAGTTCTCCGACGCCGCCGCCCTCCTCACCGGCACCGAACTCACCCGCACCGAGGCCCACGGCAAGCACCTCTTCCTCGGCTTCGGCGCCGCCGGAACCGACTGGGTCCACATCCACCTCGGCCTCTTCGGCAAGGTCTCCTTCGGCGCCACCCCCGCGCCCCCGCCCACGGACACCGTCCGCCTCCGCCTCGTCAACGACACCGCGTACGTCGACCTCCGCGGCCCCACCACCTGCGCCCTGATCACGGACCCCGAGAAGCGGGCCGTGCACGACCGCCTCGGCCCCGACCCGCTCCGCCCGCCCGGCGACGGCAACGACCCCCGCACCGCCTACGCCCGGATCTCCCGCAGCCGCACCACCATCGCCGCCCTGCTCCTGGACCAGAAGGTCATCGCCGGCGTCGGCAACGTCTACCGCGCCGAGGTCCTCTTCCGGCACGGCATCGACCCGTACCGCCCCGGCAGGGACATCACCCCCGCCGAGTGGGACGCGATCTGGCGCGATCTCGTCACCCTCATGCGCGAGGGCGTCCGCGCCAACCGCATCGACACCGTCCGCCCGGAGCACACCCCCGAGGCCATGGGCCGCCCGCCCCGCGTCGACGACCACGGCGGCGAGGTCTACGTCTACCGCCGGACCGGCGCGCCCTGTCACCTGTGCGGCGACGCCGTCCGCACCGCCGACCTCGCCGCCCGCAACCTCTTCTGGTGCCCGACCTGCCAGCGGAACTGACCGCCGCCGGAGCGGTCCCCGGCCGTCAGAACCCGTGCGGCAGCCAGGGCGCCACGTCCGACGCGAACCCCACCGACGCCTCCGCCAGCGCGCCGGCCCGCAGCTCCCGCACCCGCCCGGCCGCGCCCAGCGACCCCAGCGTCACGCCCCCGAGATAGGCCGCCCCCAACTCCCGTACGGACAGGGCGAGATCCGCCGCGTCGGTCGTCCGCTCGCAGGACGCCCCCTTCGCGTCCCCCGTGAGCCGCCAACGTCCCTCGTTCCAGGGGCAGAAGGCGTCCTCGACCTCGAACACGACGTCCACCGGCGCCTGGTACGTACGCGCCGCCAGCGCGTCCCCCACGTCCACCAGCCGCACGTACAGCGCGTCCCGCAGCTGCGGTCGGCACCGCCGGATGTCGGACACCTGGTACTGCCACGCCTCGTCGACCGGCCGCCCGCGCGTGACCAGCCTCGTCGTCAGGTCGACGTCGAACAGGAAGCGCCACAGCGCCGCCTGCGTGGCCGGATCCAGCCCGGCCAGGTCCTGCAGCAGCACCGTGCCGCCGGGCCCCGTGGGCCCCCAGTCCGGCCGCACCCGGAACCGCGCGTATCCCGTGACCTGCCCGTCCCGCCGGGCGACCACGCACTGCAGCGGCGACGCGCCGTCCCGGCCGCTCTCCGGGTCCAGCAGCCCCAGCCGCTCCCAGCCGGACTGCCGGGCCAGCATCCCCGGCCGCCCGGGCACCAGCCGCGCGTACACCGCCTCGCAGGCGTCGAGGACGTCCGCGGGCGCGGCGTACCGCAGCCGTACGTCGTCCGTCCCGTCCGGCACGGACAGACGGACCCGGTCCGTCTCGATCTCGGCGTTCACCTGGAAGGTCGCGGCACCGTAACCGAACCGGCCGTAGATCGCCGGTTCCGAGGCCGTCAGCACGGCCAGCGGCTCGCCCCAGGACCGTACGTCGTCCAGCTGCCGTCGCATCAACGAGGTCAGCACGCCCCGGCGCCGGTGCGTGGCGGCGACGCCGACCATGGTGACCCCGGCGGCGGACACGAGCGCGCCGCCGGGCACGGTCATCCGGAAGGCGAACGCGCCCGCCGTCCCGACGCACTCGTCGCCGTCCCAGACCCCGAGGGACCGGTCGTGCCGCGTCAGTTCCCGGTACAGTGCCAGCTCCTCGGCCGGCTCCGGAACGCCACCGAAGGCACGGATCAGCGTCCCGTACCACGTGTCCCATTCGTCCGGCCGCAGAACCCGCAGGCCGTTCGCGGGGCCGAACCCGCCGGTGTCGCCGTTGCCGCCGGTCCGGCCGCTGCCGTCATCGCCCATGGGCACATGCCTACCAGGGCCCACGAGGACGGGCGAGGGAATTTCCGCCAGGTTGCGGCGCGACGGCCGTTCGTGAAGTTCACTGTGAAGTCCGGCCTCGGACGGGGGACAACCAGGACCTCCCGTGCCGAGCGGCCGGTCCGATGGATAGGGTCCCGAACTAATGGCAGCAGGACGACAGCGGCGCGCGGAAGCCGAGACGTTCACGGCCCGGTTGAACAAGCAGTGGCACCGGGCCCGCGTCGGCATGCGCAGATCCGCCGTCGACTACTTCCGCGGCGACGGCTCGGACTGGATCGCGCTCGCCGGCCTGCTGCTGATGATCCCCGTCATCGCGGCCACCACGATGGTGAACTCCGTGTGGTGCGCACCGGCCGCGCTGGTGCTGCCGATCGTCGCGGGCGGCCTGGTGCTGCGCCCGGCGAGCCTGCTCGGCCTGTACGCGGCGGCGGCCACCGCCCTGATCGTGGAGTCGATACAGCTGGGCCCCTACACCGAGGGCCCCTCACGGGTCACCCCCGGCGTCGTCCTGGTCGTCGCGGCCTGCGGCTTCTTCGGACTGCTGCTGGCCCAGTTCCGCAGCCGGGTCGGCGTGCCCTGGCGGCGCGGCGGCACCATGCTCTTCGACCTGCGCGAACGCATCCGCGTCCAGAGCAAGCTGCCCCAGCTGCCGACGGGCTGGCACCGGGAGATGGCGCTGCGCCCGGCCGGCGGTCAGTCCTTCTCCGGCGACTTCGTGGTCGCGGCCCGCACGAACGGCGGCCGGACCCTGGAGGTCGTCCTCACCGACGTGTCCGGCAAGGGCATGGACGCGGGCTCCCGCGCCCTGCTGCTGTCGGGCGCCTTCGGCGGACTGCTGGGCAGCCTGCCCCCGCACGCCTTCCTGCCCGCCGCCAACGGCTACCTGCTCCGTCAGGACTGGGACGAGGGCTTCGCCACCTCCATCCACCTCGTCCTGGACCTCGACTCCGGCGACTACGAGCTGTACTCCGCGGGACATCCGCCGGGCCTCCAGCTCAGCGCCGGCACCGGCCGCTGGGAGGAGAAGACCGCCGAGGGACCGCTGCTGGGCGTGTACGACGGCGCCCAGTTCGACCCGGTGAAGGGGACGCTCCGTCCCGGAGACGTGTTGATGCTGTTCACGGACGGTCTGGTGGAGACCTCCGACCGCGACATCGCCGAGGGCATCGACCGCCTCACCGGCGAGGCCGACCGCTATGTCGCCGGCGGCTTCCACGGCGCCGCCTGGCACCTGATCGAGGCGGTCGCCAAGGACGTCAACGACGACCGGGCGCTCCTGCTGATCTGCCGGGAGGGTCCGACGGCCCACTTCCCTGCGGCGGACTGACACACTGGCCCACGTGTCCTCCACCCCGTCATCCGCCCCCGGGCCCGCCGAGCCGCTCTCCCTGCCCGACGTCGAGGCCGTCGCCCGCGCCGCCCACGCCGGACAGACCGACAAGGCCGGACGCCCGTACGCCGAACACCTGCTGGCCGTCGCCGAGGGAGTCCGGCGGCGCGGCGGGGACGACGAGCAGATCGCCGCGGCCTGGCTGCACGACGCGGTCGAGGACGACGCGCTGTCGGAGCGGTGGCTGCGCGAGGCCGCGCTGAGCCCCCGCACCAAGGACATCGTGCGCGCGCTCACCAAACGCGCGGGGGAGCCGCCCGAGGCGTACGCCGCGCGCATCCTCGCCACGCCCGGTGCGCTGCTGGTCAAGGAGGCGGACCTGGCGCACAACGCGGACCCGGCGCGGCTGGCGGTCCTGGACGGGCCGACCCGCGCCCGGCTGACCGGGAAGTACGCGCGGATGCGCGCGCTCCTCGGCCTGGACGGCTGACGGAAGACCGGGTCAGACCGGGACCTTCGGATGCGGCTTCTGTGCCTCGAGGGCGCCCCGCCCCTCGCGGCCCCGGGTCCCGCCGTCCCCGTCCCGCCGGAAGGCCCATGCCGTCCTCGGCTCCACCACGTACCGGAGCACCCGCCGGACGGGCTCGGTGCACAGCGCGGTGACGACGGCGACCGCGACGACGGTCAGTCCGATCGTGCCGAGCGGCGTGCGCAGCGGCTGAAGGTCGAACCAGCCCTCGTAGGACGCCTCCTTCAGCAGGAAGGCGTGCAGCAGGTAGCCGTAGATCGTGCCCGCGCCGAGCACCGTGAACCACAGACGCCGGCCCGGGACCCAGGCGAGGAAGCACGCCGTCAGGATCAGGGCGCAGCCGAAGAGCGCGAGCGTCATCACCGGCCCGGACCACCAGGGCGCGCCCATCGTCTGGGCGGCGGTGTTGTGGTGGAGCCAGCCGAGCTCCATGCGGGGCACCGACCACCAGGCCACCACGGCCGCCACGACGACCACCGGCACCGACAGGATGCGCACCGAGCGGCGCCGCACCCACCGGAAGTGCTCGGGCTTGAGCAGCAGCCCCAGCACGAAGCACGGCAGGAACTGCAGCACCCGCTGCAGGTCGAAGTCGCTTCCGATCTCCGGCGACACCGAGGCCAGAGCGGCGATGACCAGGGCGAGCGGCAGCGGGTGACGGACCGTCCGCCACAGCGGGGTGGTCAGCCGCCACACGAACAGCGCGCACAGGAACCACAGATGGTAGGAGGGGTCGAGCAGACTGACCGGGGTGTCCGGGGCGTCGCCGCTGTAGCGCTGGTGCAGCGCGAACGCGGTCTCGAAGACGACGTAGGGGACGACGACACCGGTGATGAGCCGTTCGACGCGCTTGGGGCTCAGATCGAAACTGCGCGAGAAGTAGCCGGAGATGATGATGAACGCCGGCATGTGGAACGCGTACACGACCCGGTAGGCGGTCTCCACGGCCCGGTTGCCGTCGAGGATCTGGCCCCAGGCGTGACCCACACAGACGAGCACGATCGCCAGGTACTTGGCGTTGTCGAAGAAGGCGTCACGCCGCTCGGACCGGCCGTCGTCCCTGCCCCGCGACGCGGGCTCCGTCTCCGGCGCCCTCGACTCGGACGAGTTCGTCATGGGCCCTCCCGCCGAGAAGTCGGTGAGCAGGGCACGGGCCTTACTGCGCTGTCAGGGGATGTGGCGGCGTAGAACATTGGTGGCACCTTAGCGTCGCCCTCGCTATTCGGTGAAACATTCGGCGCCGCCTCGTCGCCATTCACAACACCTCCTCCGGGTACCCGGATTCAAACGGAGACCGACCGGCGCGGTGATGTGACGACCGTCACGACAGGGCGGTCCGCTAAGCGCCTGACCTGGAGAAGTCGCGCCCTGATTATCATCATTGTTCATGACTCGATGCCCCAGTGGGTTCGAGGGTGGTGACGGCGGAGCGACTCGCCGCTCACGCCGGTGAATGGTGGCCGGAGAGGCTTTCGGGGTAGCCGCCGTCATCATTCGAAATACCTGCGAACGTGTTGTGAGGGATTGGAAACCGGGCGAAGGAAATGCACGTTCGTGCGGCCCGTCGAATTCCTGCGCGACGGCGGTGGGAGAGGCGTGCGCCATGGGTGTGGAGGCCGTCGCGCCGCGCGGAACCGGCCGACGATGTGTCACCGGCCGCATGACGGGGCCCGGTTGGTGGCACGATGGTTCTGGCGGGGTGCGCGGGGTCGCGTCCCCGGGCCGGGAGAGCGGACCGACCGAGGGTGTGATCAGTTGTGGCCATTTCACTGTCAGTGGTGCTGCTGTTGGCGATCATCCTGGTGGTGCTGCTGCGAGGAGGCTCCATCAAGGCGGGCCCGGCGATCGTCGCGGTCCTCTTCGGCTTCTTCCTGGCCTCGACCGGCATGGCCGACGACATCCAGCGGTTCCTGAACTCGATAGCGGAGACGATCAACTCCATCCAGTTCTAGGACGCCCCGCGCGCACCGCGCGGCCCCGCGCACCCTGGTGCACCCCGGCGCGCAAAAGCCTCCGGCCCGGTCCCCTCGGGGGACCGGGCCGGAGGCCTCTCGGAGCGGGCGACGGGAATCGAACCCGCGTAGCCAGTTTGGAAGACTGGGGCTCTACCATTGAGCTACGCCCGCACAGCGCGCACCGCAGGTCGGCGATCGCGGCGCTGCAGGCATCGTAGCGGGTCGTACCCCCTCCCCGCACACCCCTTCCGTCCGCGCCGGGCCTTCGCGCCGGCGCGGGACGGGCGTACGGCGGACGGCGCGGTGAAACACGGCGGTCCCGGGCGCCCGGGGGCATGTACCCTACGTGTCGCACCAGACGGGGTGTGGCGCAGCTTGGTAGCGCGTCCGCTTTGGGAGCGGAAGGCCGTGGGTTCAAATCCCGCCACCCCGACCATCCACCGGCCGGTCACTCGTGATCATCGGCGGGCCGTCGGCGGATCACCCGTGGATCACCGGCGGTGATCGGGAGTGATCGTCTTTTGGGCCGTGTAGTCGCTGCCGTTACTATGCAAGCTGCACGCCCGTGTGTCTCAGAGTCTGCAGTCTCCGGGCGGCGAAATCCGCCGGACGCCCCTCGGCTCCGGCAGAACCGAAGAAGTCAGCCACAAGGAGACCGAACCGTGAAGAGCGCCGTGGAGACCCTGAACCCGACTCGGGTTCGGCTCACTGTCGAGGTGCCCTTCGAGGAGCTCAAGGACAGCCTCGACGCGGCGTACAAGAAGATCAACCAGCAGGTCACGGTGAAGGGCTTCCGCAAGGGCAAGATCCCGGCCCGGGTCATCGACCAGCGGTTCGGCCGCGGTGCGGTCCTGGAGGAGGCGGTCAACGACGCGCTTCCGAAGTTCTACACCGAGGCGGTCAACGAGGCCGAGCTGAACCCGCTCGGCCAGCCCGAGGTCGACATCACGGAGCTGAAGGACGGCGAGACGCTGAACTTCACCGCCGAGGTCGACGTCCGCCCGACCGTCGAGATCCCGGACTACTCCGGCATCGAGGTCGAGGTCGACGCCGTCGAGGTCAGCGACGAGGACGTCGAGAAGTCGGTCGAGCAGCTGCGCGAGCGCTTCGCCTCCACGTCCCCGGTCGAGCGCGCCGCCGAGGACGGCGACGTGGTCACCATCGACCTGAAGGCCAAGGTCGACGGCGAGGTCCTCGAGGACGGCGTCGCCGACGGCGTCTCCTACACCATCGGCTCCGGTGAGCTGCTGGACGGCATCGACGACGCCGTGAAGGGCCTGGAGGCCGGTGGCGAGGCCACCTTCACCTCCGAGCTCAAGGGCGGCTCGGCGGCCGGCAAGGAGGCCGAGGTCACCGTCAAGGTCACCCAGGTCGCCAAGCGGGAGCTGCCCGAGCTGGACGACGACTTCGCGCAGCTCGCGTCGGAGTTCGACACGCTGGAAGAGCTCAAGGCCGACAGCCGCAAGCGCCTGGCGAACATGAAGCAGTACGACCAGGCCACCCAGGCCCAGGAGCGGGTGCTGGACAAGCTGCTCGAGCTGGTCGAGGTCCCGGTCCCCGAGAAGCTCCTCGAGGACGAGGTCAACACCCGTAAGCACAACCTCGAGCACCACCAGCTCGGCCAGATGGGCCTCACCCTCGACAAGTACCTGGAGATCCAGGGCAAGACCGCCGAGGAGTTCGACGCCGAGACCCGCGAAGCCGCGATCAAGGGCATCAAGACCCAGTTCGTCCTCGACGAGCTGGTCAAGCAGGAGAAGCTCAACGTCAGCCAGGAGGAGCTCACCGAGCACCTCATGCGCCGTGCGGCCTCCTCCGGCATGTCTCCCGACCAGTTCGCCCAGGCCGTCGTCGAGCAGGGCCAGGTCCCGCTCCTCGTCGGCGAGGTCGCCCGCGGCAAGGCCCTGGCCGCCGTGGTCGAGAAGGCCACGGTCAAGGACACCAACGGCGAGATCGTCGACCTGGACGACGAGGAGGAGGAGACGGAGGCCGCCGAGGCCGCCGCCGAGTCCACCGAGTCCGGTGACGACAAGGCCGAGGAGAAGACCGAGGGCTGATCCCCCTCCCGCCTCCGCAGACGGACGCAGAAAGGGCCCCGGACGACCGCCGGGGCCCTTTCTGCGTACGGCCGGGCAGCCCGCCGAGGGGCGCGGGGCCGTACCGATGTGCGGCTCCGCCGCGCGGGCGCGACCAGCCACACACGACCCGCACCCGGCGACGGGCACGCACCGCGAACGGCGAGATCACGGGGCCGCACGCCCGCACAGCGCTACGCCCCCGGCGAACACCCGCAGAACCGGGATGGCGCCGCAGGCCCCCCGCGTTAGGGTCCATGAATACGAGGGCAGGGGAGTCTCCGAATCGGCTTCCAGCCCCGCAGGGAAACGTGAGACGGCCCGGCGCCGTCGTAAGACGAGCAGGTGGATACGTGACGAATCTGATGCCCTCAGCCGCCGGCGAGCCCTCCATCGGTGGTGGCCTCGGCGACCAGGTCTACAACCGACTGCTCGGCGAGCGGATCATCTTCCTCGGCCAGCCCGTGGACGACGACATCGCCAACAAGATCACCGCACAGCTGCTGCTCCTTGCCTCCGACCCGGACAAGGACATCTTCCTCTACATCAACAGCCCCGGCGGTTCGATCACGGCCGGTATGGCGATCTACGACACCATGCAGTACATCAAGAACGACGTGGTGACGATCGCGATGGGTCTCGCGGCCTCGATGGGACAGTTCCTGCTCAGCGCGGGTACGCCCGGCAAGCGTTTCGCCCTGCCGAACGCCGAGATCCTGATCCACCAGCCCTCCGCCGGCCTGGCCGGCTCCGCCTCGGACATCAAGATCCACGCCGAGCGGCTGCTGCACACCAAGAAGCGCATGGCCGAGCTCACGGCCCAGCACACCGGTCAGTCGGTCGAGCAGATCACCCGTGACTCGGACCGCGACCGCTGGTTCGACGCCTTCGAGGCCAAGGAGTACGGCCTCATCGACGATGTCATCGCGACGGCCGCCGGCATGCCGGGCGGCGGCGGTACGGGCGCCTGAGCCACGTCCCGCCCCGAGCCGACCGCCTCAGCCTCTTTCCAGGAGACACTGTGAACGACTACCCCGGCAGCGGCCTGTACGACCGCACGCGCGCCGAGTACACCGGCCCGACCGCCGAGTCCCGCTACGTCATCCCGCGCTTCGTCGAGCGCACCTCGCAGGGCGTGCGCGAGTACGACCCGTACGCGAAGCTCTTCGAGGAGCGCGTGATCTTCCTCGGCGTGCAGATCGACGACGCCTCCGCCAACGACGTCATGGCGCAGCTGCTGTGCCTGGAGTCGATGGACCCGGACCGCGACATCTCGGTCTACATCAACAGCCCCGGCGGCTCCTTCACGGCGCTCACGGCGATCTACGACACGATGCAGTACGTGAAGCCGGACGTCCAGACGGTCTGCATGGGCCAGGCCGCCTCCGCCGCGGCCGTCCTGCTGGCCGCCGGCACGCCGGGCAAGCGCATGGCGCTGCCGAACGCCCGCGTCCTGATCCACCAGCCGTACAGCGAGACGGGCCGCGGCCAGGTCTCCGACCTGGAGATCGCCGCCAACGAGATCCTGCGGATGCGCGCGCAGCTGGAGGAGATGCTGGCCAAGCACTCCACCACGCCGGTCGAGAAGATCCGCGAGGACATCGAGCGCGACAAGATCCTCACGGCCGAGGACGCGCTGAACTACGGCCTGATCGACCAGATCATCACCACCCGGAAGATGGACAACACCTCCCTGCGCTAGGCAGGAGGCTGTAACGTCTGCCGCCCCTTGGCACGGTTTGGTGCGGTTCACGTCAAAGCGAACCGTGCCAAGGGGGGCCCGGACGGAGGGCCCGGCAAGGTACCGTCGGACATAAGGCAGCACCAGGAGTCAGCCGGCCGTCGACATCGCGTCTACGGCCGGGAGTCTCCCAGGCGAAGGGGAAGCACACCGTGGCACGCATCGGTGACGGCGGCGATCTGCTCAAGTGCTCGTTCTGCGGCAAGAGCCAGAAGCAGGTCAAGAAGCTCATCGCAGGGCCCGGTGTGTACATCTGCGACGAGTGCATCGATCTCTGCAACGAGATCATCGAGGAAGAGCTCGCCGAGACCAGCGAGGTGCGCTGGGAGGAGCTCCCCAAGCCCCGCGAGATCTACGAGTTCCTCGAGGGCTACGTGGTGGGCCAGGAGGCGGCCAAGAAGGCCCTCTCCGTCGCGGTGTACAACCACTACAAGCGCGTCCAGGCCGGCGAGAACGGCGGCGCCCAGGGCCGTGAGGACGCCATCGAGCTGGCGAAGTCCAACATCCTGCTGCTGGGCCCCACGGGCTCCGGCAAGACCCTCCTCGCCCAGACCCTCGCCCGCATGCTGAACGTCCCCTTCGCGATCGCCGACGCCACGGCGCTCACCGAGGCGGGGTACGTCGGCGAGGACGTCGAGAACATCCTGCTGAAGCTGATCCAGGCCGCCGACTACGACGTCAAGAAGGCCGAGACCGGCATCATCTACATCGACGAGATCGACAAGGTCGCGCGGAAGAGCGAGAACCCGTCGATCACGCGCGACGTGAGCGGCGAGGGCGTCCAGCAGGCCCTGCTCAAGATCCTCGAGGGCACCACGGCCTCGGTCCCGCCGCAGGGCGGACGCAAGCACCCGCACCAGGAGTTCATCCAGATCGACACGACGAACGTGCTGTTCATCGTGGGCGGTGCCTTCGCGGGCCTGGAGAAGATCATCGAGGGCCGGGCCGGCGCCAAGGGCATCGGCTTCGGCGCGACGATCCGCTCCAAGCGGGAGATCGAGTCCAAGGACCAGTTCGAGCAGGTCATGCCGGAGGACCTGGTGAAGTTCGGGATGATCCCCGAGTTCATCGGCCGCCTCCCCGTCATCACCTCGGTCCACAACCTCGACCGCGAGGCCCTGCTCCAGATCCTGATCGAGCCGCGCAACGCGCTGGTGAAGCAGTACCAGCGCCTGTTCGAACTCGACGGCGTGGAGCTGGACTTCGAGCGCGAGGCCCTCGAGGCCATCGCCGACCAGGCCATCCTCCGCCAGACCGGCGCCCGCGGCCTGCGCGCCATCATGGAGGAGGTCCTCCAGGGCGTGATGTACGAGGTCCCGTCCCGCAAGGACGTGGCCCGCGTGGTCATCACGGCCGACGTGGTCCTCTCCAACGTCAACCCGACGCTGATCCCCCGCGATTCGCGGGGCCGCGGCCCGGGCGAGGCGAAGACGGCGTAGTCGTCGCCGTACACATGCGGAAGGGGCCCGGTCGAGCGACCGGGCCCCTTCCGCATGGTGTGTGCGTCAGGCCTTGACGCGGACTTCCTTGCGGAACTTGGCGGTGAGCTCGGATGCCTTGTTCAGGTCGGCGGGCTTGCCGGTCATGGCGTCGGCCACTTCCATGTTGATGATGACGCCCAGGGTGCTGTGGTCGCCCCAGATGCACACCGGCACGCTCATCTCCGACGGGCCGGCGCCCGACGAGGCCTCGTCGTTCTTCATCTTGATCTCCTGGCACTTCAGGACAGCGCCGTCCAGACCGGCCGGCTTGAAGTCCTTGGGGGTGCCGACGGCCTCGCCCTTGGACTCCTTGTCCTCCGCGGCCTGCTTCTTCATCTCCGAGAACATGCCGTCGACGACCTTCTCCGGGTCCTCGATCTCGCCGTAGACGCCCATGAACTCGACCATCTTCATGGCGAGCGGGTTGTTCTCGTCCCCGCCCTGGTAGGCCGCGCTGACGTCCTTCGGGTTCTTGACGCCGTGCTTCTCGGCGTCCTTGATGTCGTTCTCGTCGAAGCCGCCGCTGTCCTCGTCGGCGCCCTTCTTGTACTCGCCGCCGAGCACCGTCGCCGGAGTCGTCAGCTTGTGGGGGCCGTCGTCGGGGATGCCGCCCGTGTTGCCGCCGCCACCGCCGCCGAGCACGAAGTACGCGCCCACGCCGATCGCCGCCACGACCGCGACCGCGCCGATGATCAGGCCCGTCTTCTTCTTCCCGCCGGCCGGCGCCGGGGGCTGGGGCATGCCGTAGGGCTGCTGGCCGTACGGGGCCTGCTGGCCGTAGGGAGGCTGCTGCGGCGGGACACCGCCCTGTGCGGGCTGCTGCGGGTAGCCGTAGCCCGGCTGCGCGGGCGGAGCCTGCTGGGGGTAGCCGTAGCCGGGCTGGGGGGCCTGCGGCTGCTGCTGGCCGTACGGCCCCGGCTGGCCGTACGGTCCGGGCTGCTGTGGCTGCCCGCCGTACGGGCCCGGCTGGTTCTGACTCATTCCTGGGTTCCCCTCCAGATGCTTATGTGTTGCTGACATCCTGACGCAGACCTGGCGTGCGCAGGTCACCGGGGGCCACACCGTTACAGAGGAAAGGCGTTTCGGGACACAGCCGTGACGCCCTTAAACTGAGCGCGTGACCGAGAACGCTCAGCAGCAGCCACCAGCGCCCGACACCGAACTGCCGACCACGTACGCGCCGGCCGATGTAGAGGGGCCGCTGTACGAGCGCTGGGTAGAGCGGGGTTACTTCGAGGCGGACGCCAAGAGCGACAAGCCGCCGTTCACCGTCGTCATCCCGCCGCCGAACGTCACGGGCAGCCTGCACCTCGGCCACGCCTTCGAGCACACGCTCATCGACGCCCTGACCCGCCGCAAGCGCATGCAGGGCTACGAGACGCTGTGGCAGCCCGGCATGGACCACGCCGGCATCGCCACGCAGAACGTCGTCGAGCGGGAGCTGGCCAAGGAGGGCAAGTCCCGCCACGACCTCGGCCGCGAGGCGTTCGTCGAGCGGGTCTGGAAGTGGAAGGGCGAGTCCGGCGGGCAGATCTCCGGCCAGATGCGCCGCCTCGGCGACGGCGTCGCCTGGTCGCGTGAGCGCTTCACCATGGACGAGGGCCTCTCCCAGGCCGTCCAGACCATCTTCAAGCGGCTCTACGACGACGAGCTGATCTACCGCGCCGAGCGCATCATCAACTGGTGCCCGCGCTGTCTGACCGCGATCTCCGACATCGAGGTCGAGTACCAGGACGACGACGGCGAGCTCGTCTCCATGAAGTACGGGGAGGGGGACGAGACCATCGTCGTCGCCACCACCCGCGCGGAGACGATGCTCGGCGACACCGCGGTCGCCGTCCACCCCGAGGACGAGCGCTACAAGCACCTCGTCGGCAAGCTCGTCAAGCTGCCGCTGACCGACCGCTCCATCCCGGTCGTCGCGGACGAGCACGTCGACCCCGAGTTCGGCACCGGCGCCGTCAAGGTGACGCCCGCCCACGACCCGAACGACTTCGAGATCGGCCAGCGCCACGACCTGCCCTCCATCGCCGTGATGGACGAGCACGCCGTCATCACCGCCCACGGCCCCTTCCAGGGCCTGGACCGCCTCGAGGCCCGCTCCGCGATCGTCGCCGCGCTGCGCGCCGAGGGCCGGATCGTCGCCGAGAAGCGGCCCTACGTCCACTCGGTCGGCCACTGCTCGCGCTGCAAGACCACCATCGAGCCGCGCCTGTCCATGCAGTGGTGGGTCAAGGTCGGCCCGCTCGCCAAGGCCGCCGGTGACGCGGTCCGCGAGGGCAAGGTCAAGATCCATCCGCAGGAGATGGAGAAGCGCTACTTCGACTGGGTCGACAACCTCCACGACTGGTGCATCTCGCGGCAGCTGTGGTGGGGACACCGCATCCCCGTCTGGTACGGGCCGGACGGCGAGGTCGTCTGCGTCGGACCGGACGAGGAGGCGCCGACCGGCGAGGGCTGGCACCAGGACACCGACGTCCTCGACACCTGGTTCTCCTCCGGCCTGTGGCCGTTCTCCACGCTGGGCTGGCCCGAGCAGACCGAGTCGCTCGCGAAGTTCTACCCGAACTCCGTCCTGGTCACCGGCTACGACATCCTCTTCTTCTGGGTCGCCCGGATGATGATGTTCGGCCTCTACGCGATGGACGGCACCCCGCCGTTCCACACCATCGCCCTGCACGGCATGGTCCGCGACCAGTTCGGCAAGAAGATGTCGAAGTCCTTCGGCAACGCGGTCAACCCGCTGGACTGGATGGACAAGTACGGCTCCGACGCGCTCCGCTTCACCCTCGCCCGCGGCGCCAACCCGGGCGTCGACGTCCCGATCGGCGAGGACTGGGTCCAGGGCTCGCGCAACTTCGCCAACAAGCTCTGGAACGCCACGCGCTTCGCGCTGATGAACGGCGCGACGGTGGACGGCCCGCTGCCGGAGCCGTCGACGATGTCCGCCACCGACCGGTGGATCCTGTCGCGGCTGAACTCGGTCGTCGCCGAAGTGGACGCGTACTACGAGGACTTCCAGTTCGCCAAGCTGTCCGACGCGCTGTTCCACTTCGCGTGGGACGAGGTCTTCGACTGGTACGTCGAGCTGTCCAAGACCACCTTCCAGGCGGGTGGCGAGGCCGCCGAGGTCTCCCAGCGGGTCCTCGGCGAGGTCCTGGACGTCACGCTGCGCCTGCTGCACCCGGTCGTCCCCTTCGTCACCGAGACGCTGTGGACGACGCTGACCGGCGGCGAGTCCGTCGTCGTCGCCGAGTGGCCGGCCGACAGCGGCTTCCGGGACGCCGACGCCGAGCGGGAGATCGGGACCGTCCAGTCGGTGATCACCGAGGTCCGTCGCTTCCGCGCCGACCAGGGGCTGCAGCCGGGGCAGCGGGTTCCGGCCCGGCTGACGGTGGACGGTACGGCGCTCGCGCCGCACGAGGCGGCCATCCGGCAGCTGCTGCGGCTCCAGCCGGAGGGGGAGTCCTTCACGGCGACGGCGACGCTGCCGGTGGCCGGGGCCGAGGTCGCGCTGGACCTGTCCGGGGTGATCGACTTCGCCGCGGAGCGCAAGCGGCTCGCCAAGGACCTCGCGGCAGCGGAGAAGGAGAAGGCGCAGGCCAACGCCAAGCTCGGCAACGAGGCGTTCCTCGCCAAGGCGCCGGACCACGTCGTGGACAAGATCCGGGGCCGGCTGGCCAAGGCGGACGAGGACATCGCCCGGATCCAGTCCCAGCTGGAGAAGCTGCCGGAGGCGTAGGCGCCGGAACGTGAACGAAGGCCCCCGGTGCCTCGAAAGGCGCCGGGGGCCTTCACGTCCCTCAGGGGCGCGGGGCTGTGCCGATGTGCGGCTCCGCCGCGTGGGCGCGACCAGCCACAGGGCACCTGCACACGTCACACAGCCTCAGCCACCCCACTCCGCGGCCCGACTGTCAGCGACCCTCCGTAGACTGGTCCCGTGAGCGACATCCCCGGCGAGAACGACCAGCCCGACCCCCTCGACTCCTTCGACGAGATCATCGACGCGGAGACCACCCGCGACCCCGATCTCGCCGTCATCGAGGCCGGCAGCCGCACCCTGCGAACCCAGGGCGGCCCCCCGGAGGCCGACGTGCCCGCGCGCCCCGAGGACCCCGAGGTCGACAAGGCGCTGCGCGAGGTCGAGGCGGAGCTCGCCACCCGCTGGGGCGAGACCAAGCTGGAGCCGTCCGTCGCCCGGATCGCCGCGCTGATGGACGTGCTGGGGGAGCCGCAGCGCTCGTACCCGTCCATCCACATCACCGGGACCAACGGCAAGACCTCCACCGCCCGCATGATCGAGGCCCTGCTCGGCGCCTTCGAGCTGCGCACCGGCCGGTACACCTCGCCGCACGTGCAGTCGATCACCGAGCGGATCAGCCTGGACGGGGCGCCGATCTCCGCCGAGCGGTTCATCGAGACGTACCAGGACATCAAGCCGTACGTCGAGATGGTGGACGCGCGGCAGGAGTACCGGCTGTCCTTCTTCGAGGTGCTGACCGGCATGGCGTACGCCGCCTTCGCCGACGCGCCCGTCGACGTGGCCGTCGTCGAGGTCGGGATGGGCGGCTCCTGGGACGCCACCAACGTCATCGACGGGGATGTCGCCGTGGTCACCCCCATCGACCTGGACCACACCGACCGGCTGGGCGAGACGCTCGGCGAGATCGCGACCGAGAAGGCCGGCATCGTCAAGCAGGACGCCACCGTGGTCCTGGCCCAGCAGCCGGTGGACGCGGCGCAGGTGCTGCTGAAGAAGGCCGTGGACGTGAACGCCACGGTGGCGCGCGAGGGTCTGGAGTTCGGGGTCGTGGCCCGGCAGGTCGCCGTCGGCGGGCAGTTGATGACCCTGCGCGGGCTCGGCGGCGAGTACCCCGAGGTGTACCTGCCGCTGCACGGCGCCCACCAGGCGCACAACGCGGCGGTCGCGCTGGCCGCCGTCGAGGCGTTCTTCGGCGTCGGCGCGCAGCGCCCCGAGCCGCTGGACATCGACACCGTGCGCAAGGCCTTCGCCGCCGTCGCCTCGCCGGGGCGGCTGGAGGTCGTGCGGCGCTCGCCCACCGTGGTGCTGGACGCCGCGCACAATCCGGCGGGCGCCCGGGTCACCGCGGAGGCGGTCGGGGAGGCCTTCCAGTTCAGCCGGCTCATCGGCGTGGTCGGCGCGAGCGGCGACAAGAACGTGCGGGGGCTGCTGGAGGCGTTCGAGCCGGTCTTCGCCGAGGTCGTCGTCACCCAGAACTCCAGCCACCGAGCGATGGACGCCGACGAGCTGGCCGCGATCGCCGTCGAGGTGTTCGGCGAGGACCGCGTCCAGGTCGAGCCGCGGCTGCCGGACGCCCTGGAGGCCGCGATCACGCTGGCCGAGGAGGAGGGCGAGTTCGCGGGCGGCGGCGTGCTCGTCACCGGTTCCGTCATCACCGTCGGCGAGGCCCGGCTGCTGCTGGGGAAGGGTTGAGGAACGTGCGTACGCTCTGTGCTTCGACCCTGATCGGCGAGTTCTTCCTGATCGGCTTCGCCGGACTGGTCGCCATGAAGGACGACGACCTGTCCATGGGCACCGTGTGGACGGTCAGCGGTGTCGCGATGTTCCTGTGCGTGGTGCTGTGCGGCCTGGTGACCCGGCCGGGCGGTGTCGCCTTCGGCTGGGCGCTGCAGATCGCGCTGATCGCCTCCGGCTTCGTCGTGCCCACGATGTTCTTCATGGGCGCGGTCTTCGCGGCCCTGTGGTGGGCGTCGGTGCACTACGGGCGGAAGATCGACGAGGCGAAGGCGAGATTCGCGGCCCAGGCCCAGGCCGAGGCCTGAGCACCTGACGCTGCGTGACGGCCGCCGCGACACGCCCGGTAACCTCAGTCATCACCTCGTACAACCGCACATTCGTACCTTCCTAGGAGACCTCGTGACCCAGCGCACCCTCGTCCTCCTCAAGCCCGACGCCGTCCGTCGTGGCCTGACCGGCGAGATCATCAGCCGTATCGAACGCAAGGCCGGCTGGCAGATCACCGCGCTGGAGCTGCGCACCCTGGACACCGAGACGCTGGAGCAGCACTACGGCGAGCACAAGGGCAAGCCCTTCTACGAGCCGCTGGTCGCGTTCATGTCCTCCGGTCCGGTCGTGGCCATGGTCGTCGAGGGCGAGCGGGTCATCGAGGGCGTGCGCGCCCTGGCCGGCCCGACCGACCCGATCGCCGCGGCCCCCGGCTCCATCCGCGGGGACTTCGGTGTCATCGTCCGGGAGAACCTGATCCACGCCTCCGACTCCGAGGAGTCGGCCGAGCGCGAGCTGAAGATCTTCTTCCCGGGCCGGGTCTGACGCCTTTCCGGTACCCGCGGACAGCTTTTTTCTGGCAGGACGTCAGCCGAATGGCCGCGGGCCGGCCGGGGCGGTCGCGCGGAAGCGACCGCCCTGTGGCATATGCGCGCCTGTTCGGGGGAACGGATGCCACCGTTGGCCCGTCTCCACAAGCGAGGCGATGCGCCATCTGCTGACAATGGCGAAGACCCTCGCGCAGTGTTCGCGAAAGCGCGTCTACGATGGAAGCCTCCACGCGTCACTGCACCCACCTCGCCGACCTGAAAAGCCCTCAAAAGCTCCCGGGAAGGCCAGTCGAATCCTGATGGGGAACTCAATGTCGTTCATCGGCCGTGACATGGCTGTCGACCTCGGGACCGCCAACACGCTGGTGTACGTCAGGGGTCGCGGGATCGTACTCAACGAGCCGTCCGTCGTCGCGATCAACACCAACACCGGTGGCATCCTCGCGGTCGGCGCCGAAGCGAAGAAGATGATCGGGCGCACGCCCGGCAACATCGTTGCCGTACGTCCGCTGAAGGACGGCGTGATCGCCGACTTCGAGATCACCGAGCGGATGCTCCGCTACTTCATCCTGAAGATCCACAAGCGGCGTTATCTGGCTCGTCCGCGGGTCGTCGTCTGTGTGCCCTCGGGCATCACCGGCGTCGAGCGCCGCGCCGTCATCGAGGCGTCGTCCCAGGCCGGCGCCCGGCAGGTGCACATCATCGAGGAGCCCATGGCCGCGGCCATCGGCTCCGGCCTGCCGGTCCACGAGGCCACGGGCAACATGGTGGTCGACATCGGCGGCGGCACCACGGAGGTCGCGGTCATCTCGCTCGGCGGCATCGTCACCGCCCAGTCCATCCGAGTCGCGGGCGACGAGCTGGACAACGCGATCATCCAGCACGTCAAGAAGGAGTACAGCCTTCTGCTGGGTGAGCGCACGGCCGAACAGATCAAGATCACGATCGGATCGGCGTACGACCTCGACACCGACGAGCACACCGAAATCCGCGGCCGGGACCTCGTGTCCGGACTGCCCAAGACCGTCGTCATCTCGGCCGCCGAAGTGCGCAAGGCGATCGAGGAGCCCGTCAACGCGATCGTCGACGCCGTCAAGACCACCCTCGACAAGTGCCCGCCGGAGCTGTCCGGCGACATCATGGACCGGGGCATCGTGCTGACCGGCGGCGGCGCGCTGCTGCGCGGCCTCGACGAGCGGCTGCGCCGGGAGACCGGCATGCCGATCCACATCGCCGAGGACCCGCTGGACAGCGTGGCGCTCGGCTCCGGAAAGTGCGTCGAGGAGTTCGAGGCGCTCCAGCAGGTGCTGGACGCCCAGCCCCGCAGATGACGACACCCTTCGGTTCCGCCGTACGAGACGATCTCCTCTCGTGCGGCGGATCGTTGATATAGAGACACAAGGCAGAGGGACACGAGACGCCCACGATGCCCGCACCGGACGGGACGGGCGTCCGCCGTGAATCCCCTGAATTCCTGAACATCGCCATGTAATTCCCGAATTCCGACGAGGAAGGCACGGCCGCCGCACGTGAGGGACACGAAAGAGAGCCGGCTGCTCCTGGTGCTGCTGATCGCCGTCGCGTTCGCGCTGATCACGGTGGACATCCGCGGCGGGAAGGACTCACCGGTCGACGGTGCCCGGCAGGCCGCGGCCACGGTCTTCGGTCCGATCGAGAACGGGGTGTCGTCCGCGGTCGACCCGGTCGGCAACGCGGTCTCCGCGATCCGCGAATCGGGCGACCGGCACGACCGGCTCGCCGAACTGGAGACTCAGAACGCGGCACTCAAGGCGAAGCTCGGCAGCGACGAACGCGGCCGCAGCCGCCTCAAGCAGCTCGACAAGATGCTCGGCCTGGCCGGCGCCGGCCAGTACGGCATCAAGGGCGCCCAGGTCATCGCCATAGGAGCGGCCCAGGGCTTCTCCTGGACCATCACCATCGACGCCGGGGCCGACGACGGCATCGAACGGGACATGACCGTCCTCAACAGCGACGGCCTGGTCGGACGCGTCACCACCGTCGGCCCCCACACGGCCACCGTGCTGCTCGCCAACGACCCCGACTTCACCGTCGGCACCCGCATGGAGGCCGGTGACGAACTCGGCTTCGCCTCCGGGCAGGGCGACCGCCCGCTGCGCGTCGAACTCCTCAACGGCAAGGCGGACGTGAAGAAGGGCGACCGGCTCGTCACCTTCGGCTCCCAGGCCGACAAGCCCTTCGTGCCCGGCGTCCCGGTCGGCACCGTCACCCGCGTCGACCCCTCCGGCGGCGACCTGACCCGCACCCTCTACGTGACGCCGTTCGCCTCCTTCACCAAGCTCGACATCGTCGGCGTCGTCGTCCAGGCCCCGGCGAAGGATCCGCGCGACACGGTGCTCCCGGACAAGCCGCAGCCGAAACCCACGCCTACCGTGACGGTGACCGTGACCCCGTCCGCCGAGGCACCCGACGGCCAGGCGCAGACCGAGCAGTCCGAACAGACCGAGCAGTAGGAGCTTTCGTCCCATGCGCGTCAACCGGATCCTGCTGTCCGTCCCCCTCGTCGTCGTCGCCCTGGTGATCCAGGTCAGCGTCCTCGCCCGCCTCCACCTGCCCGGCGCCGTCCCCGACCTCCTGCTCCTCACCGTCCTCGGCCTGGCCCTGGTCTACGGCCACGTCGGCGGCGCCCTCGTCGGCTTCGGCGCCGGACTCCTCGCCGACATCGCCCCGCCCGCCGACCACGCCGCCGGCCGCTACGCCCTGGTGCTCTGCGTCGTCGGATACCTCGCCGGCCTCGCCAAACCGGACAACGGCCGGCTCCGGTCGGCCACCGGTCCGATGGCCGTGGTCGTCGCCGCCGCCGTCGGCACCACCCTGCTCTACGCCGGCGTCGGCGCCCTCGTCGGCGACACCGCCGCCCGCCACGTGGGCCTGCCCGGCCTGCTGTTCACGGCCGCGCTGTACGACCTGCTGCTCGCCCCCTTCGTGGTCCCCGGCATCATGGCGCTCGCCCGCCGCGCCGAGAACGACCCGCTGGCCGAGGCCGGCTCCACCGCCCAGGCCACCGACATCTCCTCCGGCTGGCTCTCCTCGGGCACCGGACTGCGCATCGGGCAGCAGCGCGGCGGACTGCGCGTGAAGGCGGCCCGGGCCCGGGTGGCCCGCGCCGGACGCATCAAGGGGGTCAAGCGCCTGTGACGACGCGGCAGCACACCACGGACAGCACGCACTTCGCGAGGGGGAGGCAGTGACCAACCCCCACCCGTCGCCCACCACCAACCCTCGACGGAATGGGCCGCGCCCATGACCAACATTCCGGAGACGGGCCGGAACACACGCGTCCAGACCCGCCTCGTCGTCATCCAGATCCTCGTCCTCTCCCTCCTCGGCACCCTCGGCGGCCGGCTCTGGTACCTCCAGATCCGCCAGGGCGACGAGTACGCCAAGGAAGCCTCCGGCAACCACGTCCAGCAGGTCGTCCAGCCCGCCACCCGCGGCTCGATCCTGGACGCGCGCGGCGTGGCGCTCGCCGACAACCAGACCCGGCTCGTCGTCTCCGCCTCCCGCACCGAGCTGCTGAAGATGAAGGACGACGGCAAGGCCGTCCTCACCAAGCTCGCCGGGGTCCTGGGCATGCCGCCCCAGGAGGTCATGGAGAAGGTCCGGCTGTGCGACGCCAAGACGCCGCAGCCCTGCTGGAACGGTTCGCCCTACCAGCCGATCCCCGTCACCGACGAGGCCACCCCCAAGCAGGCCCTGCAGATCCGCGAGCGCGCCGAGGACTTCCCCGGCATCACCGCCGAGCCCATGGCCGTACGCCGCTACGCGGCCCCCGGCAAGTCCAACACCGCCCAGGTCCTCGGCTACCTCTCCCCGGTCACCGACGAGGAGATCCAGAAGGCCCAGAACACCGACTCGCCCTTCCTGCGCTCGGACCAGGTCGGCCGCTCCGGACTGGAGCGCCAGTACGACAACGCGCTGCGCGGCAAGGCCGGGGTGACCCGCTACGAGGTCGACAACCTCGGCCGCGTCATCGGCGAGGCCGAGTCCGACCCGGGCGTGCCCGGCTCCAACCTCGTCACCAGCATCGACTCCCGCGTCCAGCGCGTCGCCGAGTACGAGCTGAACGAGGCCATGAAGGCCGCGCGCAAGGAGATGGACCGCAACACCGGCCGCCCCTACGAGGCCGACGCCGGCGCCGTCGTGGTGATGGAGGCCAAGACCGGCCGCGTCGTCGCCATGGCCTCCAACCCGACGTACGACCCGAACGCCTGGGTCGGCGGCATCTCCGCCAAGGACTACAAGAAGCTCACCGGCAAGGACTCCAACTACCCGCTGCTGAACCGGGCCATCCAGGGGCAGGCCGCCCCCGGCTCCATCTTCAAGGTGGTCTCCTCGGCCGCCGCGGTGGAGGCCGGCTACGACTTCGACGGCAGCTACGCCTGCTCCAGCTCCTACTCCGTGGGCGGACAGGTCTTCAAGAACTTCGAGTCCGCCGACAACGGCTCGATCAGCATCGGTCGCGCCCTCGAGCTCTCCTGCGACACCGTCTACTACCGGCTCGCGCACGAGCAGTGGAAGAAGGACGGCGGGATGAACCCGAAGAACCCCAAGGACTACTTCTACAAGGCCGCCCACCAGTTCGGCCTCGGCAAGGAGACCGGCATCGACCTGCCGAACGAGGTCTCCGGCCGCGTCCCCGACCGCCAGTGGAAGCAGGACTACTGGAAGGCCAACAAGGACGCCTGGTGCAAGACGGGGAAGAAGGACGGCTCCTACGTCGAGAAGATCGCGTACGAGAACTGCCTCGAGGGCAACAAGATGCGCGCCGGTGACTCCATCAACTACTCCATCGGCCAGGGCGACACCCTCGTCACCCCCATCCAGATGGCCACCATCTACGCGGCCATCTCCAACGGCGGCACCCTGTGGAACCCGACCATCGGCAAGGCGGTCGTCAGCCCCGACGGCAAGCGGGTCGAGGAGATCAAGCCCGAGGCGCACGGCAAGCTGCCCATAAGCAGGACCACGCTGGCCAAGATGGACGACGCCCTCGCCGGCGTCGCCACCCGCGGCACCGCCGCCTGGCGGTTCGGCGGCTGGCCGCAGGACAAGATCCCGATGCACGCCAAGACCGGTACCGCCGAGGTCTACGGCAAGCAGACCACCTCGTGGTTCGCCACGTACACCAAGGACTACTCGATCGTCATGACGATCTCCCAGGGCGGCACCGGCTCCGGCGCCTCGGGCCCCGCCGTCCGCAACATCTACGACGCCCTGTACGGCGTCTCGGACGACGGGAAGATCGACCCGAAGAAGGCGCTGCTGCCCCAGCCGGCCAAGGGCCTGCCGAAGATCAAGGCGGACGGCACCATCGCCTCCCCGAAGATCTCCAAGGACCCGGTGAAGGACCTCCAGGCCCAGCAGAAGGCCGCGGACGAGGGCGGCGACGCCCCCGCCGGACAGCAGGACCAGGACCAGGAGGCGACCGTGAACCCGCCCGACACCGGGAACCGGCAGACCCGCAGGCGGAAGCGGAGGACGCGCCCATGACCGGAGCCAACAGCTTCCAGGTCTCCGGATACGGACCCGAGCGGGCCGGCTGGACCCGCCTGTTCGCCCGCGACTCCCTCGCCCGGCGGCTCGACTGGCCGATACTGCTGGCCGGCCTCGCGCTGTCCCTGATGGGCTCCCTGCTCGTCTACTCCGCCACCCGCAACCGCACCGAGCTCAACCAGGGCGACCCGTACTACTTCCTGACCCGGCACCTGCTCAACACCGGCATCGGGCTCGCCCTGATGGTCGCCACCATCTGGCTCGGCCACCGCACCCTGCGCACCGCCGTGCCGCTCCTGTACGGCGCCTCCGTCTTCCTGATCCTCCTGGTGCTCACGCCGCTCGGCTCGACCATCAACGGCGCCCACTCCTGGATCAAGCTCCCCGGCGGCTTCTCCCTCCAGCCCTCCGAGTTCGTGAAGATCACGATCATCCTGGGCATGGCCATGCTGCTGGCCACCCGGGTGGACGCCGGCGACCGGCCCTACCCCGACCACCGGACCGTGCTCCAGGCCCTCGGCCTGGCCGCCGTGCCGATGATGATCGTGATGCTCATGCCCGACCTCGGGTCGGTCATGGTCATGGTCATCATCGTGCTGGGCGTCCTGCTCGCCTCCGGCGCCTCCAACCGGTGGGTGTTCGGCCTCCTCGGCACCGGCACCCTCGGCGCGCTCGCCGTGTGGCAGCTCGGCATCCTGGACGACTACCAGATCGCCCGCTTCGCCGCCTTCGCCAACCCCGAGCTCGACCCCGCCGGCGTCGGCTACAACACCAACCAGGCCCGCATCGCCATCGGCTCCGGCGGCCTCACCGGCTCCGGCCTCTTCCACGGCTCCCAGACCACGGGCCGCTTCGTGCCGGAACAGCAGACCGACTTCGTCTTCACCGTCGCCGGCGAGGAGCTGGGCTTCCTCGGCGCCGGCCTCATCGTCGTCCTCCTCGGCGTGGTGCTCTGGCGCGCCTGCCGCATCGCCCGGGACACCACCGACCTGTACGGCACGGTCGTCGCCGCCGGCATCGTCGCCTGGTTCGCCTTCCAGGCCTTCGAGAACATCGGCATGACCCTGGGCATCATGCCGGTCACCGGCCTGCCCCTGCCCTTCGTCTCCTACGGCGGCTCGTCGATGTTCGCCGTGTGGATAGCGGTCGGGCTCCTCCAGTCGATCACCGTGCAACGTCCCATGTCGGCGTAGCCGCCCGGCGCCTCCCGCGGAGCGGGAGGCCGTTCGGGCCGCACGGCACCCGGCGGCGGTGCGGGGGAACCCGCCGGCCGGGTTACGCTGAATGGTCACCCCAGCCAGCACACGAAGGTTCCGTGAGATGCCTGCCGAAGCCGCCGAGTCTGTGTCGTCTGTGTTTCCGCAGCTCGAAGCTCTGCTCCCGCACGTGCAGAAACCGATCCAGTACGTCGGCGGAGAGCTCAACTCCACGGTCAAGCCCTGGGACAGCTGCGACGTCCGCTGGGCCCTGATGTACCCGGACGCGTACGAGGTCGGCCTGCCCAACCAAGGCGTCATGATCCTCTACGAGGTGCTGAACGAGCAGCAGGGCGTCCTCGCCGAGCGCACCTACAGCGTGTGGCCGGACCTGGAGGAGCTGATGCGGGAGCACGCCGTCCCGCAGTTCACCGTCGACAGCCACCGCCCGGTCAAGGCCTTCGACGTGTTCGGGCTCTCCTTCTCCACCGAGCTCGGCTACACCAACATGCTGGCCGCCCTCGACCTGGCCGGCATCCCGCTGGAGGCCAAGGACCGCGGCCTCGACGACCCGATCGTCCTCGCCGGCGGCCACGCCGCGTTCAACCCCGAGCCGATCGCCGACTTCATCGACTGCGCCGTCATCGGCGACGGCGAGCAGGCCGTCCTGGAGATCACCGCGATCGTCCGCGCCTGGAAGGCCGAGGGCCGCCCCGGCGGCCGCGAGGAACTCCTGCTGCGCCTGGCGAAGACCGGCGGGGTGTACGTCCCCGGCTTCTACGACGTCGAGTACCTCCCCGACGGCCGCATCGCCCGCGTCGTACCGAACCGCTCGGGCGTGCCGTGGCGCGTCTCCAAGCACACGGTGATGGACCTCGACGAGTGGCCCTACCCCAAGCAGCCCCTCGTCCCGCTCGCCGAGACCGTCCACGAGCGCATGTCCGTGGAGATCTTCCGCGGCTGCACCCGCGGCTGCCGCTTCTGCCAGGCCGGCATGATCACCCGCCCGGTGCGCGAGCGCTCCATCACCGGCATCGGCGAGATGGTCGACAAGGGCCTGAAGGCGACCGGCTTCGAGGAGGTCGGCCTGCTCTCCCTGTCCTCCGCCGACCACTCGGAGATCGGCGACATCGCCAAGGGCCTCGCCGACCGCTACGAGGACGACAAGATCGGCCTGTCCCTCCCGTCGACCCGGGTGGACGCCTTCAACGTCGACCTGGCCAACGAACTCACGAGGAACGGCCGCCGGTCCGGCCTCACCTTCGCCCCCGAGGGCGGCTCCGAGCGCATGCGCAAGGTCATCAACAAGATGGTCTCGGAGGAGGACCTGATCCGCACCGTCGCCACCGCCTACGGCAACGGCTGGCGCCAGGTGAAGCTGTACTTCATGTGCGGCCTGCCGACCGAGACCGACGAGGACGTCCTGCAGATCGCCGACATGGCGATGAACGTCATCCAGAAGGGCCGCGAGGTCTCCGGCTCGGGCGACATCCGCTGCACCGTCTCGATCGGCGGCTTCGTCCCCAAGCCCCACACCCCCTTCCAGTGGGCGCCGCAGCTGTCGGCCGAGGAGACGGACGAGCGCCTGGCCAAGCTGCGCGACAAGATCCGCGGCGACAAGAAGTACGGCCGCTCCATCGGCTTCCGCTACCACGACGGCAAGCCCGGCATCGTGGAGGGCCTGCTCTCCCGCGGCGACCGCCGCGTCGGCGCCGTGATCCGCGCCGTGTACGACGACGGCGGGCGCTTCGACGGCTGGCGCGAGCACTTCTCGTACGACCGCTGGATGAGCTGCGCCGACAAGGCCCTCGCGCCCTTCGGCGTGGACGTCGACTGGTACACCACCCGCGAGCGCTCCTACGAGGAGGTCCTGCCCTGGGACCACCTGGACTCCGGCCTCGACAAGGACTGGCTCTGGGAGGACTGGCAGGACGCCCTCGACGAGACCGAGGTCGAGGACTGCCGCTGGACCCCGTGCTTCGACTGCGGGGTGTGCCCTGCGCTGGACCTGGGGATCCAGATCGGCCCGACTGGCAAGAAGCTCCTGCCGTTGACGGTCAAGAAGTCCGGCTGACCAGCGGAAACGTGGGGCCTGGGATGAGCGAGCCACTTCACCGCATCGCTGACGCTGTGGCCGAAGTCACAGAGTCGGACGCCGTGACGGTGCTGAGCTCGCTCGGCTTGCAGAGGGATCGGCAGCAGTTGGCGAAGAAGGCTTTGAGAACGCCGCTGCCGCCGCCTGGTGCCCCTTCGGACGTCTCGTCGGACGTGGAGTGGGGGTGAGGCCGGAGGGTGGCCTGCGGCGGCCTGACGGCAGGATCAGTCGGTCCGGGGCCCGGCAAGCAGGGCGGGGAAGATGGGGTAGCCGATGGCCAGGGCGTCTTTCACGACATCTGTGACGGGCGCGAGGGGGTTGAGCTTGGTGATCACGGCTTGGTCGAGAGGGCGCAGGTCGTAGATGTGCCGCAGGGCCTCAAGGTCGACCGCGGTCTCGTAGTAGTCCTCGGCGAACGCCTTGAAGGCTTCGGGGCCTGGTTCCGTCAGGAGACCGAACAGCCCGTTCGAGCCGTCCGGATCGGGTGTTCTTCGGGGAAGTCGATGTCTCCGGTCTCCCAGCGGTCAGCCACCGCGCGGCGCCACAGGCACACCGTCACGACGGGGGTGCCGTCCTCGTCGGTGAAGACAGGCTCGTGCACGTAGCGCTGGAAGCTGGCGGGTACGGCCTCCACCACCCCCGGCCAGGGTCCGAAGTCGTCTTGCTGGTGATACGGACTGAGTGGCGATTCATGAGCGAAGCCGCGCACGTACGCGCCGGCGGCCGAGAAGACGATGTCGAACTCGTCCCCGGAGCCGTTCCGCATCGAGGCCAACTCTTCTGTCTGCCACCAGGAGCGGTTGAAGGTGTAGTAGCGCTCGTCGCCGTCGGGGTTCACGATGGCCTCCGCCATCGCGAGGGAGCGGCAGAGATCGTGCAGAGCCGGGATGCCGGGCAGGGTGCGGGCCACGTCGTGAACGGTCATGCAGCACATCGAAGCGCACGCCGCTGACAACGCCTCGGTCACGGCGTACGCGACGTGTGTGGGCGAGTGTGCCCCAGTTCGACATATAGCCACAAACGGGCCCGACGGGCAAGAAACTGCTGCCGCTGACGGTCAAGAACGTCGCCCCGACGACCAGCTGAAACAGGGAGCGGAGGATGACTGAACCACTGCGGCGCATCGCTGAGGCTATGGCGGACGCCACAGAGAATGAGGTCGCCGCAGTGCTCGGCTCGCTTGGGCCCGTGAAGGCACGGCAGGCGACCCGAGACGCTCCCCGGACGCGACGTCTGTCGGACAAAGCAACGTCTCTGATCGAAAGCGAGATGGTGATCGTGGGTGAGGACGGTGCGGAAGAACCGTTTGACCCTGCTACATGGTTCGAGTAACCGACGAAGCCGCCTTCCTCAGATGCCGGGAAGGCGGCTTCGTTCCTGTGCGGGCTGGGATCAGAAGGCTTGCGCGAAGTCGTCCTCTCGGATCACGAGTCGCTCGCGTACGTCCTTCGGGATCAGTAGGCGGAGGTGCACCTTCGGGGCTCGGACCTTCGGTACCTTCGTGCGGGTCACCTCGCAGCGGATCCCGACCCGGTACAGGTCTGCGGACATGGCCTCCATGCCGCCTTCCTGCCAGTGCTCACGGAACGTCTTGCCGCCGTGGACGTTGACCCATCGATCCTTCGCCGTCTCGGGGTCGATCGCTTCGAGCTCACTGATGAGCTTGTCCAACGTTGCTTCCGCCTGCTCCTTCGTGAACCGCGTCTTCGTGTACCGGCCCCCGGGTTCGAGATCCTTCATGTACAGCGCGATGGTCTCTTGAAGGCGCTTGATCTCCTTGCGGGCCTCGGCGCCCTCTGCGTACTGGCGGACCTGCACGGGGAAGTCTCCGAGGACCTTGAGTACGTCCTGCACCAGGCGCTCGTAGACCCGCTCGGGGTTGGGCGCTCCCAGTCCGCCGCTCTTGCAGTTGCGGCACCGCAGGTACTGGTACGTCCCGTGCGTGTTGTTCGTGATCTGCACGGTCATGTTCGTCTTGCAGTCGGCGCACAGCAGGACTCCGAGGAACTGCGTCGCACCGCCGACACGGCGCGGCGGCTGGTTCTTCTTGCGTTTGTCGAGAGCGGCGCCGAGGGTCTCGAACTCCTCCTCAGTAAAGAGGGGAGGGGCGACTTTGATCGGCCTGCCGTCCTTGCCGAGGAGCGGCTTCGATCGTCGCTGCCCGCCGTTCTTGTCCTCTTCTACCCGGTAGCCGAGGAGCGCAGGGTTGCGCAGGCGGCGGTGGAGCGTTGCCACGGTGAGCCCTTGGGTCATCAGACCGGACCGCTTCAAGCAGCGCACCATGAAACCGGCGGAGTGTCCCCGGAGCGCCATGCGTCGGGCCCAGTGCAGCGCCTTGGCCGCCTCGGGGTCGATGGCGAGAACGACCTTCCCCGTGTCGTCCTCGTCCGTGACGTATCCGTACGCCGGCTTCCCGATGATCCAGCCTTCCTGCGACTTCGCGTAGTCCCACAGACTTGCGACGCGGGCCGAGGTGTTGGCCGCCTCGATCTCGGCGATGCCGCCGATGATCGTGACCATGATCTTTCCGGCGGTCGTCGTGAGGTCAAGGCTGTCGTTCTTCGAGACCAGGTTCTTCCCGCGCTTCAGGCTCCACTCGATCATCGTCGAGAGATCGGAGAGACGACGTACGAAGCGGTCGAGCTTCCAGAACAGGAGCTCGTCGAACTCGGGGGAGCGGTTGTTCAGCCACTCCCCGAGCTCCTTCCGCTTCCACGGCGGAACCTTCGTCGCCGACACGTTCAGGTCGGAAGCGACGCCGACGACTCGGCTCCCTCGCTCCCTGGCCAGGATGCGGAGATCGAGCTCCTGCCGTACCGGCGATGTCGTGTTGTCCGTCAGTACAGACAAGCGGATGGATAAGAGCGCCCGGGGTGCGTCCTGGGGGAGTAGGGCTTCAGCCCGTTTGAGCTCCTCCAACAGGGCAAGGTCGGCTTCGGTCCACTCGGCTTCCACTCTGTAGGCCGCTCGATCTGCTGCGAGTCGGCGCTGTCCTCGTTTCCTCATGTCAGGCAGCGTGACGCAGTTCACTGACAGTTTTAGGCGTTTTTCCATATGTCCTGCCATGGACGCGGAGATTCAGTTCGGGCCGACCGGCAAGAAGCTGCTGCCGCTCACGGTCAAGCAGACCGCGCCGACCAGCTGAAACAGTCGGGACGGACACGCGTCGACGCGCTGAGTGGGGGAGTCACCGGACCCCGGGTGCCCGGAAGGTCACACTTTCGGGGAATTGGCGGCAGTGTGTGTAGTTGGTGATCCTTTTCGGGTCCGAGATCGTGCTCCGAAAGGAATGTCATGCGTAAGTTCCTGTCCGTCGCGGCTGTGGCGGCCGCGGCTTCCGCCGCCGCCCTCCTGCCCGCCGGCACGGCGGCCTCCTCCTCGGCTCCGTCGAGGGCCGCGGCCGCCTGCGCGGTCGACCACTTCTGCCTGTACGAGTACTCCGACGGCAGCGGTCGCCGAGGCAGCTACACGAAGGGAACGGATGATGTGAAGCGGCAGAACATCCCTGCCGTCCGCTCTGCCTGGAACCGCACCAACGAGTACTGGTGTGTGTGGAGCCAGGACGAGTACAAGGGCACCAAGGTGATCGTCCAGCCCAACGAGGGGTTCAAGAGGCTCGGTGGTGCCTACCGCTCCGCCCTGCCGGCGAGCGCCGCCCGCTGCTGAGGCGGATACGGCCACAGACGGCGGGGCACCGGTAGGTGACGCGCGTCGGATCAGGTGGTCCGGGGCCGGCCTGGATCCAGGCCGGCCCCGTTGGCGTCTGTCCGGGTGTGGATCCCGGGAAACCGCCTGCCTGCGCGGATGAGCAGGAGCCGGCCCGGCGGGCGGACGCTGCAGGGTGCAGAGGACCGTCCAGGCACCGGTGGGGCATGCCGTACGGGACCTGGTCCGGCGGCCCGTCGCCCGGGCCTCGCGGGCGGTGCGGGCGGGGCCGGGAGGCACTCGTCTCGGTGCGGCAGTCCGTGCGCCAGGCCCGGGCGGAGGTGCGGTGCGCGCTGTTCGGGGAGCTGGGGGGAGCGCGGGCCGTGGACCGGCGGGAACCTGTGGTGGCGCCAGCGCGTACTCTAGAAAAGAGGACCGAGTGCGAAGCGTCCCCGCCGATGCGGGGTGGCGCCACGGTCCGCCCGCCGTACACAAGGAGAAGTTCCCCTGGGCAAGCGACAGCCCGAAGGCCCGCCGCCCGTACCCGCGGTGCAGCGCATCCGACTGCGCTACACCAAGCGCGGCCGCCTCCGGTTCACCAGCCACCGTGACTTCCAGCGCGCCTTCGAGCGTGCGCTGCGCCGCGCCGAGGTGCCCATGGCGTACTCGGCGGGGTTCACCCCGCACCCGAAGGTGTCGTACGCCAATGCCGCACCCACCGGCACGGGCAGTGAGGCGGAGTACCTGGAGATCGCGCTCACCGAGGCGCGCGACCCGGAGCAGTTGAGGCTGCTCCTCGACGAGTCGCTGCCCGCCGGGCTCGACATCGTCGACGCGGTCGAGGCCCGGACCTCCGGGCTCGCCGACCGGCTGACGGCTTCCGTGTGGGAGCTGCGGCTGGACGGGGTGGAGGCCGCGGACGCCGAGCGCGCCGTGGCGGCCTTCAACTCGGCCCCGGCCGTGGAGGTCCAGCGCCGCACCAAGAACGGCGTCCGTACCTTCGACGCCCGCTCCGCCGTCGTGAGCCTCGAGAACGCGACCACCACCGATGATGCGCCGGCTGATAGGCCGACCGACCGGCCCTGTGCGATACTGCGGCTGGTTGTTCGGCACGTGACGCCTGCCGTACGACCCGACGACGTCCTGTCCGGTCTTCGCGCCGTGGCCGACCTGGCGCCGCCGGTCCCCGCAGCGGTGACCAGGCTGGCGCAGGGGCTGTTCGATGAAGAGACCGGCGCGGTGACCGACCCGCTCGCGCCCGACCGCGAGGCAGCAACGCCCGAGCCGCAACCGGCCGACGCTGCTGCCGCCGCGAAGGCGCCGGCGTAAGGGAAGTTCCGCGCAGGGACGAGCGTCGTAGCGCCGCCCTCGAACTCGGGAGCCACCTGGGTCGGGCAGCGCACCGACCACAAGACTTTCGCCAGGCCGTGCACGACAAGGGGTACGGAACCGGCGAGACAAGACACGGAGAGCTCCCGAGCGGCGCCCGCGCCCCGGACGGCGGCGACCGCGCATCGCGCGAGCCGCGGACGTCACCGGCGGTCGACATGGTCGATGCCGGACCGGGCGCGGCGTCCGGGAGCCTGACGGGAGAAACCCCCGCATGCTCGAACCGACCGAATCCGCAGAGTCCGCGACATCCGCGACCTCCTCGACGGACTCCGAACCGAACACCCCCAGTGACACCCTGCCGCCGCGCCGTCGGCGCAGGGCCGCGTCCCGCCCGGCGGGACCGCCCTCCGGCGCGCAGGCGGAGACCGTCGCGCCGGCCGAGGCGTCCGCCGCGGCCGAGGAGCCGGAAGAGGCCACCGCCGAGGTGACCGAGACACCGAAGACGCCTGAAACGGTCGCGGAGCCGGTGTCCGCGGGCCGTCCGCGGCGCCGTGCGGTGCGCCGCGCCTCCGCGCCCGCCGGGTCCCCGACGTCGGCCGAGACGGCCGAGACCGTCGTCCCCGCGACGCCCGCCGCCGAGACGCCGGCCGAGCCCGAGCCGGCCGCGAGCGGTGAGACCACCGAGGACGCCGCTCCCCGCCGTACCCGTCGGCGTGCCACGCGCACGGTGACCTCGCCCGCCGCCGTCGCACAGGACACCGAGGCCCCCGAGGCGGCCCCGGCGCCCGCGCCCGTCGAGGAGGCCGCCGAGAGTGCCGAGGAGGCCGCTCCGCGGCGTACGCGTCGGCGTGCCACGCGGCGCGTGTCCGCTCCGGCCGGTGAGCCCGCAGCCGCCGAGTCCGCCGAGACCGTGACCGAGGCCGGCCCGGGTGAGGCCGCTCCCGCTCCCGAGGCGGCCCCGGCGCCCGCGCCCGTCGAGGAGACCGCCGAAAGTGCCGAGGAGGGCGCTCCGCGGCGTACGCGTCGGCGTGCCACGCGGCGTGTATCGGCCCCGGCCGGTGAGCCCGCAGCCGCCGGGTCCGCCGAGACCGTGACCGAGGACTCGGGCGAGTCCGCGCAGGCCGCCCCGGCCCCCGAGGCCGTCCGCAGCGCCGAGCCCGACGCGCCCGTCGAGGAGGCCGCCCCGCGCCGTGCGCGTCGCCGGTCCACCCGCAAGGCCGCCGGTGGGTTCGCCGAGCCCGCGCGGACCGCCGACGAGGCCGACGCCCCGAAGCGCCCGGCGCGACCCGCCGTGGCCGTGTTCCAGGCTCCCGTGTTCGCGGAGCCCAAGTTCCAGACGCCCGAGCGGGCCGCGGCGGAGGCCGCCGCCGAGGCCGCCGAGACCGAGCCGGAGCAGGTGACCCGGCAGACCGAGGCGACCGAGACGGTCGAGGAGTTCCCGGAGGAGACCGCCGGTCCGCGGCGCCGCCGCCGGCGTCGCGGCGCGGGTCCGGAGGAGACCACCGAGGACCGCACGCCCGCCCGGGCCGCAGCCGAGACCGAGCCGGAGGCCGAGGCCGAGGCCGAGGCCGACGAGGCCGACGACGACCACGGTGACGACGCCGAGGGCTCCGAGGAGTACGGCTCGCGCCGTCGCCGTCGCCGGGGCGGCCGTCGCCGTCGCCGGGGCGACCTGGCCGAGGGCGCCGAGGAGTCCGCGGACGACGACATCGAGCACACCGCCGCCGAGCAGGCCGCTCAGGACGCCGAGGACACCGCCGAGCAGGCGGAGGAGGACGCCGAGGAGGGCGAGGAGGCCACCGGCGAGAACGGCGGCTCCAGCAGCAGCCGCCGTCGCCGTCGCCGTCGCCGCCGGGCCGGGGACGCCTCCGGTGAGGTCGAGGCGTCCGCCGACGACCCGGAGCGCACCGTCGTCAAGGTCCGCGAGCCCCGTCCGAAGGCGGAGCCGTCCGACGAGGTGCAGTCCATCAAGGGCTCCACCCGCCTGGAGGCCAAGAAGCAGCGCCGCCGCGAGGGTCGCGAGCAGGGCCGCCGACGCGTTCCGATCATCACCGAGGCCGAGTTCCTGGCCCGCCGCGAGGCCGTCGAGCGCGTCATGGTCGTCCGCCAGCACGGCGAGCGCACGCAGATCGGCGTCCTCGAGGACGGGGTGCTCGTCGAGCACTACGTCAACAAGGAGCAGGCCACCTCGTACGTCGGCAACGTCTACCTCGGCAAGGTGCAGAACGTGCTGCCGTCGATGGAGGCCGCCTTCATCGACATCGGCAAGGGCCGCAACGCCGTCCTGTACGCCGGCGAGGTCAACTTCGAGGCGCTGGGCATGGGCCACGGCCCGCGCCGCATCGAGTCCGCCCTCAAGTCCGGGCAGTCCGTCCTCGTGCAGGTCACCAAGGACCCGATCGGCCACAAGGGCGCCCGGCTGACCAGCCAGGTCTCCCTGCCCGGCCGCTACCTGGTCTACGTGCCCGAGGGCTCGATGACCGGCATCAGCCGCAAGCTGCCCGACACCGAGCGGTCCCGGCTGAAGACCATCCTCAAGCGGATCGTCCCCGAGGACGCGGGCGTCATCGTGCGCACCGCCGCCGAGGGCGCCAGCGAGGACGAGCTGCGCCGCGACGTCGAGCGGCTCCAGGCGCAGTGGGAGGACATCCAGAAGAAGGCCAAGAACGGCAACGCGCCGACGCTGCTGTACGGCGAGCCGGACATGACCGTCCGGGTCGTGCGGGACATCTTCAACGAGGACTTCTCCAAGGTCGTCGTCAGCGGCGACGACGCCTGGCAGACCATCCACGGCTACGTCTCCCACGTGGCCCCGGATCTCGCCGACCGGCTGTCCAGGTGGACCTCCGAGGTCGACGTCTTCGCCACGTACCGGATCGACGAGCAGCTCGCCAAGGCGCTGGACCGCAAGGTCTGGCTGCCCAGCGGCGGTTCGCTGGTGATCGACCGGACCGAGGCGATGGTCGTCGTCGACGTCAACACCGGCAAGTTCACCGGTCAGGGCGGCAACCTCGAGGAGACGGTCACCAGGAACAACCTGGAGGCGGCCGAGGAGATCGTGCGCCAGCTCAGGCTGCGCGACCTCGGCGGCATCATCGTCATCGACTTCATCGACATGGTGCTGGAGTCCAACCGGGACCTGGTGCTGCGGCGCCTGCTGGAGTGCCTGGGCCGGGACCGCACGAAGCACCAGGTCGCCGAGGTGACCTCGCTGGGCCTGGTCCAGATGACCCGCAAGCGGGTCGGCCAGGGCCTGCTGGAGTCGTTCTCGGAGACCTGCGTCCACTGCAACGGCCGTGGCGTCATCGTCCACCTCGACCAGCCGACGGCCGCCGCCGGCGGCGGTGGCAAGCGCCGCAAGCGGGCGCGTGCGGGTGCCGGTGAGCACGACCACGAGGCCGTCGCCGGTGTCGAGACGGAGCCGACGGCGGAGCAGGAGGCCGACGCCGAGTCCGAGTCCGAGGTCGCCGCGGAGGTGGCCGAGCCGGTCGCCCTGCCGGCGCCCGAGTTCACCCCGGACGAGGAGCTGTACAGCAGCGCCGCCGAGGCCGAGGCCGCCGCCACGCGCGGTCGTGGCCGGCGTCGGGCGAGCCGGCGGGCGTC
The DNA here is from genome assembly GCF_044764905.1 of Streptomyces sp. NPDC093586. Lineage (NCBI taxonomy): Bacteria > Bacillati > Actinomycetota > Actinomycetes > Kitasatosporales > Streptomycetaceae > Streptomyces > Streptomyces sp. NPDC093586. The sequence goes on along the minus strand of NZ_JBIWJA010000001.1, from coordinate 114,984 downwards.
CGCCCCGGCGGGTGCCCCGAAGGCGGCGAAGGGCGAGGTCGCGCGCGACGAGGCCCAGGCGCCGACCGCGCAGGACGTCACGGCCGAGGAAGAGGCCGCGCGTCCGGTCGTGCGGCAGTCGGCCGCCGAGGTGCTGGCCGAGCCCGCGGCCGTCGAGGACGCGATGTCCGGCGCCCCGGCCCCGGACACGGCCGAGACCCCGGCCCCCGTCGCCGCCGAGACCCCGGCTCCGGCCGCGGAGGAGGCCGCGCCCAAGGGCCGTACGCGCCGTCGGGCGACCCGGAAGGTGTCCGCGCCGGCCGGTTCCCCCGCGGGTGCCGAGGCGGCCGTGCTGACGGTCCCCGAGACCGCGCAGCCCGCCCAGGCCGAGCCGGAGCCGCAGGCCCCGGCCGTGGCCGAGGCACCGGCGGCAGAGGAGGCCGCGGCGCCCGCCGAGAGCGCCGCCCCGGCCCGTCCGCGCCGTCGGGCCGTGCGCAAGCCCACCACCTCGACCGCGCCCGAGGAGGCGGCCGTCGTGGTCGTCCCGTCGGCCTCGGCACAGGCGGCGGCGGAGCCGGAGAAGGCCGAGGCCCCGGCCGCGGAGGCGTCCGGTGACGAGGCCGCCCCGGCCAAGAAGGCGGCGGCCCGCAAGACGGCCAAGAAGGCGACGGCGAAGAAGGCCGCCACCAAGAAGACCGCCACCAAGAAGGCCGCGACGAAGACGACGACCGCGAAGAAGGCCACGGCCAAGAAGGCGGCGACGAAGACGACGACCGCCAAGAAGGCCACGGCCAAGAAGGCGGCGTCGAAGAAGACCGCGGCGGCCGAGCAGGCGGCGCCGTCCTCGGTCTCGGCCGCCACCGACGAGGGCTGATCCGGTCCCTGTCGCACCACGTGTGGCCCCGCCCGCCCGGGCGGGGCCACACGCCTGTTCCCGGGCCCGTCACGCCGGTCCCGGGCCGCCGCGGCGGCTTCGGCCGAGCGGTGTCGCACCGGTGGCCGGGGGCCCGGTTTGACCCCTGTCCCGAGGCCCCGTAATCTTGACCGTCGGCGTGTCGACTGACGCGTCACATCCCCGTAAACCTCTTCCTTCCGGGTGAGGCCGTCACCGGCCGCGTCCGGGAGAGGCCGTCGCGGCTTGCCGCCGGGCGGCTGGACTGCGGGGGTGCCGTTCCCGAGCGTAGAGAGTGAGATCCGCGTGTACGCCATCGTGCGCAGCGGTGGTCGCCAGCACAAGGTTGCTGTCGGCGACATCGTTGAGGTTGACAAGATTTCCAACGCCAAGGTCGGCGACACGGTCGAGCTCTCGACCCTGCTCGTGGTCGACGGCGACGCTGTGACCAGCGACCCGTGGGTGCTGGCCGGCATCAAGGTCCAGGCCGAGGTCGTGGACCACCACAAGGGCCAGAAGATCGACATTCTGCGCTACAAGAACAAGACCGGCTACCGCCGTCGTCAGGGCCACCGCCAGCAGTACACGGCGATCAAGGTCACTGAGATCCCCGCGGCTGCGAAGTAAGGGACTGAGGAGAGATGGCACACAAGAAGGGCGCATCGTCCACCCGTAACGGTCGTGACTCCAACGCTCAGCGCCTCGGCGTGAAGCGCTTCGGTGGTCAGGCCGTCAACGCGGGCGAGATCCTGGTCCGCCAGCGCGGCACCCACTTCCACCCGGGTGCGGGCGTCGGCCGTGGCGGCGACGACACGCTGTTCGCGCTGCAGGCCGGTGCGGTGCAGTTCGGCACCCACCGTGGCCGCAAGGTCGTGAACATCGTTCCGGTCGCCTGATCGGAATCTTTCGCGAGGCGGACCTCACTTCCCGGTCGGGAAGCGGGTCCGCCTTTCGCGTGTTACCCAACAGACACCACCCCGTAGTAACTGGAGGCACATCCCATGACCACCTTCGTGGACCGCGTCGAGCTGCACGTCGCCGCGGGTAACGGAGGCCACGGCTGTGCCTCCGTCCACCGTGAGAAGTTCAAGCCGCTCGGCGGCCCGGACGGCGGCAACGGCGGCCGTGGCGGCGACGTGATCCTCACCGTCGACCAGTCGGTGACCACGCTCCTCGACTACCACCACTCCCCGCACCGCAAGGCCACCAACGGCAAGCCCGGCGAGGGCGGCAACCGCTCCGGCAAGGACGGCCAGGACCTGATCCTGCCCGTGCCCGACGGCACCGTGGTCCTCGACGGGGCGGGCAACGTCCTCGCCGACCTGGTCGGCCACGGCACGTCCTACGTCGCCGCACAGGGCGGCCGGGGCGGCCTCGGCAACGCGGCCCTCGCCTCCGCGCGCCGCAAGGCCCCCGGCTTCGCGCTGCTCGGCGAGCCCGGCGACCTCCGGGACATCCACCTGGAGCTGAAGACCGTCGCGGACGTGGCGCTGGTCGGCTACCCGAGCGCCGGCAAGTCCTCGCTGATCTCCGTGCTGAGCGCGGCCAAGCCGAAGATCGCCGACTACCCCTTCACGACGCTGGTGCCGAACCTCGGCGTGGTGACGGCCGGCGAGACCGTCTACACCATCGCGGACGTCCCCGGCCTCATCCCGGGCGCCAGCCAGGGCAAGGGCCTCGGCCTGGAGTTCCTGCGGCACGTGGAGCGGTGCAGCGTGCTGGTGCACGTCCTGGACACGGCGACGCTGGAGTCCGACCGCGACCCGGTCTCCGACCTGGACATCATCGAAGCGGAGCTGCGCGAGTACGGCGGCCTGGACAACCGGCCCCGGATCGTCGTCCTCAACAAGATCGACGTGCCCGACGGCAAGGATCTCGCCGAGATGGTCCGCCCGGACCTTCAGGCGCGCGGCTACCGGGTCTTCGAGGTGTCGGCCGTGGCCCACATCGGGCTGCGGGAGCTGTCCTTCGCGCTGGCCGAGCTGGTGGCGACGTCGCGTGCCGCCCGGCCGAAGGAGGAGGCCACGCGGATCGTCATCCGGCCCAAGGCCGTGGACGACGCCGGCTTCACCGTCACCCGCGAGGAGGACGGTCTGTTCCGCGTGCGCGGCGAGAAGCCCGAACGCTGGGTGCGCCAGACCGACTTCAACAACGACGAGGCCGTCGGCTACCTCGCCGACCGCCTCAACCGCCTCGGTGTCGAGGAGCAGCTGCTGAAGGCCGGCGCCCGCGGCGGCGACGGCGTGGCCATCGGCCCCGAGGACAACGCGGTCGTCTTCGACTGGGAGCCGTCGGTGACGGCCGGCGCCGAGATGCTCGGCCGCCGCGGCGAGGACCACCGCTTCGAGGCACCGCGCCCCGCCGCCCAGCGCCGCCGGGACCGGGACGCCGAACGCGACGAGGCGGAGCGGGAGTTCGACGGCTTCGAGCCCTTCTAGGGTCGCGGGGACCCGTTCCCGGAACGGATCCCCGCCTCCGACGGCCCCGGAGCGACGGTCATGCCCGGGGCCGCTCCGGCGGCGGCTTCAGGCTGAACGCGGCGCTGTTCAGCCAGCGCCGCGCGGCACGCGCCACCGGACGCTCGACGAACCGCTGCACCACGTACGACAGCGCCACGAGTGCGGCGACGGTGACCCCGACCACGGCCCAGGGGCTGCCGCTGTGGGCGAAGTGGTGCACCACGCTGACCCCGATGACGTCGTGCAGCAGGTACAGCGGGAAGGTCAGGGTGCCCGCCACGGTCAGCCACCGCCAGCGCATCCAGCTGGTCCAGCCGAGGGCGACGGCGGCGATCAACAGGAAGAACACCGTGATCACCAGGACCAGCCAGCCACGCCAGGGCGCCCAGGTCTCCCAGTTGTTGCGGCCGCCGTGGGGCGCCAGCAGGAAGTGCAGCGCCAGCAGCCACGACATGGCGACGATGCCCCACAGCAGGGGCGTCGGCCGGAAGCGGTACATCAGGTAGAACGCCAGCCCGGCGATGAAGAACGGCGCGGACGTCGGATTGACCAGCAGCGTGAGCAGCGGGATGCCGGCCCGGGGAGCCAGCACCGCGGCGACGGTCCAGATGCCGCAGAAGATCACCACGCGCTGGTAGGTGAGGCCCTTCCACACCACCACCGAGAAGGTGAGGTAGAAGCAGAGCTCGGGCCAGAGCGTCCAGTAGACCGGGTCGAGGTTGTCCACCCCGAGCGGCGCCTGCAGCATGGTGAGGTTGGCGAACAGCATCCGGGGGTTCGGGTGTCCGAACGGGGTGTCGAACAGGTAGATGACAGCGGCGGACACCGCGATCGCGGCCCAGTACATCGGATAGAGCCGGGTCACCCGCGAGATGAAGAAGTCACGCGGAGCGCGCCCCCAGGCGCTCATGCAGATGACGAAACCGCTGATGAGGAAGAACAGTTCGACGCCGAGCCGGCCGAAGGCCAGGTAGCCGTGCGCCGTCGGGAAGGTCTCGTAGTACGGGCGGCCCCAGACGAACTGCATGGCCCCCGGCGTCTGGCCGACGAAGTGGAAGAGCACGACGGACAGCGCGGCCAGGAACCGCAGCCCGTCCAGCGCGGCGAGCCGGTTGCCGCGGACGACCGGACCGGCCCCGGCCGCAGGCGGCTCGGCAGCGGCCCGCGCCGGTGACACCCGTGCGACGTCCGCGCCCTCGCGCGGCTGCCGCGTCGAGTGGTCCGGCAGTGTTCGTTGGTCCGTCTGACTCATTCGTCCGCCTTTCAGCCCTGTCGTAAAGGTCCGCAATCGAGGTCCGCCACCTTACGACCTGCACGCGGCGGTAATGGTTGTAGGTACCTTTCGATTACTCGGTCCTCTTCGCTCTCCAGGCCGGCTGTCCGACGGCGGGCCGGTGCCGAGTCGCTCGGCCGTCGTGGCGAGGAACACCGCTTCGAGGACGTCCGGCAGGCTGCCCGGCGATGCCCGGACGGGACGAGACACGGCGGGAGTTCGAGGTTTCGAGCCGTTCCAGCACGTGCCCGAGGGGGAAAGGCCCGCGTGAGCGGACCCGCGGCGACAGGGTGTCGCGCACGAGGGGGCGGGAGTTCCGTCGGCTCGGCGGCCCGCAGCCGCGTGTCCTCGGACTGCGGGTGGCTCGTTGCCACGGGTGACGGAGCGGGGCCGGGGGTGCGGACGGCGCCGCCGGGACGGCGCCCGAGAGGCCGCCGCGTCCCTGTCCTCCCCCTTGTGGGAGAGGGAGGACAGGGAGAGGAGCGGGTGTCACCGCTCGAGGAGGGCGAAGAGCCTTTCCCAGCGGGCGACGATCTTGTCGGTGGAGTAGCGCTGGATGTTCACGCGGGCCGTCTCGCCCATCCGGTCGCGCAGCTCCTTGTCCGCGATCAGCTTGCTGAGCTGGCGGGCCAGTTCCGCGGAGTTGCCGGCCGGGGCGAGGAGGCCGTCCACCCCGTCCTCGATGATCTCGTGGACGCCGGGAGCGACGTCGAAGGCGACGCAGGGCACGGCGGAGGCCATGGCCTCCATCAGGGCCAGCGGGAAGCCCTCACCGCGGGAGCTGAGCACGAAGAGGGAGCTGTCCCGCAGCGCCCCCGGGACGTCACTGGTGCGTCCCATCCACTCCACGGAGGACTCGACGCCGAGCTCGGCGGACTGCTTGCGCAGCGCGGACTCCTCGGGCCCCGCGCCGAAGATCCGCAACGTCCAGTCGGGGTGCTCGGGGGCGACCTGGGCCCAGGCCTCCAGGAGCAGGTCGACGCCCTTCTCCTCGTGCAGCCGTCCGATGCTCACCACGGTCTTGGACTCGCGGCGCGACGGTGTCTCCGGGAAGAACGGCAGCGGGTTCGGCATGAAACCGACATTGTCCATGCGCCGGCGGATCCACAGGTCCGCGTCCTCGCGGGTCAGCGTGAGCATGCGGTCCACGTCGGCGTAGTAGCGCTGGACCCGCTGGAAACGGGAGGACTTGCGGCAGGTCTCGAAGGACTCGTGGCTCATGCCTATGAGGGTCACGTTCGAAGTGTCGGCGAGGGCCACCCACTCCATCGCCCACACCTGCGTGACGATGACGACCGCGCCCGGGCGGGCCGCCCGGAACAGGGCGGTCAGCTTGGCGGCCTGCTCACGCATGCCGGCGTCCCGCGCCGCCTGGCGACGCTGCTCGACCAGGTCGAGGCGGCCCTTGAGGCCACGCGTGCGCTTCACACCGGGCGGGTGGACGTCGTACAGGGTCGTCGTCCGGTACGGCAGGTCGTCGGGGAGGTCGGCGGCGCGGCCCTCGGGGGGCGGGACGATGCCGACGACGTGGACCCGGTGGCCGCGGTCGCTGAACAGGCGGGCCATCTGGTGGGACCAGCTGGTGATGCCGCCCAGCTCGTTCACGCTGTTGGAGACGAAGAAGACGTCGCGTGAGGGCGATGCCGCCCGCGGGGCCTCGACGGTCTCGGTCTGGGATGCGGTCTGCTCGGCCATCAACGGCTCCACTCGGCGAAGAACTGGTCGACGATGCTCTTGGCGGCGTTGCCCTGGTCGTACTCGCCGAACCGGGCGACGAACTGTTCACGCGCCGAGGCGTAGTCGAGTGCCTGGGTGTCCAAGGACTTCACCGCCGCGTACAACTCCTCCTCGGTGGTGAACACCGGGCCCGGCGCGTTCTCCCTGAGGTCGAAGTAGGTGCCGCGACTGGCGTGGGCGTATTCCTCGTAGTCGTACGCGAAGAAGAGCATGGGGCGGTCGAGGAGTGCGTAGTCGAACATCACGGAGGAGTAGTCCGTGATCAGGGCGTCCGCCAGCTCCATGATCGGGGTGACGTCGTGGTGGGCGGACACGTTGATGACGCGTCCGCGCACGGTCGGTGGCAGCACCACGTGGTTGAGGTAGTGCGCGCGCACCAGCAGCACGTAGCGGTCGCCGAACTCCTCGGCGAACCGCTCCACGTCGAAGGGCAGCTCGAAGCGGCTGCTGCGGCCACCGGCCTTGCGGAAGGTCGGGGCGTACAGCAGTACGGTCTTGTCTTCCGGGATGCCCAGTTCGGCGGCGAGCGGACTGGGCTTGCGGCGGCCCTCCGCCAGCTCCTGCCGACGGGTGCGGACCAGCGAGTCGTTGCGCGGGTACCCCACACGCAGCAGGGTCTTCTCCTGCAGCCGGAAGGCCTTGGCCAGGGTGCGCACATCGTGCTCGGAGCGGATCAGGAAGCGGTCGAAGCGGTCCAGCGCGTCCTGCTGGAACTGCTGCTGCGCCCGGGTCATCGCCTTGAACTCGGCGAGGTCGAAGCCCATGCGCTTGAGCGCCGAGCCGTGCCAGGTCTGGATGTACGTGGTCTCGGGACGCTTGACCAGCTTCAGCGGGAAGCCCTGGTTGTCCACCCAGAACTCGGCCTGGGCCAGTGCCTTGAGGTAGGGCAGAGACCAGCGGCGGACCAGCGTGACGTCCTTCGGGAAGTCCTTCGGATTGCCCTGGTAGGACCAGATCGCCTCGAACTTCAGCCCCTGGCGGCGCATCTCCTCGTAGATGGCGCGCGGGCTGTCGCTGTACTGGCGGCCCAGGTGGCTCTCGAAGACGACGGTGCGCTTCTTGATCGGGAGGCGGCTGAAGACCTCGTGGTAGACACGGAGTTTGGTTTCGCCGGAGGTGAGGGTCGCGCGCAGGGACTTCGCCTGGCGGTAGCCCGTCTTGGCGAGCGCGCCCGGCTTGCCCCGCACCCCGCGGTCGATGAACTCCTGCATCCGCTGGCCGGCGTGGCCCTCGGTGATCAGCTGGAAGGCGAGGTGGCCCTTCGCGGAGACGTGCGGCCGCAGGTGGTCGGCGACCATGCGGGTCAGACGCGGCCGCACCGGCAGGTTGCGCGGGGACAGGTCGGTGTCGCCCACGGTGATCCGGGTGGTGGTGCGCTCGCCGTCCACGTCCAGATGGAGCCGTACGTCCCAGACGACGTCGACGATGCCCAGGGGCCGCAGACGGTCGGTGAGGTCGGCCTCGGCCTCCCAGTGCACGCTCTCGCCGTCGTGACGCAGGGCACGCACGGGGAAGGTGAAGGACTGGAGACTGCGGCGGCGGGCGCTGAACAGGAGCTCGCCCTTCAGCTCCGCACCGGCCGGTATCACGCCCAGCGGGTTGACGATGTCGCCGGCCATGCGCACCGTGTGGTCCGTGACCGCGAAGTCCGAGAGCTGGTTGCGCAGGAACATCCGGTGCAGCGGCGTCTCGTGGTAGCCGAGGCTCGTCACGTCCAGGACGGCGCGGCCCTGCTCGTCGTCCAGGTGCTCGGCGCACCAGTAGATCCGGCCGTCCCGCTCGGCGAGCGGGGAGGAGATCTTGGCACGGTGCGTGAGGGTGTCGACGGCCGGGATCAGCCGCTCCCAGTCGCCCTGCTGCAGCAGATAGGCGCAGATCGCCTGGATCGGATCGACCTTGTCGAAGGCCTCCGGGCTCAGGGTGGCCATGTACTCACGGGACAGCTCGGCGAACTCGCTGCGGTAGGCGTTGTCGCGGAACGGCAGGTCGCGCAGGTGCAGCACCAGGTCGTGCTTGAGGAACTTGACGTCCTTGGCGAGCTTCAGGTCGGTCATGCCGCGCTCCGCCAGGAGGGCGTCGATGCGGCGGTGGATCTCCAGCCGGTGCACGAAGTTGGTCATGTCGTGCCGGCTGTTGGTCACCGACTTGTTCGCGGCCCGCTCGTACACGTGCCAGAAGTAGACCTGGTTGGGGATGAGGGTGATGCTCTCCGCGGCCAGGTAGGCCTCGGCTATGAACATCAGGTCCTCGTAGAACATCCCCTTGGGGAAGCGCAGGTCGTTGTCGATGAGGAAGTCGCGCCGGTAGCACTTGTTGGTGGACAGGGTGTCCCACACGAGCAGGTCCGGCAGCTCGGTGATGGAGGACACGGTGCGCGTGGTCGAGTACAGCCAGGGGTACCACTCGGTACGCCTGTCGTTGCGGGTGTCCTTGTGCAGGCGTACGCACAGGCCGGAAACCATGTCGGAGCCGGTCTCGTCGGCGGCTTCGAGCATGTTCCGGCAGGCGTTGTGCTCCAGGACGTCGTCGCTGTCCAGGAACATGATGTAACGGCCCGTTGCCTGCTGGATGCCCAGGTTGCGCGGCTCGCCGCCGGCGCCGCTGTTCTCCGGCAGCTGGAACGCGCGCACCCGGCCGGGGTGAGCCTCCTCCAGTTCCTGCGCCACCCGGAAGGACCCGTCGGTACTGCAGTCGTCGACGATCACGACATCGACATTCCGCAGTGACTGGTCCAGCACTGACTGGACAGCGGTCGGCAGCCGCTCGGCGTCGTTGTAGACGATCACCACTACGGAGATGTCCGGCACAGCAACCTCAACCCTCGTTTTGGAACCTTCGGACCTAAGATATCTCTCCGGCGTGCACACGGTGACGGACGGAGGACCGCGTGGCCCAGGGCGTGGCGCCTGAGCGGCAGCGACATCTGACCGGAGTCGCGGAACGTCACCGAGCGCGGCCGGAGCGGGCCGACGACAGCCCTGCGCGGCGACGCGTGCTCCTGAGGATCCGTCCGGTCCGTCGATGACGAGGCCGGTACCGCGGTGCCGGGGCAGCCCCTCCCGGTGCGGCTGCCGTGTCACTTCCGTAGACGCTGTGAGAGATGTCGCGGTTCCGCCCGACCGCGAGCCGCCCGAGGTGAGGCGTCCCCGGTCCGTGGTGCGCGGTACGGCCGAGCGGATCGGCGTCGGCCCGGTGGGGGCGGGAAGGCCCGTGCCGCCGGTGCCCGCGAGACGGTGCCCGCATCGAACGCGGCCGCGTCAGGGACGTTCCGTCCCTGACGCGGCCGCGTTCGAGGGGCTGCGGCGCCGCCGAGCCCGGTCGTCGCCCGGCTCAGGAGCGGGCGTCCGGCCTGATCTCCTGGGTCTGCTTGTCCAGGTGCGCCGGCACGAAGTCCACGCTGCGGGACGGTGCGGGGTAGCGCAGGTGGGCGAGGCGTGCCTGCTCCTGGCGCATGTGCATGAAGGACTCGAGGATGTAGCCGACGAGCAGTACGAGCACCGCGATGATCATGATGGCGGCGGCCAGTACGGCACTGGGGAGCCGGGGCACGGTGCCGGTCTGCGCGAACTCGACGACCACCGGCAGGCCGAGGGCGAGCGAGATGAGGACCAGCAGGCCGGCGATCACCGCGTGGAAGTGCGAGGGGCGCTGGCGCCGGGCCAGGCCCAGGATGAGCTTCAGGATGCGCCAGCCGTCGCGGTACGTGCGCAGCTTGCTCACGCTGCCGGCGGGCCGGTCCTTGAAGTCGATCTCCATCTCCGCGGTGGGCAGCCGCAGGCTGAGGGCGTGCACCGTCATCTCGGTCTCGGTCTCGAACTCGTGCGAGAGCGCCGGGAAGGACTTGATGTAACGCCGTGAGAAGACCCGGTAACCGCTGAGCATGTCGCTCACGTCGTTGCCGAACAGCATGCGCACGGCGCCGGTGAGCATCTTGTTGCCGACCGCGTGACCGGGGCGGTAGGCGGTCTCCTCGATCTCACGGCGGGCGCCGACCACCTGGTCGTAGGGGCCCTCGAAGAGCAGGTCGACCATTTCGCGGGCGCGGGAGGCATCGTAGGTGTCGTCACCGTCGATGATCAGCAGAGCATCGGCCTCGACGTCGGCGAACGCCCGTCGGATGACGTTGCCCTTGCCCTTGCGCGGTTCGTGGCGCACGATCGCGCCCGCCGCCAGAGCCTCGGCGACGGTGTTGTCCGTGGAGGCGTTGTCATACACGTAGATGACGGCCTCGGGCAGCGATGCGCGCAGATCGCGTACCACGTTGCCTACGGCGGCCTCCTCGTTGTAACAGGGGACGACGCACGCGATTGTAGGGTTCATTCCATGATCCTCTAGGATGCTCCGTAAGCCCGACCGTGAATGGTCATGTTCAGATCGTATCGTGATTTGAATGGCGCGGTTCGTGCGTTTAGCCTCTCGCCATGCTGCACTTGACGGCCTGGAGCCGCCGTATCCCCTCTTGGGTGCGGAACGTCTGGCGAGAGGTCGCGGCCTTCGGTCTCGTCGGCGCCGCCGCGTTCGTGGTGGAGACCGCGAGCTTCAACTTCCTGATCTTCGGTTCACCGGACCGCACCGGACCGCTGCACTCCACACCGGTCGCCGCCTCCGCGGTCGCCACGCTCCTGGCCATGGTGGTCAGCTGGCTGGGCAACCGCTACTGGACGTACCGGGACCGCAGGGGACCGATCGACCCGCGTGAAGTCGCCTGGTTCCTCGGCGTCAACCTGGCCGGGATGGCGGTCACGGCCGTCCCCGTCTACGTCGCGCACGAACTGTTCGGACTGTCCTCCCCGTGGAGTGACAACGCGGCCCGCCTGGTGGGCTGGGCCGCTGCGACGCTGATGCGGTTCGCGGTGTACCGCACTCTCGTCTTCACCCCTTCCCGAGAGGACTCCTCCGACGTGTCCGCGACGACCGCCCGCCGGCGTGTGAACTCCCGTGTCACCTGGTCGGACGACCGGATGTGGCCCTGGTTCCTGGCCCTGACGGCCGCGATCTGCGGCTTCGCCGTCTCCGTGGCGTTCCACCCCGGCTACCTCAGCCAGGACAGCTTCGAGCAGCTGATGCAGGCGCAGGGGGTCCGGCCGGTGACCGACTGGCACCCGCCGGTCATGGCCCTGCTCTGGCGCACGCTCATCGACATCACCGGCGCGCTGTCCGCGATGGCCGCGCTCCAGACCGCCGTGCTGTGGGGCACCCTCTGGGTCCTCGCGGTCGTCCTCTGGCGGCGGACCGGCAGCCGCGGCCTGTCGCTGCTGATGCTCGGCTTCGGTCTCGCCCCGCACGTCGTCACCTTCACCGGGGTGGTGTGGAAGGACGTGCACATGGCCTACGTGCTGCTGGCCGTGTGCGCCATCGCCCTCGTCGCGCGGGAGCTGCCCGAGGAGCGTGAGCGGGCCCGTTGGGGCCTGCTGGTCCTCGCCATGCTGTTCCTCGCCTACGCGGTACTGGTGCGCAAGAACGGCCTGCCGGCCGTGGTACCGGTCTTCCTGCTGCTGATGTTCGCGCTCTGGCCGCGTCCGGGCCGGCGCCGCTGGCTGATCGCCGTCGGATCGCTGGTGGCGATCGCCGCCGTCGGCAGCGTGACCGTGTCCTCGGTGACCAACCCGCTCTCGGTGCGTCAGTACGCGCAGATCCCCCTCGACGACCTGGTCCACGTGCTCACCCCGCAGCAGATGCGCTCCGCCGCGACGAAGGCCGGAGCGAGCCCGGAGTTCACCGACGACCTGGTGACGACCGCTCGGACCTGCCAGGACAAGAACATCGCCTGGGACGCCTACTTCGTCTGCTACCCGCACAAGCCGGGTGACCGGGACGCGGTCGGCCCGCACATCGAGGCCGACCAGGCCGACGTCCTGCTGAAGATGTGGACGCAGCAGATGCCGCGTCACGTGGTCGGCTACGCCGAGTACCGCTCCCGGACCTTCACCCGGCTGCTGTTCCAGGGCAATCTCCAGTACCTCGACGGCGACGCCACCGTCATGCCGAAGGGCGCTCAGGTCAACACGTCCCTGGACGCCGTCAAGAAGTCCTACGTGACCGGCTTCTACCGCGACGCCTCCTGGCTGTTCCAGGGCTGGTTCTGGCTGGCGGTCTCGCTGGTGCTGGCGCTGCGCCGCCGCTGGGCCGGGCCGTGGTCGCGGGAGCTGCGTCTTCTCGGGGTGAGCGGTGTCCTCTACATCGCCACCTACCTGCCCACCGCACCCCAGGCGAACTACCGCTACGTGTACTGGCCCGCGATCGCCGGCACCCTCGGGGTGGTGCTGGCGGTGAGCGGCGCCGTCATGGCGCGGCGCTCGGGGCGCGCCGAGCGGGAGGCCGAGCCGGTCACGGCGGCCCCCGAGCCGGCCACGCCGGACGGGGCACCCGTGAGCGGTCCGTCCGTGGCCGACGCGACCGCGCGGCACCCGGCGGGTCCGGTCGTCTCCGGGGCGACCGGCCTCTGACCGGACCCTGACCGGCCGACTGCGGGAGGACGGCACCGGGGGCACCGAGGCGCCCCCGGACGGGAACCCGGTTCAGTGCTCCCGGACCGGAGGGCGAAGACCGGGCGGGGCGGACGCGGTCCGGCGCGGGGACGGGACGGCCGCGGCCCGGCCCGGGGACGGGGCGGGCACCCGCTCGGCCAGCGGCACGATCGGGGGCAGGTCCGCGAGCGGCTCACCGAGGAAGACGTGGCGGACGACCCGTTCGGCCGCGTGCCCGTCGTCGAAGTCGCAGAAGGCTTCCCGGAAACGGGCCCGGGCCTCGGCGGCCCGGGCATCGCGCCAGCCGTCGGAGCGGAGCAGGTCGGTCAGTTCCTCCTGCGTCGTGGCGACGGCGCCCGGAGGACGGCGCAGCACGTCGAAGTAGGTGCCGCGGACGACGGAGTACGTGTCCCAGTCGTCGGCGAAGACGATGATGGGACGGTCCAGGTTCGCGTAGTCGAACATGGCCGAGGAGTAGTCGGTGATCAGGCCGTCGGAGGCGAGGTACAGCCGCTCCACCGACGGGTGGGCCGACACGTCGACGATCCGTCCGGCGGACCGCAGCTCGGTGAGCCGGGGGGAGCCGCCGTAGAAGTAGTGGCCCCGCACCAGCAGCGTGACGTCGGGGCCCAGCCGCTCGGCGAGCCGCTCCAGATCGAGGCGGGGCACGAAGCCGCTCTGGTACTCGCGGTGCGTGGGCATGTAGAGGAAGGCCGTAGTGCCCTCGCGCAGTCCCAGGTCCTCGCGGGCCGCGCGCACGTCCTCGGCCCCGGCGGTGAGGAGGATGTCGTTGCGCGGGTAGCCCGTCTCCAGGGTGGTGTACGAGCTGGGATAGACCCGCTCCCACACGCTGGTCGAGAACCGGTTCGAGCTGATGCTGAAGTCCCAGCGGTCGCAGCGCCGCAGCAGCTTGTGGAAGTCCATGTTCGTGGACGCCGGGTACTTCTGCTGGTCCAGGCCCATGCTCTTGAGCGGAGTGCCGTGGTGGGTCTGCACATGGATCTGGCCCGCTCGCTTCACCACCGAGTCCGCGAAGTTCACGTTGTTGACGAGGTACTTGGCCCGTGCCACGGCGGCCCAGTACCCCCGTGAGCCCACGCGTACGTACTCCACGCCCGCGGGCACCTGCTCCACCGCTTCCGGCCGTACGACCCACACCCGGCGGACGTGGGGCGCCAGACGGGCCAGTTCGGCGTCGATGGCCGCGGGGTTGCAGGAGACGCCGCGGCTCCAGTACGCGGAGAAGACCGCCAGGTTCTCGTCCAGGGGCAGCCGCAGCTGCGACCGGTAGAAGGCACCCATCACGCCGCGCCTGGAGCGGTGGACCGTGCTCCGGGCGCGTGTCCGCACGCTCTGACGGACCCTCGACGCGGCCAGCGCGCCCACCATGGCCGGATACGCGTCGCGTTCCAGCATCGCGTACTTGTGACGGCGGCGGTCGGCCGGCGGCTGAAAGCCCCGGGGCAGACGCGCGCGATAGTCGGCGGCGGCCCGGTGGAAGAACTCCGCCCGGGCTTCGCGCGGCAGTCGGCCGGGGCGCTCCAGGATGGTCAGGTAGTGGTCGACCATCTTGCGGAACAACGGGCCGCGCCACTGCTCCGGTTCCCGGTGCGCGTCGAGGAAGCCGAAGACGCGGCGGTACTGGTCGAAGACGTCGAAGTGCTTACGGCTGACCGTCTTGAGGATGTTCCCGCCCTCGCGGCGCTGCCGGTAGTGCACGCAGACGCGGTCCAGCACGGCGATCCGCTCGGCGCTGATCATCGAGCAGAACGTCCAGGGGGCGTCCTCGTAGTACCCCGGCGGGAAGGTGAGCCCGGTCCGGGTGATGAAGTCACGCCGGTACGCCTTGTTCCAGACGATCTGCAGCAGATCGAGCAGCTCGGGCCGCTCGGCGAGGGAGAAGGTGTCGGGGCCCTCCTGCGTGAGCAGGCCGGCCCGCGCGTTGCGGTGGACACTCGCGTCCCAGAAGGTGCGGGCGTAGTCGTAGACGAGGATCTCCGGATTCCCGGTTTCCTCGAGACGGTCCGCGATCGCCTCGAGCGCTCCGTCGGTCAGCGTGTCGTCGCTGTCCAGGAAGAGCACGTACTCGCCCTGAGCCTTTTCCAGTCCCGCGTTGCGCGCGCGCCCCAGGCCGACATTCTGCATGAGATGAATCACACGGATCCGGCCGTCCCGTTGCGCGTACTCGTCGAGGATGACGCCCGATCCGTCCGGTGAGCAGTCGTCGACGGCGATGACCTCGAAGTCCGTGTAGTCCTGCCCCAGGACGGAGTCGAGGCATTCGGGCAGGTAGCCCCTCACCTTGTACACGGGGACGACGAGAGTGAACTTGGGCATCCTTGCAACCTGTTCCGAGACTGGACTACGGGAACGCGGGCTGGGACCGGAACACGCTCCGGTGTCGGCGGACCCGGGCGTTCCGCCGTTTCAGCGTAAAGGTTTCACATGAAGTTTCCGTGGGAGAGGTGGCCGGGTTCGAAGGGGCCGTCCAGCGGCCCGGACACGGAGCGGTGACGGAAGGGGAGCGGCCGGCCGGTGCCGGACCGGGACTTCCTCACCTCCGATGCGAATGCCCTTTTTGACGTTTTCCGCCCTTTGTGCCCGACTCGATTTTCGGCTGCGCACGGACGAGTCTGCATTCCGAGACGACAACTGGGAGGCAAGAGGATGAGCTGGCTGGTCACGGGCGGAGCCGGATACATCGGTGCGCATGTGGTGCGTGCCCTGGCCGACGGCGGTGAGCGCGTGGTCGTCTTCGACGACCTGTCCACCGGGAGCGCCGACAAGGTGCCCGACGGTGTGCCCCTGGTCGTCGGCAGCGTGCTGGACGGCCCCCTCCTGGGAAGCGCGATGCGGGACCACGCCGTGACCGGTGTGGTGCACATCGCGGCCAAGAAGCAGGTGGGGGAGTCGGTGGAGCGGCCGCTCCACTACTACCGGGAGAACGTCACGGGTCTGCAGACCCTTCTGGAGGCCATGACCGCCGGTGGTGTCGACCGCCTCGTCTTCTCCTCGTCCGCCGCGGTCTACGGCATGCCGGACGTGGACCTGGTCACGGAGGACACCCCGTGTCTGCCGATGAGCCCCTACGGCGAGAGCAAGCTGATCGGCGAGTGGCTGATCGCGGCGGCCGCCCGGGCCCACGGCGTCCGCGCCGCCTCCCTGCGTTACTTCAACGTCGCGGGAGCGGCCGGCCCCGAACTGTCCGACAGCGGCGCCTCCAACCTCATCCCCATGGTCTTCGAACGCCTGGAAGCGGGCGACGCCCCGCGTGTCTTCGGTGACGACTACGCCACACCCGACGGCACCTGTGTACGGGACTACATCCACGTGCAGGACATCGCCTCGGCGCACCTCGCGGCGGCCCGGCGGCTGGAGGACGCCCCGAAGGGCACGTCGCTCACGCTCAACATCGGGCGCGGTGAGGGAAGTTCGGTCCGGGAGATGGTGGACCGCATCCTCAAGGTCACCGGCAAGGAGGATGTCGCGCCGTTGGTGACGGAGCGCAGGCCCGGTGACCCGGCCCGCGTCGTGGCCTCGGCCGACCGCGCCCGTGAGGAACTGGGCTGGTCCGCCCGGTACGGCCTGGACGACATGATCGAGTCGGCCTGGCGGGGCTGGTGCCACCGGCGCGGCTGAACGGGGCGCCGCGGTGAGCGGGCGGCCGCACCCGCGTGCGGGTGCCGCCCGCGGGTCCGTCGCCGACCCGTGACGGCCGAGGACCGGCACCGGGGCGGAGGCGTCACCGGTGTGCCACGGCCCGGCAGGGCCCGATGCCGTACGCACCGGCGCGCCGTACCGGGACGCCGACGGGTGTCCGGGCGTGCGGCGGACGTCCCGGTGGCGTCCGCCGGTACGTGCGGGCCCGCGCGAGGCGAAGGGCCGCGGGCCTGTCCGCAGCCTGGACGTGCCCCGCGGCGAACGGCGCCGTTCGCGTAGATTGCCTGGCGAGCGCAGACACCGGCGCGCGTCGACGCGAGAGGGCAGGCGGCACAGTGGCAGGGGCAAGGCAAGCCGTGGGCGAGGCCCGCAGGATCGTCGTCAAGGTCGGTTCCTCGTCGCTGACCACGGCGGCCGGCGGCCTGGACGCCGACCGCGTCGACGCGCTCGTCGACGTCCTCGCCAAGGTGCGGGGCGCCGACAAGGAGGTCGTCCTCGTCTCCTCCGGCGCCATCGCCGCCGGCCTCGCCCCCCTCGGCCTGCGCCGCCGGCCGAGGGACCTGGCCCGGCAGCAGGCCGCCGCCAGCGTCGGCCAGGGCCTGCTGGTGGCCCGCTACACCGCCTCCTTCGCCCGCTACGGCGTCCGGGTCGGCCAGGTGCTCCTGACGTCCGACGACATGAGCCGTCGCTCCCAGCACCGCAACGCCTCCCGCACCCTCGACAAGCTCCTCGCGATGGGCGCCTTCCCGGTCGTCAACGAGAACGACACCGTCGCCACCGACGAGATCCGCTTCGGCGACAACGACCGGCTCGCCGCCCTCGTCGCCCACCTCGTCCGCGCCGACCTGCTGGTGCTGCTGTCCGACGTCGACGGCGTCTACGACGGCGACCCGAGCAGGCCGGGCACCTCGCGGATAGCTCAGGTGCGGGGACCGGCCGACCTCGCGCACGTCGAGATCGGCAGCGCCGGCAAGGCCGGCGTCGGCACCGGCGGCATGGTCACCAAGGTCGAGGCCGCCCGGATCGCCGCGGCCGCCGGCATCCCCGTGGTGCTGACCAGCGCGGTCCACGCCGCCGACGCCCTGGCCGGCAAGGACACCGGCACCTACTTCCACGCCACCGGCAAGCGCTCCACCGACCGCCTGCTGTGGCTCCAGCACGCCTCCGCCCCGCGCGGCGCGCTCGTGCTCGACGCCGGGGCGGTGCGCGCGGTCGTCGAGGGCCGCAAGTCACTGCTCCCGGCCGGGATCGCCGGCGTCGAGGGCGAGTTCGCCGCGGGCGACCCCGTGGAACTGCGCGACGGCGAGGGGCGCGCGGTGGCCCGGGGACTCGTCGGCTTCGACGCCAAGGAGATCCCCCGGCTGATCGGCCGCTCCACCCGGGAGCTGGCGCGCGAGCTCGGACCGGCGTACGAACGCGAGATCGTACACAGGGACGATCTGGTGATCCTGCATCCGTAATGGGTCGAAACGTCCTTGAATCGGCGGTGGACGTTCCGCAAAACCGCCACGGGATCTCCTGCGGCCTGCTCAACTTTCCTCAGGGACAAGCCCGGCCGACCACCGGGCCCAGCCGTGTGCGTGAAGGAGGCCGTCGTGAGCGGAGTGCGCCCTGGGACGGCGGCGTCCCGCGGTGGTACCGGCTCCCGGGGCGGTACCGGACCGCGTGGCGCCACCGGTGCCCGCGGCGGCGCCCGTGCGGGCGGTGAGGAACGCGCCCTGACGAGCGTCGCGGCCGGCGACCGCTTCCGGGGCGAGGAACCGGCCCACACCCCGCGCCTGTGGCACGTCACCCTCAGCGTCTCCGGCGCCCGCGCCCCGCTCCCCGAGGTCCGCCGGGCCCTGGAGCAGCTCGCCCACGACCACCCCTTCCTGCTGACCAGCCGGTACGCCGACGACCACGCCGAGATCCGGTACTGGGAGGAGGCCCGCGACCTGCACGACGCCGCCGCCGTCGCCCTGCGCCTGTGGGGCGAGCACCGGCAGACCGCGGGGCTGCCGCCCTGGGAGATCGTCGGCCTGGAGGTCATCGACCGCGTCACCTACCACCAGCGCATCGCCGCAGGCTACGGCCCGGCCCCGGCCACACCTGTCGGGGTGCATCCGTTCTGAGGTGACCGCGGACCCCAACCATCCATTGCGCAACCCCCACGGCGGGCAACCAGGTCCGCGAGAGCGGCGCCGGCTCAGGCGCAAAGCGGGGTCTCGCGGTGTGGGACGACCGGTGAACGGCCTCGTCCGGCCCACTACGCTTTCCCTCATGACCACGCTCTCGCCGTACGACTCGATGTCCCCGGTCACCCGGGCCGCCTACCGGGCCAAGGCCGCCGCGGCCGACCTCGCGCCGCTGCCGCGGGCCGCGAAGGACGACGCGCTGCTCGCCGTCGCGGACGCGCTGGAGGTCCGTACGAGCGAGATCGTGGAGGCCAACGCCCAGGACGTGGCCAAGGCCCGTGCCGCCGGGACGAGCGAGGCCATCATCGACCGGCTCGCGCTGACCCCGGAGCGGGTCCGCGCCATCGCCTCCGACGTGCGCGACGTCGTCGCGCTGCCCGACCCGATCGGCGAGGTCGTGCGCGGCTCCACCCTCCCCAACGGCATCGACCTGCGCCAGGTCCGGGTGCCGCTCGGTGTGGTCGGCATCATCTACGAGGGCCGGCCCAACGTCACCGTCGACGCCGCCGCCCTGTGCCTGAAGTCCGGCAACGCCGTCCTGCTGCGCGGCTCCTCCTCCGCCTACCGGTCGAACACCGCCCTCGTCCGGGTCGTCCGCGACGCCGTCGGCGGGGCCGGGCTGCCCGCCGACGCCGTGCAGCTGGTGCCCGGCGAGAGCCGGGAGAGCGTGCGCGAGCTGATGCGCGCCCGCGGCCTGGTCGACGTGCTCATCCCGCGCGGCGGCGCCTCCCTGATCAACACGGTCGTGCAGGAGTCCACCGTCCCCGTCATCGAGACCGGCACCGGCAACTGCCACGTCTACGTCGACGCGCAGGCCGACCTCGACATGGCCGTCGACATCCTGATCAACTCCAAGGCGCAGCGCGTCGGCGTCTGCAACGCCGCCGAGACCCTCCTCGTCCACCAGGACATCGCCGCCGAGTTCCTGCCCCGCGCCCTGGACGCCCTCGCCGAGGCCGGCGTCACCGTGCACGCCGACGAGCGGGTCATGGCGCACGCCAAGGACACCAAGGCGACCGTGGTGGAGGCCACCCCGGAGGACTGGGAGACCGAGTACCTGTCGTACGACATCGCCGCGGCCGTCGTGGACTCCCTCGACCGGGCCGTCGAGCACATCCGGCTGTGGACCTCAGGCCACACCGAGGCCATCGTGACGACCTCGCAGCAGGCCGCCCGCCGCTTCACCCAGCTGGTCGACTCCACCACCGTCGCCGTGAACACCTCCACCCGGTTCACCGACGGCGGCCAGTTCGGCTTCGGCGCCGAGATCGGCATCTCCACCCAGAAGCTGCACGCCCGCGGCCCGATGGGCCTGCCGGAGCTGACCAGCACCAAGTACATCGTCACCGGCGACGGACACGTGCGGCGCTGAGGCGCACACCGGGGGCATATGTGAGCGGCACGCGCCGCGCGGGGCGCCACTGCTCCGAACGGGGCATCTCACCCACCGGATGAATTTCCCCGCCGTCTGCCCAAATCGACCCCCCAGGTCTACGCTGGACCCGTGCCGGAGGACGTGGGGGGTAGGCCGTTCCCTGACGGCTGGGAGCCCGACGACGAACACGACCGCGGGGTGTCGGACGAAGAGTTCGCCTCCGTGGTCTTCGACGAGGCCTTCGTGCGGGCGGCCGCGGTGCACGAGCCGACCGCCGTCGAACGCCTCCTGGCGGCAGCCGAGGCCAGGGCCGAGGCCACCGAGGCCGAAGCGGCCCGCCGCGGCCGCTCCCGGGCCGAGCGCTACGACGACGGGTACGGCGATTTCGGCCATGATCCCGACGATCCCGACCTCGACGACCCGGACGACGACCGCGACCTCCTCGACCGCCCGTACGGCGCACCGCCGGCCACCGGCAAGCAGGTCCGCTGGCACCGGCCCGTCGCCTGGATGCTCGCCCTGGTGATGGGTGTCGGCATGGTCGCGCTGGCCTTCGCGGCGGTCTACCGGGGCGCCTCCTCGGGCAGCGGCCCCCAGCAGGTGCCGCCGCCCGCCTCGACGGGGCCGGAGCAGGGCGGCGCGGTGACCCCCTCGGCCTCCGCGGACTACTCCGGGCCCCCCGTCCCGGTGATCCCGCGCAGCCCCTGACCTGCCGGTCCGACGGCCCGAACCTGTCCCAACTTGACCTGTGCCAACGCGTTTACGCGCCTCCTCCCAGACCTACCCTGAAGATATGGCAGGGCTTGGCGGCCCGCCCGGAGGGACGCCCGAGGGCGTCCCCGGAGGCGGAGAGGACGAGTACCGATCCGTCGTCTTCGACGAGTCGTTCGTCCGCGCTGCCCGGCTCCAGGAGTTCTCCGCCCGGGAGCGCATCACCGACCACGCCCCCGCCGTACGCCGCCGCCCGCCGCTGCGCCGGGGCCTGCCCCGGCAGGTGCTGATCCTCTTCGTGCTGATCGTCCTCGCCTTCGGCACCGCGATCTACATGGGCGTACGGCACCCGTACCAGAGCCCCGCCGCACGGCCGCGGACCGACCAGGTGCGCATGACCGTCGTCCCGCTCGCCCCCCGGGGAAAGGTCCCCGGCGCCGACGATCCCGCGTACCTGTACGCGCACAGCCCCGCCGCGCACTTCGCGACCGGGGCCCAGGGCATCCCGCTGCCGGGTGTCCGCCGCACCGCGCACTTCTCGGACGACCAGGTGATGAACGCGCTGACCACCGCCAGGAACTACATCGTCCGCTCGGCCCTCGACCCGGACGTGCTCGGCGGCCGCGACGTCCGCTCGGTGCGGGTGCTGCTCGACCCCGACCAGCTCGGCCAGTTCGACGAGAGTTTCGCCCACCCCGCCCCCGACGGCCGGCACGCGCCCACCGGCTGGCTGGTGCGCTTCGACCCCTCGCGGGTCGAGCCGGCCGGCGACGACATCAGGGTGCGGGGCAGCCTGGCGGTGGTGGAGAGCGACGCGACCACCCTCGAGGTCACCGCCGACCACACCCTCGTCTACCCGCTGCGGCCCGCCGGCGACGCGCGGGCCCAGGTGTCGCTGTTCACCGTCCGGCGCGAGCTGCGCTTCCGCTTCGACCGGGACGACCTGCGCCTGCACCAGACGCAGCTCGTGTCCTCCTCCGTGCAGGCCGGTCCGCTGTCCTGCGCCGAGGACTCGGCCAACCACCTGCGCCCGCTGCTCGCGGGCGGGACCGCCAAGGCCGGCGGCCCCGCCGGCACCGACCCGTACACCACCGGCAGCGCCCCGGCCGTGTGCGGCACCCTGGCGACGGGCGCCCAGCCGTCGGTGTGAGCGAGCGCGCGGGACGGAGTGGGCGGGGGCACCCCGCCAGCGGCGGGCTCAGGCGCCGTCGCGTGGCGGGCGGTCGTCCGGTGTCCCCGGGCCGCCCGGCCCCTCGGAGTCGTCGGTGCCGCCCGTACCGTCCGCGCTCCTGGGCGGCCTCGGCGCGGAGGACGTGAAGCCGCCGAAACCGCGCCGCACCCGGTCGCCCAGGTCGCCGGCGCCGCCCGCGATGTCGCTCACCAGCTTCATCAGCGGGTCCTTGGAGCTGCGCACATGGGTGGCGTAGCCGGCCGCCGACTCGCGGAAGGAGTCCCGGACCGAGGCGTCCTTGTCCTCCTCGCGCCGCGGGTAGTGGCCGTCCATGATCCGCTGGTGGTCCCGGGAGGCCTCCCACTTCTTCAGCTCGGCGGCCCGCACCGTGGCGAACGGGTGCGAGCGGGGCAGCACGTTCAGGATCTTCAGCACGGAGTCGCGCAGGTCGCCCCCGGCCTCGTACTCGTCGGCCTGCTCCAGGAACGCGTCCACGTTCATCTCGTGCAGGTGGTTCCCGCCCGCGATCTTCATCAGGCCCCGCATGGACGCCTGGAGGTCCTGGCCGACCAGCAGACCCGCGCGGTCGGCGGACAGCTCCGACTTGCGGAACCACTCGCGCAGCGCGGTCACGACCGCCATGATCGCCACGTTGCCCAGCGGGATCCAGGCGACCCGGACGGCGAGGGACGTCAGGAAGAGCAGGATCGTCCGGTACACCGAGTGCCCGGACAGCGCGTGCCCGACCTCGTGCCCGATCACCGCCCGCATCTCCTCCTCGTCCAGCAGCTCCACGAGCCCCGTGGTGACGACGATGATCGGCTCGTCCAGGCCGATGCACATCGCGTTGGGGTTCGGGTCCTGGTTGACGTACATCGGCGGGACCTTCTCCAGGTCCAGGATGTAGCAGGCGTCCCGCAGCATGTCGTTCAGGTGGGCGAACTGCCGGTCCGAGACGCGCACCGAGTCGGACAGGAACAGCAGCCGCAGGCTCCGCTCGGGCAGCAGACCGCTCAGGGCCTTGAACACCGTGTCGAAACCGCTCAGCTTCCGCAGTGCCACCAGGGCGCTGCGGTCGGCCGGGTGCTCGTACGCGCGCGAGGAGATCCCGGGGAAGCGTCTGCGCTGCCTGCCCGGCACCTTCTCGTGCCCGTTGTGCTGGTGGCCGTCGGACATGTCTTCCCCCATGTGCGTGTGTCTGGCCTGCGCGTGGAACAGGCCCTTTACGAACCCTTGTGCGGCCCTTTGCGCCCCCGGAGCCGAGCCCAGCCTAGGCGGATATACCGTGGACGGGCAGTACAGCGAAGGAGTCACCGCCATGGAGCACACCCCCCACACCGCCTGGCTCGCCGAGGCGGCGACCGCGGCCGAGCAGCAGGGGCCGGGCAATCTGCTCCGGATCGTCCTGATCGTGATGGTGCTGGGCTGTGTGCTGACCGCGTGGTTCCTGCTGCGGGGGTACAAGCGGAAGGACGACTGAGGCGGGCGGAAGGTTCCCCGCGGAACGGCCGCCGGGGACCGCGGCCGTTCCCCAACGGCGGAGTCGGCGTGATCGTCCGCGGGGCGCCCGCATACGATGAGCCGCGACGTCTTTATCCCGCCCACACGTGATAGGTCCTGCCGAAGATGAGCTTCCACAGCACCGCTGCCCAGTTGGTCACTCTCGCTGCCGAGGGCGAGGAGCACGGCGGCAACCACGAGAGCCTCAGCCCCTACCTCACCGGCGGCGCCGCGCTGTTCATCCTGCTGCTCCTGCTGTGGATCACCACGCGCTTCAACCGCGACCGCTGAGCGAGAGGGGGGATCTCCAGGCCCGGACCGGGCCGGTAGGGTCTGCACGCATGGGAGAGCAGGACATGCCTACCGGTCCGGCGCACGACGCGGCGAGGGGCACACAGAACCGCTCGTTGCCCGCTCCGGGCAACGGTCCGGCGCGCTCGGGCAAGCGCCGCCTCGGCGTCATGGGCGGCACCTTCGACCCGATCCACCACGGGCACCTCGTGGCGGCCAGTGAGGTCGCCGCGCAGTTCCACCTCGACGAGGTGGTGTTCGTCCCCACGGGGCAGCCCTGGCAGAAGAGCCACCGCACGGTCTCCGCGGCCGAGGACCGTTACCTGATGACGGTCGTCGCCACCGTCGAGAACCCGCAGTTCTCGGTCAGCCGCATCGACATCGACCGCGGCGGCCCCACCTACACCGTGGACACCCTGCGCGACCTGCGCGCGCTCAACCCGGACACGGACCTGTTCTTCATCACCGGCGCCGACGCCCTCGCCCAGATCCTCACCTGGCGCGACAGCGAGGAGCTGTTCTCCCTGGCGCACTTCATCGGCGTCACCCGGCCCGGCCACACGCTGACGGACGCCGGGCTTCCCAAGGGCGGTGTCTCGCTCGTCGAGGTCCCCGCCCTCGCCATCTCCTCCACCGACTGCCGCGCGAGAGTCGCCAAGGGCGACCCCGTCTGGTACCTGGTGCCCGACGGAGTCGTGCGCTACATCGACAAGCGCCAGCTGTACCGCGGCGACTGAGCCGAGAGGGGCACCGGTGAACGACCCATACGACGCGGGGTACGGCGACGGCCGGCCCGACCCGTACGAGCTCGTCGGCTACGACGAGTACGGCCGGCCGGT
This sequence comes from Streptomyces sp. NPDC093586, assembly GCF_044764905.1. Taxonomy (NCBI): domain Bacteria; kingdom Bacillati; phylum Actinomycetota; class Actinomycetes; order Kitasatosporales; family Streptomycetaceae; genus Streptomyces; species Streptomyces sp. NPDC093586. Next base: position 90,456 of record NZ_JBIWJA010000001.1, on the reverse strand, counting down.
CTACCGCCAGGCCCAGGCCCCGGACCTGCCCGACCGGCAGCCGTACGACCCTTACGCACAGCAGCAGGAGCAGTACGGACAGCAGCAGTACGGGCAGCGGTACGACCCCTACGGGCAGGGCCACGGTTACGACGCCTACGCCACCGGCACCCCGCAGACCGCCGCGCCGTACGACCCCTACCCCGCCCAGGGCGGCCAGGACACCGGGCAGCAGCCACCCGTCCCCGTCCCCGACACCGGCCACGGCCTGTACGACGGCGGCCACGGCCACGCCGCGCAGCCGTCGTACGACCCGTACGGCCAGGCCGCGACGAGCGGCCGGCAGCCGCTCGTCGCCGAGCAGACCGCCCACATCCCGCAGCAGGCCGGCCCGCCCGGGGAACCGGAGACCGCGGCACCCGGCGACGCGGAACCGGAGTACCGGACCGAGCAGTTCGCCTTCGTCGAGGAGCCGACCGACGACTCCGAGGACGTCATCGACTGGCTCAAGTTCACCGAGAACCGCACCGAGCGCCGAGAGGAGGCCCGGCGCCGCGCCCGCACGCGCGTCGTCGCCCTGGTCGTCGCCCTGGCCCTCGTCGCCGTCGGCGGCGTCGGCTACCTCTGGTACGCCGGGAAGCTCCCCGGCCTGTCCTCGTCGGACCCGAAGACGGGCGGTACGACGGCGGCGGGCGCCCAGAAGCGCGACGTGATCGCCGTCCACCTGCACGACACCGCCAAGGGCGGCACCTCGACGGCGCTGCTCGTCGACAACACGACCACCCGGAAGGGCACCGTCGTACTGCTGCCCAACTCCCTGGCCCTGACCGGCGACGACGGCACCGCCACCACGCTCGCCGAGTCCGTCGGCGACGACGGCCCCGACGCCACCCGGACCGCGCTCGACTCGGCCCTCGGCACCGACATCGAGGGCACCTGGCGGCTGGACACCCCGTTCCTGCAGATCCTGGTGGACCTCGTCGGCAACATCGAGGCCGACACCGACGCCGACGTGCCCGACCCGGCCGTCAAGGACAAGGGCGCCGCGCCCCTCGTGCGCAAGGGGAAGAAGCAGACCCTCAGCGGCAAGGCGGCCGTCGCCTACGCCACCTACCGCGGCCCGGGGGAGTCCGCCGACGCCCAGCTGCAGCGGTTCGGACAGGTCCTGCACGGCGTGCTGCGCAAGATGTCCTCCGACCCGCAGGGCGCGACGACCACGGTCCAGACGCTCGGCCTGGTCCTCGACCCGCCGCTGACCGAGGAGGACCTCGGCTCCTTCCTCGCAGGGCTCTCCGAGCTCGCCAAGGAGGGTGACTTCACGGCCACGCTGCTGCCCGTCGGGAACGACGGCCGGCTCAGCGCCGGGACCGGTGACAGCGTCGTCAAGGACGTCCTCGGCGGCACCGCCAAGAGCCCCGACGAGGACGCGGCCGTCAGCGTCGCCGTCCGCAACGCCACCGGCGTGGAGGACCGCGCGGGCAAGGCCCGCGTCACCCTCCTCAACGGCGGCTTCACCTTCCAGGAGGGCGGCACCGCCTCCGGCACCGAGGCCACCTCGCAGGTCCTGTACGCGGAAGCCGCCGACAAGGAGAACGCCGTCCAGGTCGCCAGGACCCTCGGCCTGCCCGACGGATCCGTCACCCAGGGCAAGGTCCCGGCGAACGCCGACGTCTCGGTGACCCTCGGCCAGGACTACAAGCCGGCGACGTAGGGCCTGCCGTTCGGATCAGGCCGGCCGTGAGGGACCGCCCCCTCGGCCGGCCCGGGCGGGGCGGTGGAGGCCCTCCCGCGCGAGCGAAGCCGAGCGCGGGGAGCGTGCGGCTGCCAGGCGGAGGAGGGGCACCGGGGCGCGGAGCCCCGGCGGCCGACGACGACGCGGCCGGGGGTGCCGCCCACGTCCTCGGGCGGGGGAGCGCGTGCCCCGCCCCGCGGCGCGGGCACGATCCGGACGACAGGCCCCGGGGCCGCCCGCGTTATCCCGTGGGGCATCGTCGGCGGTCGTGAGACCCTTGAGGTCAACCGACCGCCGACCCGAAAGCCAGGCAGTGACCGCGACCGACCGCTCCATCGAACTCATCAACACCGCCGCGCAGGCGGCAGCCGACAAGCTCGCGCACGACATCATCGCCTACGACGTCAGCGACGTGCTGTCGATCACGGACGCCTTCCTGCTGGCCTCCGCACCCAACGACCGCCAGGTCAAGTCGATCGTCGACGAGATCGAGGAGCGGCTGAACAAGGAACTCGGCGCCAAGCCGGTCCGCCGCGAGGGCGACCGCGACGCGCGCTGGATCCTGCTCGACTACGTCGACATCGTCGTCCACGTCCAGCACAGCGAGGAGCGCGTCTTCTACGCGCTGGAGCGCCTGTGGAAGGACTGCCCCGAGCTGGAGCTGCCCGCCGACGCCAAGGAGACCCGCGGCAAGGCGGAGGAGCACGCCAGGCTCCAGGCCGCCGAGGAGGCGACGGAGACCGACGGGGACTGGCGATGAGCGCCACCGGTGAGGTGAGCGCCGGGAAGCAGGGCCGCGGCAGGCGCATCATCCTGTGGCGGCACGGCCAGACCTCGTGGAACGTGGAGCGCCGCTTCCAGGGTTCCACGGACGTCGAGCTCACCGAGACCGGTGTCGCCCAGGCCCGCCGCGCCGCCCGGCTGCTGGTGGGCCTGGGACCCGACGCGATCGTCGCCTCCGACCTCAGCCGCGCCGCGAACACGGCCGCCGAGCTCGCCGCGCTCACCGGCCTGACGGTGACGCTGGAGGAGGGCCTGCGGGAGACCTACGCGGGCGTCTGGCAGGGCCTGACGCACGAGGAGATCATCGCCCGGCACGGCGAGGAGTACGCGGCGTGGAAGCGCGGCGAGCCGGTCCGCCGCGGCGGCGGTGAGCTGGAGACCGAGGTGGCCGACCGCGCCGCCCCCGTGGTGCTCCGGCATGTCGAGAAGCTCCCCGAGGACGGCACCCTCGTCGTGGTCAGCCACGGCGGCACCATCCGCACCACCATCGGACGCCTCCTCGGGCTGGAGCCGCACACCTGGGAGAGCCTCGGCGGTCTGACCAACTGCTGCTGGTCCGTCCTGGGCGAGGGCGCCCGCGGCTGGCGCCTGCTGGAGCACAACGCCGGCACGCTGCCGGAACCGGTGCTCGGCGACGACGACTGAGCCGCAGGCGGCGGGCCCGGGACCCGGATTTCACTTTCCGGCAGGTCACAGGCTAAAGTTCTTCTTGTTCGCCCCGCCGAGCGGAGCGAAACACCACACGGCCTGGCCGGGTGGCCGCAAGGGGCTATAGCTCAGTTGGTAGAGCGCCTGCATGGCATGCAGGAGGTCAGGAGTTCAATTCTCCTTAGCTCCACAGCCCACGGAAGAATCCCGTCCCCCTCGGGGGGCGGGATTTTTCGTTGCCCCGCGATTGAGCGTCCGTGCTCCCGCGGGCGTACACCCCCGTGAGGCCTCGCGAGCCCCCGTGTCCGGAATGGTACTGAGGCGTCGCTGACCGTATTGGTCCGCTCGTGGCAGAATCAGACGGCCGGAAGGGGACCGCGGCCCGACGGGAGGGAGTGGCGATGCCTGCGAGCATCCTCGAGGAGGTCGGTCACCTCCTCGACGGAGCGGTGGCACGGAACACGGTCACCCGTCTCCGCTGCCCTTCCTGCGGTTCCGCGCACGTCGCCCAGGTCCTCGGTGACAACGGCGGCATCTCCTACGTGTGCACGGCCTGCGGCCACAGCTGGAGCTGACCGATGGGTGCACACAGGCGGAAGTGCGACTGGTGCGGCAGCGGCACCCCGATCGTGCGGGACATGGAGCCGGTCAACCCGGACTACCAGTACTGGTGCGAGGAGTGCGCGCGGGCGCTGATCATAAAGGGCGACCCGATCGAGACGTACCGCGAACTCGAGGGCGAGCCGATCTACGGCCGGCTCCTGGAGGAGCACTGCACGCTCAAGCGGTTCTACTCGTTCGTGACGGCGTAACGGCCGTCACAGAACGACCGCCACAAGGGGGCGAAACGGGCAAATCGGAAACGATTTGGTGTTGGACCCGGTGGACCGTGTAATGTTGGCGTCGCCGCCGGGGAAACCGGGCGGAACGCAGGAACAAGGGGCTATAGCTCAGTTGGTAGAGCGCCTGCATGGCATGCAGGAGGTCAGGAGTTCAATTCTCCTTAGCTCCACAGAGAAACCCCCCGGATCACCGATCCGGGGGGTTTGTTCATGTCCGGTTCCTGCTCAGCGTCCGAGCGCCCGGCGGCCCCGGCCCGGGGAGAGCGCCGGCAGAGGGGTGCGGGAGGACGGCGCCTGCCCGCGGGTGACCTCCTCGATGCGCAGGGCGAGCGCCGGGCAGCGGCGCACCGCGCGCACCGCCTTGGCCTCCGCGAAACGCGGCACGTCCGCCTGCGCCACCGTCGGGAAACCGTCGGCGCCGAGCTCGAAGACCTCCGGGAAGATGTCCGCGCACAGGCCGTGGCCCCGGCACAGGGTCCAGTCGACGTGGATCTTCTGCCGACTGGGGCCGTTCTCCTCACCGCCGCCCGGGACGCCCGTCGGGGACGCGCCGCCCTCGAAGAGCGGCAGGACGCCCTCCACGGGCCGCCCGCAGCCGCTGCCGAGGACATGGGCGGCCAGATCGTCCGTGAACGCCTCGACGGTCGACTCCAGGAACATCGCCGAACCGTCCGGGTGCGAGCAGGCGCCGCGCCGCTTGACGTTCCGGGCGATCTGTCTGAGCGCCTCCAGGGCGGCCGGTCCGCCGCCGTTCAGGACGTCCTCCATGCCGCGCGCGGCGGCCGGCAGACCGAGGCGGCAGGGACCGCACTGGCCCGCGCTCTCCTGGGCCAGCCACTGCGCCACCCGCAGCGACTCGCCCAGCGGGCAGGTGCCCTGCCCCAGGGGCAGGATCGCGCCCGCGCCGAGGGACCCGCCCACCCGCTGCAGCGAGACGCGGGAGACGATCGCCTCGTCGACGGCCGCCGCGTCGATCCACCTGCCGTGGTAGCCGCCGGTCAGCACGCCCTGCGGCACCGGCGGGGCGCCGGCCAGCTGGAGGACGTAGCGCAGCGGCACGCCGGTGGGCACCTCGATCACCATCGGGCGGGCCACCGCGCCGGAGACCGTGAGCATCACGGTGCCCGGCTCGTCGTACAGGCCGGTATTGCCGTAGCGCTCCGGGCCGATGCGGGCGGCGATCGCCAGCTGGGCGAAGGTCTCGGCGTTCGACAGCAGGGTCGGTGCGCCGCCGACGCCGCTCCTCGACGCGCTGACCTTGCGGCCGGGCGGGATCGCCGGGCCGCCGTCGATGGAGCGGATCAGCGAGGCCGCCGCGCCGGTGACCATCCGCACCGGGTTGCGCTGCACACGGGCGCGCAGCGCGGAGCGGCGTCCGTTGCCCAGACCGCGTTCGGCGAGGGCGGTCTCCATGGAGCGCTGCGTGGACTCCCGGGTCACCCCGATGACGAGGGTGCGGGCGCCCATGGCCTCGGCGCACAGCAGCGCGCCGTCCAGGATCAGGTGCGGGGCACGGTTGATCAGCACCGTGTCCTTGCGGCAGGCAGGTTCGTCCTCGCTGCCGTTGACGACGACGACCGGCCGCACGCCGCGCCTGATCGCCGACTCGGCGACCGAGCGCAGCTTCTTGTGGAAGGGGAAGCCCGCGCCGCCGCGGCCCCTGAGGTTGATGCGCTCGGCGAGCTGCGCGAGCTGCTCGCCGCCCAGCGGTTCGAGCGGCCCGTGCACCTTGAGGTGCATGGGCAGATCCAGTCGTTCGACAAGGTCGAAGCCCGACGTGAGCTGGGGAAGGCCGACGACGCGGACTTCGGGGACGTCGGGCAGGGCCTCGTTCACCAAGAGCCTCCGGAAGGCGTGTTCCAGGGTTCGCCCGAACCCGGTGCGTCGAAGTCGCGGGACCCGGAGGACGCACCGGGGGTCGGTTCAGTGGCGGGACCGCTGTTGTGCGTGTCGTACGGGTGGTACGCGGCGTAGGGGCCGGTCGTCTCACCGGTGTCGTGCACGTCACGTCCGCCGTGGCCGGACGCGCCCGGATCGCCGTAGGCCGGGACGGTGTGTCCGGTGTCCTGGAGCGGGTCGTAGGCCGACGGGGGCGCCTCGCCGACCGGGGGCGGCGAGGGGACCGGCCAGCCGCCCGGGGCGCCGGCGCCGGTGTCGGCGAGGGGTATCGCCTCGGTGGGCCACGGGCCCGGCGGCGGCTCGGCCGGCACGGTCCGGTGGGCGGTCAGGGGCCGCCGGCGCGTCCGGGAGGCGCCGGAGACGGCACGGTAGGCCGCCGCGAAGCCGCTCGGCGGTTCCTGGGGCGGTGGGGCGAGGCGTTCCGCGGGCTCGTACAGGGGGGCGGACGGGGACGGCGTGCGCGGGGCGGGGGCCTCGCGGCGCTCCCGGCCCGGCGGTGCGGTGCCGGCCGCCGCCCGGGCGCGGCCCGCCGCCGGCTCCTCACGGGCCGTCCGGTCCGCCGCGGCGAGGAATCCGGCGACCTTGTCGGCGATCCTGCGCTTGACCGGGCGGGGGGCCGCGCGCAGCGCCAGGGCGGCCATGACGCCGAGCAGGGAGAGGGCGTAGAGGACCATGAAGACCGGCTTCGCCGCGCGGCCCGCGGAGAGCCCGTGCAGCAGTGCGGCGCACCAGGCCGGGTAGGCCAGCATGTGCATGGCCCGCCAGCGGGCGGCGACCGTGGCGGGGGAGGCGAAGCGGTTGCGCAGAGCGCCGGTGACGCCCACGAAGATCATGAGCATGCTGGCCAGGGTGCCGAGACCGATCAGGACGGCCCTGCCGCCGAACGCCTCGTCCTCCGTCGCCAGGAGCCCGAACGGGATCACCGCGGCGACCCACGTGGTGTGGTCCAGCACCAGCTTGACCGCGATGTGGAGCACGAGGAACACGATCGAGGCGACGGCGGTGCTCCGGTGCACCGCCTGGGCCAGGATCCGCCGGCGCGTGTCGAGGACGATCCGGTCCTGGGCGACGAGCCCCCAGATCACCGAGCAGCTCAGGAGGACGAGGGAGAGGACACCGGCGCCGAAGTCCAGGAACTGGGCGAAGGTGTCGTCCGCCGTGCTGTCGTTCGTCACCGCCGCACACCTCCGCGTGGCACGGCGCAGGCGCAGGGGGACGGACGGACACCGCGAGTGGCGTGCGGGGGAGGGTTCATGGGGCGACTCCGAAGAGGTTCGGGAAGGCGGTCCCGCAGCCGCACTCTAGGTCGCGCCGTACTCGCGAGTACGAGGTTTGAGTTATTGCGTTGTTATCAAATGACAATGCGCTCGTTGCGATGCCCTTTAGGGATCGTTACGTGAAGTAACCTTTGGCTTTGGTTCCGGTTTCGCGCGAGCCTCGGCGGATCCCGGCGGATCCCGGCGGATCCCGGCGGGTTCCGGTGGCCCGGGAAGCGCGTCGCGGCCCGATCGGCGACTGCGGTACCCTGACGCCATGCGTGCCGTACGCCTTCTGCTTAGCGAGCCGCGCTGATCAGTCCCGGCCCCGGTCGTAGTCCGGTGGCCGGAATCGGCGCGGCGTCCCCTCCTGTGCGAGGGGATTTTTCATTTCCCGGCAGTCGCAGCCGCTGGTCTTGGAAGTCGCAGCCGCTGGCAGAGACGATCGATGGAGCTTTGAGGATCATGAGCGAGACGAACCCCGCGGCGACCGCCCCCGTGTCGGCGGACGCCGCGCCGCACCGCTACACGGCCGCCATGGCCGCCGAGATCGAGGCACGCTGGCAGGACTTCTGGGACGCCGAGGGGACGTACGCCGCGCCGAACCCCGAGGGTGACCTGGCGGGCGACCCGGAGCTGGTCGCCAAGCCCAAGAAGTTCATCATGGACATGTTCCCGTACCCCTCCGGCGCGGGTCTGCACGTCGGCCACCCCCTGGGCTACATCGCCACCGACGTCTACGCCCGCTTCCAGCGGATGACCGGACACAACGTCCTGCACACCCTGGGCTTCGACGCCTTCGGCCTGCCCGCCGAGCAGTACGCCGTGCAGACCGGCACGCACCCGCGCGTGTCGACCGAGGCCAACATCAAGAACATGCAGATCCAGCTGCGCCGGCTGGGCCTGGGCCACGACAAGCGCCGGTCGTTCGCCACGATCGACCCCGAGTACTACAAGTGGACCCAGTGGATCTTCCTGCAGATCTTCAACTCCTGGTACGACGAGGAGGCGAAGAAGGCCCGCCCGATCGCCGAGCTGGTCGAGCAGTTCGCCTCCGGTGAGCGCGCCCTGCCCGGCGGCCGCTCCTGGAACGAGCTGACCGAGGCCGAGCGCGCCGACGTCCTGGGCGAGTACCGCCTGGCCTACGCCTCCGACGCGCCCGTCAACTGGTGCCCCGGCCTGGGCACCGTGCTGGCCAACGAGGAGGTCACCGCCGACGGCCGCTCCGAGCGCGGCAACTTCCCCGTCTTCAAGTCCAAGCTGCGCCAGTGGAACATGCGCATCACCGCCTACGCCGACCGGCTGCTGGACGACCTGGACGAGCTGGACTGGCCCGAGGCCATCAAGCTGCAGCAGCGCAACTGGATCGGCCGCTCCGAGGGCGCCCGCGTCGACTTCCCGATCGACGGCGAGCGCATCACCGTCTTCACCACCCGCCCCGACACCCTGTTCGGCGCGACCTACATGGTGCTGGCGCCCGAGCACCCGCTGGTCGAGAAGTTCACCCCGGACGCCTGGCCCGAGGGCACCCACGAGGTGTGGACCGGCGGCCACGCGACCCCCGCCGAGGCCGTCGCCGCGTACCGCGCGCAGGCCGCCTCCAAGTCGGACGTCGAGCGCCAGGCCGAGGCCAAGGACAAGACCGGCGTCTTCATCGGCGCGTACGCCACCAACCCGGTCAACGGCGAGCGGGTCCCGGTCTTCATCGCCGACTACGTCCTGATGGGCTACGGCACCGGCGCCATCATGGCCGTCCCGGCGCACGACACCCGCGACTTCGCGTTCGCGCGCGCCTTCGAGCTGCCGATCCGCTGCGTCGTCGAGCCGACCGACGGCCGCGGCACCGACACCTCGACGTGGGACGACGCCTTCGCCTCGTACGACGCGAAGATCGTCAACTCCTCGGGCGAGGACGTCTCGCTGGACGGCCTGGGCGTCGTCGACGCCAAGGCCCGCATCACCGAGTGGCTGGAGCGCACCGGCGCCGGCGAGGGCACCGTCAACTTCCGCCTGCGCGACTGGCTGTTCAGCCGCCAGCGCTACTGGGGCGAGCCCTTCCCGATCGTCTACGACGAGGACGGCGTCGCCCACGCCCTGCCCGAGTCGATGCTGCCGCTGGAGCTGCCCGAGGTCGAGGACTACTCCCCGCGCACCTTCGATCCGGACGACGCGGACACCCGGCCCGAGACGCCGCTGTCGCGCAACGAGGACTGGGTCAACGTCACCCTGGACCTGGGCGACGGCCCGAAGACGTACCGCCGCGAGACCAACACCATGCCCAACTGGGCCGGCTCCTGCTGGTACGAACTGCGCTACCTGGACCCGCACAACAGCGAGCGGCTGGTCGACCCGGAGATCGAGCAGTACTGGATGGGCCCGCGCGAGGGCCTGCCGCACGGCGGCGTCGACCTGTACGTCGGCGGCGCCGAGCACGCCGTGCTGCACCTGCTGTACGCGCGCTTCTGGTCCAAGGTCCTGTTCGACCTGGGGCACGTCTCGTCGGCCGAGCCGTTCCACAAGCTGTTCAACCAGGGCATGATCCAGGCCTACGTCTACCGCGACAGCCGCGGCATCGCGGTGCCGGCCGCCGAGGTGGAGGAGCGCGACGGCGCGTACTTCTACCAGGGCGAGAAGGTCTCCCGGCTGCTGGGCAAGATGGGCAAGTCCCTGAAGAACGCGGTCACCCCGGACGAGATCTGCGCCGAGTACGGCGCCGACACGCTGCGCCTGTACGAGATGGCGATGGGCCCGCTGGACGTCTCCCGGCCGTGGGACACACGCGCGGTGGTGGGCCAGTTCCGGCTGCTGCAGCGGCTGTGGCGCAACATCGTCGACGAGGACAGCGGCGAGGTGACGGTCGTCGACGCCGAGCCCGACGAGGAGACGCTGCGCGCCCTGCACAAGGCGATCGACGGGGTGCGCGGCGACCTGGAGGGCATGCGCTTCAACACCGCCATCGCCAAGGTCACCGAGCTGAACAACCACCTGACGAAGTCGGGCGGTCCGATCCCGCGGTCGGTCGCCGAGCCGCTGGTGCTGATGGTCGCGCCGCTGGCCCCGCACATCGCCGAGGAGCTGTGGCGCCGTCTGGGCCACACCGACTCGGTCGTCCACCGGGACTTCCCGGTCGCCGACCCGGCGTACGTCGTGGACGAGACGGTGACCTGCGTCGTGCAGATCAAGGGCAAGGTCAAGGCGCGGCTGGAGGTCTCCCCGTCCATCTCCGACGAGGAGCTGGAGAAGACGGCGCTGGCCGACGAGAAGGTCGTGGCCGCGCTGGACGGGGCCGGGATCCGGAAGGTCATCGTGCGGGCGCCGAAGCTGGTGAACATCGTCCCGGCGTGACCGGCTGAGCAGCGCTCGGGGTAGTTCCCTACGGGCAGGTTCGGGGTTCTGCCGGAACCCTGGGCCTGCCCGCTGCGTTTACCGTGGAAGAGCGGCGCGCAGGGTGCCGCGGCCTGCCCGGTGGCGGGCCGGACGGTTCGAGGAGGAGCTCCGTGGAAGCAGTGATCGCAGTCCTCGCCCTGCTTTTCGTGCTCGCCCTCGTGCTGGGCGTCTACGCCACCGTGAAGGCGGTCGGCGCCGCCAAGCGCACCGTGGACCGCGGCATCACCCAGGCCCGCCGCACCGTCGAGGACCACACACTGCGGGCCAAGTCCCTCGTCCAGACAGGCCCGGCGGCGGAACTCGCGCAGCTGCGGCTCACCCTGCGCACGTCGATGCGGGCCACGCAGGACGCGCTGCACGCGGGCGTGGCCGAGGACGAGTCCCTCAAGGAGTCCCTCGCCCTCTTCGAGCGGCTCAGCGCGCACGGCTTCGAACTGGACGGTGAGCTCAGGCGGCTGGAGGCCGAGCCCGACCGTGCCACGCTCGCCGAGCGTCTGCCCGCGCTGCGCGAGCGCACCGAGCGCATCACCCGGTCGGCCGAGTCCCTGCGCTGGGCGGCCCGTGACCGCGCCCGCCGCTTCGCGGACGACGACCTGGACTCGCTCAGCGCCCAGATCGACGTCGAGGCCGGCGCCCTGCGGCACTGGACGGAGACCGGGCCCGCCGCCGCGCCGCCCTCCTGGCCCGAGGCGCCGGCCGCCGCCCCGGCCGCCCGGCGGAGTCGGTCCGAGCCGCCGCGGCAGGACGAGGCCCGGGAGCCGGCGCGGCCCGCCATCACCCCGCCCGGACCGCGGCCCGTGCACCCCTGGCAGAAGAAGGCCCGCCCGGAGAACACGACCTGACCGGGGACCCCGGCCGTCCCGGGTGCCACCTGGTGCCACCTGCTGTCGCCCGGTCGTCGGGGCCGGTCTGCCGTACGGGCACTACGCCAGGTAACCTCCAGCTCATGTCCCGCCATGTCGCGATCGTCACGGATTCAACGGCCTACCTCCCGGCCCGGACGATGGAGCGGCACGGCATCACCGCAGTACCCCTGACGGTAGTCCTGGGAGACCGGGCCCTGGAGGAGGGCACCGAGATCTCGACCCGCTCGCTGGCCCAGGCCCTGCAGAAGCGACGCCCGGTCACCACCTCGCGCCCCGGCCCCGAACTCTTCGCCGAGACCTACCGGAAGATCGCCGAGTCCGGTGCCGACGGCATCGTCTCGCTCCACCTGTCCGCCGAGCTCTCGGGCACCTACGACGCGGCGGTCGTCGCCGCGCGCGAGGCGCCGGTCCCCGTGCGGGTCGTGGACACCGGGATGATCGCGATGGCCCTCGGATTCTGCGCGCTCGCCGCGGCCGAGACGGCGGAGACGGGCGGCACGGTCGACGAAGCGGTCACGGCGGCGGAGAAGCGGGCTGCGGGGACGTCCGCCTACTTCTACGTCGACACCCTCGACTATCTGCGCCGCGGCGGCCGGATCGGCGCGGCACAGGCGCTGTTCGGTTCCGCGCTCGCGGTGAAGCCGCTGCTCCAGCTGGGCGGCGGCCGGATCGAACCGCTGGAGAAGGTGCGGACGGCGTCGAAGGCGATCGCACGCCTGGAGGAGATCGTCGCCGACCGCGCGGGCAGCGCTCCGGTCGACATCGCCGTCCACCATCTCGCCGCCCCCGACCGGGCGTCGGCCCTGGCGGACCGCCTGCGGGAGAGGGTGCCGGGGCTGGCCGACCTGTATGTGAGCGAGGTCGGCGCGGTGATCGGGGCGCACACGGGGCCCGGGTTGCTGGGGGTCGTGGTCTCGCCGCGGTAGGCGGTGGAGTCGCTCGCCGCTGTCCTCCGTCACCCGTGAGGGTGGGAGAGATATCCACAACCCGGTGACGGTCCACGGAAATCGACCATGATCATCGCGAGTCGGCAGAGGTGTCCGATCCTCGGCGCATGGCTCTTCGATCACGTTCCCGCACAGCGGCCGCGAGCAGCGGACCGGGCCGTGGACCGGCGTCCGACGGCCGCACCCTCCCCTCCCGGCACCGCCCGCGCCCGCACGGCCGGGCACGGCACCGCCACGCCCCGGCGGAGGAGCTCCGCCGGCGGGCGGAGGCGCTCTTCGCCGGACACACCGAGCGCACCGGACATGCCGGATGCGCCGAACGCGCCGGGCACGCTGAACACGCCGAGGCGCGGCGGGAGTCGGGGACGGGGCCGCCGGGAGGTCGCGCCGAGCCCGTCGTCCCTGTCGGTCCGGACCGTCCCGTCGTCCCTGTCGACCCCGTTGATTCCGTCGCGCCCGTGGGGTCCGTCGCGCCGACCTGGCGGGAGCGGGTCGGGCCCGCGTTGCGGGAGCGGATGCCCCTGTGGCTGCAGAACCGGTGCGGGATGGAGCGGCGGAGCGTGGCCGCGCTCACGGTGCTGCTCGTCGTCGCCGCGGTCTTCGCCGTGCAGCACTTCTGGACCGGCCGCACCGAGACGGTGGCGGCACCCGAGGTGGTGCGGGAAGCGGCCTCCTACGGCACGGAGGCACGGGGCGAGGCGGCGGCCGGCAAGGGCACGGCCACCGGCGTGCCCCGGCCCACGGCGTCGGCTCCGACCGGTGCCGAGATCGTCGTGGACGTCGGCGGAAAGGTCCGCGAACCCGGGATCCACCGCCTGCCCGCCGGTTCACGGGTCGAGGACGCCCTGCGAGCGGCCGGAGGCGTGCGCCCCGGCACGAAGACCGACGGACTGAACCGGGCCCGCTTCCTCGTGGACGGCGAACAGGTGATCGTCGGTGCGTCCGTGCCACCCGGCGTGGGAACAGGGCCGGCCGGTACGGCCCCGGGTGGTCCGGCCGGCACGGCGCCGGGGGCGGCCCCGGTCTCCCTCAACACGGCGACCGCGGAGCAGTTCGAGACACTGCCCGGTGTCGGTCCGGTCCTGGCCCAGCACATCGTCGACTACCGCACGCAGCACGGCGGTTTCCGGTCGGTGGACGAGCTGCGAGAGGTCAACGGCATCGGCGAGCGCCGCTTCGCCGATCTGCGCGACCTCGTCCGGCCATGAGCGCGCCCACGGGTACGGCGACGGGGGCGGGCGCCGGGGCCCGCGCGGACAGGCCCGTGGGGGAGGACACCGTGGGCGGAGGCGCTCCCGCCCACGGCACGGCCCCCGCCCGCGCTGCCGTGCACGCCGCGTCCGGGCACCGGCTCGGTGCCGCCCGGCCTCGGCAGGAGGCCCCCACGGACCTGCGGCTCGTGCCGCCCGCGGTGGCCGCCTGGGCAACGGCGGCACTGATGCTGGACGTGGCGCCGGAGTGGTCCCTCGGCGTGGTGCTCGGCTGCGTGGCGGCGGCCGGTGTGCTGCTGTTGGGGGCGCGACGGCGGGCCCCGCGTGGCTGGATGCGCGTACCGGCCGCCGTCGTGCTGCTCTGCGTGGCCGCGTCCACCACCTCGGCCGCGCTGCACGGAGCGGACCTGCGCCGCGGCCCCGTGCCCGCGCTGGCCCGGCAGTACGCCACCGTGACCGCCGAGGTGGAGATCACCGCGGACCCCCGCCTCACCCGGTCCCGCGTCCGCGGGGACCGCGCGACACCGCCGGCCGTGGTGATCGAGGGTGACGTACGCCGGCTCGAGGAGGTGAACGGGAAGGCCGTGGTGACCCGGGCGCCGGTGCTGATGCTCGTCGATGCCGATGCCGATGCCGATGCCGATGCCGATGCCGATGCCGGTCCCGACCCCGGAGCACCGGGCGGCCGGGTGTCTCCTTCCGCCTCCGCGGCCGAAGGCCCTCGCCTATCCGGTGGCGGACCGGGTGCCGAGCCCTGGCTCGCTCTGCTGCCGACCACGCGGCTGCGCGTCGTCGCACGGACGGCTCCTCCGAGGACGAGCGGGGACCGGGTCGCCGCCGTGCTGCGGGTACGGGGCCGGGAGGCACCGGACGTGGTGGCCGGGCCGTCCGGGCCGCAGCGGCTGGCCGGGCGGCTGCGCGCCGGACTGCGGGAGGCCACCGACGGGCTGTCGGGGGACGCGCGGGCACTGCTGCCGGGTCTGGTCGTCGGTGACACATCCCGGATCACCCCGGACCTGGACGAGGCGTTCAAGGAGACCGACCTCGCGCACACGCTGGCGGTGTCCGGCGCCAACTTCACCATCCTGCTCGCCCTGCTGCTCGGGCCGCCGGGGCTCGCCCAGCACAGCGAACGCAGGGGACTGGCGCCCCGTCTCGGCATCTCCCTGCGTGCGACCGCGCTGCTCGGCGGGGTGCTCGCGCTCGGCTTCGTCGTCGTGTGCCGGCCCGACCCGAGCGTGCTGCGGGCGGCCGCCTGCGGATCCGTCGCCCTGCTCGCCCTCGCCACCGGACGCCGCCGGTCCCTGATCCCGGCACTGGCGACGGCCGTCCTGCTGCTGGTGCTGTACGACCCGTGGCTGGCCCGCAGCTACGGCTTCCTGCTCTCCGTGCTGGCCACCGGCGCCCTGCTCACGCTCGCGCCACGGTGGAGCGCGGCGCTGCGCCGCCGCCGGGTTCCTCCCCGGCTCGCCGAGGCGCTGGCCGCGGCCGGGGCCGCGCAGGCCCTGTGCGCACCGGTGGTCGCCGTGCTGTCGGCACGGGTGAGCCTGGTGGCGGTGCCGTGCAACCTGCTCGTGGAGTTCGCGGTGGCGCCGGCCACGGTCCTGGGCTTCGCGGCCCTGGCGACGGCACCGTCGGCGATGCCGGTGGCCAAGGCGACGGCCTGGTGCGCGGGGTGGCCGGCCGGATGGATCGCGGGGGTCGCCCGCACCGGGGCCGCGCTGCCCGGCGCGGGAGTGGACTGGCCGGGCGGCTGGACGGGGGCGGCGCTGCTCGCCCTCGCCACGGCGGGCGTCCTGGTCGTCGGCCGACGGCTGCTGAGACACCCGTGGTGGTGCGGTGTCTGCGCGCTGCTGCTGATGCTGGCGGTGGTGCGACCGGGACCGCTGCCGCGGATGTTCACGGGGTGGCCGCCGCCGGGCTGGCGGATGGTGATGTGCGACGTGGGGCAGGGGGACGCCCTGGTGCTCGCGGCCGGCCCGGGTGCGGGGGTGGTCGTGGACGCCGGGCCCGATCCGGCGCTCGTCGACCGCTGTCTGCGCTCGCTCGGCATCACCAGGGTCCCGCTCGTCGTACTGACCCACTTCCACGCCGACCATGTGGCGGGGCTGCCCGGGGTGCTGCGGGGGCGACCGGTGGGCGCGATCGAGACGACCGGGTTCGAGGAGCCCGCGGACCAGGCGGAGTCCGTCCGCAGGCAGGCGGCCGCACGAGGGATCCCCGTGCGGCGCGCCGCCGCCGGGGAACAGCGGCGGACGGGCGCACTGTCCTGGCAGGTGGTGTGGCCGCCACCGGCCCCGGCGGTTCCGCGCACTCCCTCGGTTCCACCGGGTCCGCCGACGGGCGGGGCGGCGCATCCGTCACCGGCCGTGGAGGGACCCAACGACGCCAGTGTCACCCTGCTGGTGCGAACGGCGGGGATGCGCCTGCTGCTGCTCGGTGATCTCGAACCCCCCGCCCAGCAGGAGCTGGCGAGGTCACCGGTGGCGGCGGAGCTGGAAGGCGTCGACGTGCTCAAGGTGGCCCATCACGGCTCCGCCCATCAGGACGCCGGCCTCATACGACGGGTGGCGCCGCGCCTGGCACTCGTCTCTTGCGGTGAGGACAATTCGTACGGACACCCGGACCCCGGCACGGTGGGGGCGCTGCGTGCCCAGGGGGCGATGGTGCTGCGGACGGACCGGGACGGCGCGCTGGCGGTCGCGGGCACGGGCGGGGCACTGCGCGTGGCGGACGACTGAGGCCTGTGCGCCGACGGTGGGGAATCCCGACCGGAAGGGACAGTTCATGGCACACGGGGCCACTCGGCAGTACTCGCGGCACATGCGTTCCTTTCCCGTGATGTGACCTCGTGTTGCCTCGAAAGCCTCATCGGTGATCGAATGTATCCCCAGTACATGTGTTGTCACTCGGGCAGAGGGTGTCGTAGATGATCAGCCGCTGGCTGGAAAGCCGAACGAAGCGGATGCAACGGACGAGTCCTCTGGCGGCGGTACGGACCCCGCCCCGTGCCGGAGTGCTGAGCTGCCGGGTGCTCGACCCGGTCAGCGAACCGGTGCCGCACGCGGAGTTCACGGTCAGCGACACCATGGGGCGCAAGGTGGTCGGTGGCGGGACGGACCCCTTCGGGTCGTTCGTGTCGACGGTGCCGGCGGGGGAGTACCGGCTCGCGGTGTCCGCCGAGGGGTACACGCCCTACCGCGCCTCCGTGACCGTCGCCGAGGACACCCTCGCATCCCTCGGTGACGTGACACTGCAGGTGGCCCAGCCGCCGGAGCTGCCGACGGCGGGTGACTGGGAGATCGAGCCGACGCACTCCTCGATCGCGTTCACCGCGCGGCACATCGGCCTGGCCCGTATCCACGGTCGGTTCAACTCCTTCGCGGGCGCCGTGCGGATCGGCGAGGAGATGGAGCGGTCGGCGATGCACGTGGTGATCGACGCGGCGTCCATCGACACCAACGTGAGGATGCGCGACGACCACCTGCGGTCGGCGGACTTCCTGGACGTCCAGCGGTACCCGACCCTGGAGTTCTACAGCGACCGGTTCACGCACCGCGGCGGCACCCGGTGGGCCGTCACCGGCGCGCTGTCGCTGCACGGGGTGACGCGCACGGTCACGCTGGACGCGGAGTACCTCGGTCTCGGCAACGGCATGGAGGGCGAGGTGCGGGCGGCCTGCCGCGCCACCACCGAGCTGCACCGCGACGACTTCACGATCAGCTGGCAGACGATGCTGGCGCGTGGCATCGCCACGGTCGGGCCCAGCATCCGGATCGATCTGGACGTGCAGATCGTGCAGAAGGGCTGACCCGGCGGTTCGCCGTTCGCGCGGTGGCCGACAATGGTGCGCGTGAGCGACGTGAGACATGTCCTGGTGCTGCCCGACCGCGATGCCGCGGAAGAGGTGGCGCAGGAGCTCGGGGAACGGTTCGGGCTCGCCGAGGAGCCGCAGCTCGTCCGGGACGCCCTGGCCGGCGAGGACGACGCCGAGGACGCCCAGTGGCTCGTCGTCCTGCGGGACGAGGACGAACGGCTGGACGCCGGCGCGCTCGACGAGTTCGCGCGCGAGTGGGACGGCTGGCGCGAGGAGCCGTAGCCCGTCGTCCGGGCCGTGGGGAACCGCGGGGGCCGTCGGTCGGTGGGTCCGTTGTCGGTGGTGCGTGGGATGCTTGTCGCGATGGCCAGGAAGACTGCGAACGACGACCCTCTCGCCCCGGTGACCCTTGCCGTGGGCCAGGAGGACCTCCTGCTCGACCGTGCCGTGCAGGAGGTGGTGGCCGCCGCGAAGGCCGCCGACGCCGACACGGACGTACGCGACCTGACCCCCGATCAGTTGCAGCCCGGCACGCTCGCCGAGCTCACCAGCCCCTCGCTCTTCGCCGAACGCAAGGTCGTGGTCGTCCGCAACGCGCAGGACCTGTCGGCCGACACGGTCAAGGACGTCAAGGGCTACCTCGGGGCGCCCGCCGAGGAGATCACCCTCGTCCTGCTGCACGCGGGCGGCGCCAAGGGCAAGGGCCTGCTGGATGCCGCGCGCAAGGCGGGGGCGCGCGAGGTGGCGTGCCCGAAGATGACCAAGCCCGCGGACCGGCTGGCGTTCGTGCGGGCCGAGTTCCGCACCGCCGGGCGGTCGGCCACCCCGGAGGCGTGCCAGGCGCTGGTCGACGCCATCGGCAGCGACCTGCGGGAGCTGGCGTCGGCGGTGTCCCAGCTGGCCGCGGACGTCGAGGGCACGATCGACGAGGCGGTCGTCGGGCGGTACTACACCGGACGCGCCGAGGCATCCAGCTTCACGGTCGCCGACCGGGCGGTCGAGGGACGGGCGGCGGAGGCCCTGGAGGCGCTGCGCTGGTCGCTGGCGACCGGAGTGGCGCCGGTGCTGATCACCAGCGCGCTCGCCCAGGGCGTGCGGGGCATCGGGAAGGTGCTGACCGCCCGCGGCGGACGCCCCGCCGACCTCGCCCGTGAACTCGGGATGCCGCCGTGGAAGATCGACCGCGTCCGGCAGCAGATGCGCGGCTGGACACCGGACGGTGTCTCCGTGGCCCTGCGCGCGGTGGCCGAGGCGGACGCCGGGGTCAAGGGAGGCAGCGACGACCCGGAGTACGCGCTGGAGAAGGCCGTGGTGACCATCGCCCGGGCGGCGCGTTCACGAGGACGGGCGTAGACCGCCGCACGCCCTTCGGTCCTGGGCCGGCGCACGCCCTTCGGTCCTGGGCCGGCGCACGCCCTTCGGTCCTGGGCCGGCGCAGCTCCGCCAGGTACTGGACCGGTGCGGGCCTTCCAGGCGCTGGACCGGCGCAAGATCCCGGGCCTCGGACCGGCCGTGGGCCTCCCCGCGTCCCGGACCGGCGCGAGCCCTCGGGTCCTGGAGCGGCACCGGTCTCCCGGGCCGTGCATCGGCACCGGTCTCCGGGCCGTGCACCGGCGCCGGCCCCTCGGTGCCCATGGCCGCGGCGCGGCCCGTGCGGGCGGGCCGTTCACACCGAAGGCCCCGGTGGCCGTCCTGGGGAGGACGGCCACCGGGGCCTTCGGATCAAGCTCGAGGACCCATGCCCGCGTGGCGAACGCAGGCCGCGCATGGGCCCGGGGTGCCGGACGGGAGCGGATGAGAGAGGGCCCGCTCTGGGTCCTTCCGGCGATCAGACCAGATAAGAGGTTCAGCCCTTGAGGGCGCCGACCTTCTGCGACAGCGCCGACTTCTTGTTGGCGGCCTGGTTCTTGTGGATGACGCCCTTGGAGACGGCCTTGTCGAGCTGACGCGCGGCAGCGCGCTGGTACTCGGTGGCCTTCTCGACGTCGCCCGCGGCAGCGGCCTCACGAGCCTTGCGGATCGCGGTCTTCAGAGAGGACTTGACGGCCTTGTTGCGCAGCCGGGCCTTCTCGTTGGTCTTGTTCCGCTTGATCTGGGACTTGATGTTCGCCACGAATGAGCCTTTTCAGGTTCAGGCACGGGGCCGCACGGGTCCCGGGCCGATGATTTCTTGAGGAGTGCCTCGCGCTGAGAGGGCATGAGACACAGCCACCCACACTACCAGCGGCCGGATGACTGGCCCAAACCCGCCCCCGACCCCTCCCACACCCCTCCGTGCTCCCCACCCGTGGGACCATGGAGGCTACGTAACGATCCGACCCGAGACCGCAGACACTGCGGACGCCTCAAGAATCAGGACCCTGCGTGCCCGCGATCCCTAGCCATGTGCCCGAGCCGAGCCGTACCGACCCGGCTCTGATCCGCAATTTCTGCATCATCGCGCACATCGACCACGGCAAGTCCACGCTCGCCGACCGGATGCTCCAGCTGACCGGTGTGGTCGAGCAGCGGCAGATGCGCGCCCAGTACCTCGACCGCATGGACATCGAGCGCGAGCGCGGCATCACGATCAAGTCCCAGGCGGTGCGTCTGCCGTGGGCCCCCACCCACGACAAGAGCGACACGCACATCCTCAACATGATCGACACCCCCGGGCACGTCGACTTCACCTACGAGGTCTCGCGGTCGCTCGCCGCGTGCGAGGGCACCATCCTCCTCGTCGACGCCGCCCAGGGCATCGAGGCCCAGACCCTCGCCAACCTCTACCTGGCGATGGAGAACGACCTCACGATCATCCCCGTCCTGAACAAGATCGACCTGCCGGCCGCGCAGCCCGAGAAGTTCGCCGAGGAGCTCGCCAACCTGGTCGGCTGCGAGCCCGACGACGTGCTGAAGGTCTCCGCCAAGACCGGTCTCGGCGTCGAGGCGCTGCTGGACAAGGTCGTCGCCGAGATCCCCGCCCCGGTCGGCGTCAAGGACGCCCCCGCCCGCGCGATGATCTTCGACTCGGTCTACGACTCCTACCGCGGTGTCGTGACGTACGTCCGTGTCATCGACGGCCAGCTCAACAAGCGCGAGCGCATCAAGATGATGTCGACCGGCGCCACGCACGAGCTGTTGGAGATCGGCACCAACTCGCCGGAGATGTTGTCCGCCGACGGCCTCGGCGTCGGCGAGGTGGGCTACCTGATCACCGGTGTGAAGGACGTCCGCCAGTCCAAGGTCGGTGACACCGTCACCAGCCAGCAGAAGGGGGCGACGGAGGCGCTCGGCGGCTACAAGGACCCCAAGCCGATGGTGTTCTCCGGCCTCTACCCGCTGGACGGGTCGGACTACCCCGAGCTGCGCGAGGCCCTCGACAAGCTCCAGCTCAACGACGCCGCCCTCGTCTACGAGCCGGAGACCTCCGCCGCCCTCGGCTTCGGCTTCCGCGTCGGCTTCCTGGGCCTGCTGCACCTCGACGTGATCCGCGAGCGCCTGGAGCGCGAGTTCGGGCTCGACCTCATCGCCACCGCGCCGAACGTGGTCTACCGGGTGGTCATGGAGGACGGCACCGAGCACACCGTCACCAACCCGAGCGAGTTCCCCGAGGGCAAGATCAACGAGGTGTACGAGCCGGTCGTGCGCGCCACGATCCTCGCGCCGACCGAGTTCATCGGCTCGATCATGGAGCTGTGCCAGACCCGGCGCGGCACCCTGCTCGGCATGGACTACCTCTCCGAGGACCGGGTCGAGATCCGCTACACCCTCCCGCTCGCCGAGATCGTCTTCGACTTCTTCGACCAGCTGAAGTCGAAGACGCGGGGGTACGCCTCGCTGGACTACGAGCCCACCGGCGAGCAGACCTCCAGCCTCGTCAAGGTCGACATCCTGCTGCACGGCGACAAGGTCGACGCCTTCTCGGCGATCACGCACCGGGACCAGGCGTACGCGTACGGCGTGCGGCTCGTCGCCAAGCTCAAGGAGCTCATCCCGCGGCAGGCCTTCGAGGTGCCGGTCCAGGCCGCCATCGGTTCCCGGGTGATCGCCCGCGAGACCATCCGCGCCATCCGCAAGGACGTCCTCGCCAAGTGCTACGGCGGTGACATCTCCCGTAAGCGGAAGCTGCTGGAGAAGCAGAAGGAAGGCAAGAAGCGGATGAAGATGGTGGGTTCCGTGGAGGTTCCGCAGGAGGCCTTCATCGCCGTTCTCTCCAGCGACGACAGCGCGGGATCGGGCAAGGCCAAGAAGTGACCGCGGTCCTTCCCGTACACCCCGGGTGAAACGGGTGCGAAGGGGCCCGCCGCACGAGAGCGCGGCGGGCCCCTTCGCACGTCACGGGCGGGCCATGGTGTGAAGTGACAGGGCGCGGAGTCTTACGCGCGGGCCGGTCGCCCTCTACCCTGAAGCCTGCCCCGTAGTTACTCGTGAGTTAAGCAACGGTCGGAAACGGTCGAGAGAGCACCAGCCCGAACAACGTCCGAGAGTGAAACCAGCCGCACCTGAGTCAGCCGCACCGTCGCGGGCCCGGAGGATGTCGTGAGCGACACGCAGACACTGATCGAGAACCGTCCGCCCTCCGTGGCGGGACTCTTCCTGGAGCGGGTGGCGGCCACGCCGGACGCCGAGGCGTACCGTTACCCGGTGCCGCCGGCCTCCGGCGAGGGCCCGGACGACTGGAAGTCGCTCACCTGGGCGCAGGCCGCCGAGCGGGTCCACGCGATCGCGGCCGGTCTGATCGAGCTCGGCGTCGAACCGGAGCAGCGCGTGGCGCTGGCCTCCGCCACGCGCATCGAGTGGATCCTGGCCGACCTCGGCATCATGTGCGCCGGCGCCGCGACGACCACGGTCTACCCGCAGACCAACGCGGAGGAGTCGGCGTACATCCTGTCCGACTCCGAGAGCCGGGTGCTGATCGCGGAGGACGCCGCCCAGCTCGCCAAGGCCAGGGAGAAACGGGCCGGGCTGCCCGACCTCACCCACGTGGTCCTGATCGACGCGACCGGCGCGGACACCGCCGAGGACTGGATCCTCACCCTCGACGAGCTGGAGCGCCGGGGCGCGGCCCGCCTGGAGAAGGACCCGCAGCTCATCAAGGAACGGGTCGGCGCGCTCACCAGGGACCAGCTCGCCACCCTCATCTACACCTCCGGCACCACCGGCCGGCCCAAGGGCGTCCGCCTCCCGCACGACAACTGGTCGTACATGGCGAAGGCGATCGCCGCGACCGGCCTGATCACCCAGGACGACGTGCAGTACCTGTGGCTGCCGCTCGCCCACGTCTTCGGCAAGGTGCTCACCTCCGGCCAGATCGAGGCCGGTCACATCACCGCCGTCGACGGCCGCGTCGACAAGATCATCGAGAACCTGCCGGTCGTCCGGCCGACCTACATGGCGGCCGTCCCCCGCATCTTCGAGAAGGTCTACAACGGCGTCGCGGCCAAGGCCCGCGCGGGCGGCGGGGCCAAGTACAAGATCTTCCGGTGGGCGGCCGGCGTCGCCCGCGAATACGCCAAGGTCACCCAGGACAACTTCAGGCGCACCGGCACCGCGAGCGCCCCCTTCGGCCTCGCCGCCAAGCACAAGGCCGCCGACGCCCTCGTCTACGCCAAGATCCGCGAGGCCTTCGGCGGCCGGCTGCGCGCCTGCATCTCGGGCTCGGCCGCCCTCGCGCCCGAGATCGGCTACTTCTTCGCCGGCGCCGGCATCCACATCCTGGAGGGCTACGGCCTCACCGAGTCCTCCGCCGCCTCCTTCGTGAACCCCGGCGAGGCCTACCGCACCGGCACGGTCGGCAAGCCGCTGCCCGGCACCGAGGTGCGCATCGCCGACGACGGCGAGATCCTGCTGCGCGGCCCCGGCATCATGGAGGGCTACCACAAGCTGCCCGAGAAGACCGCCGAGGTGCTGGAGTCCGACGGCTGGTTCCACACCGGCGACATCGGCGAGCTCTCGCCCGACGGCTACCTGCGCATCACCGACCGCAAGAAGGACCTCATCAAGACCTCCGGCGGCAAGTACATCGCCCCCGCCGAGGTCGAGGGACAGTTCAAGGCGGTGTGCCCGTACGTCTCCAACATCCTCGTCCACGGCGCCGACCGGAACTTCTGCACGGCGCTCATCGCGCTCGACGAGGACGCGATCATGGAGTGGGCGAAGGAGAACGGCCTGGAGGGCAAGCCGTACGCGGAGGTCGTCGCGGCACCGGAGACGGTCGAGATGGTCGACGGCTACGTCAAGCGGCTCAACGAGGGCCTCCAGCGCTGGCAGACCATCAAGAAGTTCCGCCTGCTGCCCCGCGACCTCGACGTGGAGCACGGCGAGATCACCCCGAGCCTGAAGCTGAAGCGGCCGGTGGTGGAGCGCGAGTACAAGCACCTGATCGAGGAGATGTACGAGGGCTCTCGCGAGGCGTAGCGTCCGCGTGGCGCGGTGCGTACGGCCGATGCTCGAACATGTCCGTCCTGCGGCCGTGTTCGAGCGTTCGCCTAGCACGGTTCTCACCCATGGCGGCCCACTTCGGTAACTCCGTGCGTCCGGGCGGGGTCGGTCTGTCACTCTGTCGGCAACGACTGCGGAGTATTCGCACGAACTGTCCGGGGAGCCGTCCATGGGGGCCATTCCGACACAACGGGAGACCGTCTCCTGTGGCAGCGGGGCGTCCGCGCCCGCTGCCGAGATGTCCGCCCAGGAGTACGCGCGGGCGCGCGTGACCCTGCTCGGCAGCTCCCTCGCGCCGGGCGCCGCCCGCGCGATGGTGCGGGCCACGCTCGCCGACTGGGCCGGGCTCGGCCTGCCCGGGGCGCACCAGCTGACCGGCCACCTCTGCGCCGACGCGCTGGTGGTCGTCAGCGAGCTGGTCACCAACGCCGTCGTGCACGCCGGGACCGACGTCGAGGTGGTCTGCCGGCTGGAGGCGACGGGCACGCTCGTCGTCGAGGTCACCGACCACCACCCCGTCCGCGCGCCCAGGGGCGGCGGCCACGAGGCGCCGCACGAGACCCCCGAGGACGGGCGTGGCCTGCGACTCGTCGCCGCGCTCTCGGAGGCCTGGGGCATCACCTACCGGCCGGGTACCAAGACGGTGTGGGCCCGCCTGCCCGCGGCGGGCGGCGAGACCGCCGACCGGACCGAGGCGTACGCCGGGGAGCCGGGCCCGCATCATTCCGGCCCCCCGGCCGTCACCGAGTCCCCGGCCGTCACCGGCCCCCCGGCCGTCACCGGCCCCCCGGCCGTCACCGGCCCCCCGGCCGTCACCGAGTGCGGGGCCGACGAGGCGGACGTGACGGAGGCCGCCGAAGTGGCCGCCGGGCCGGACGGGCCGGACCACCCGGACCACCCGGACTGGCCGGACTGGGGGGACGCCACGGCCGGACCCGGGCGGCGCGGCGTCCGCGATCGGGAGTGGCTGGGCCGCGGCGCCCTGTCCTTCCTCGCCGAGGCCTCCGACCTGCTGGCCGGACAGCTGGACGAGGACCTGGTCGCCTCCCTCACCGGCCAGCTGATCGTGCCGCGCCTCGCCGACTGGTGCGCCGTGTGGCTCGACGACGAGTCCCTGGGCCGGGGAGCCTGGGGCGACGACGCCGGGGCGGCCGGGGGAGCACGGCCGGCCCGCGTCTGGCACAGCAGCGAGAGCCGCGTCGACGACCTGTGGCAGGCCCTGGAGAAGGACCCGCCCCGCGCCCGTGACCCCTGGCGGTCCGGCCCCGTCGCCCATCCCTGGCCGGAGGCCGCGCTCGGCCCGCACGGCGCCGCGCTCGCCTACCGCCTGGTCGCCGGCGGCCGGCCGCTGGGCACCCTGGTCATCGGACGGGCCGGCGTCCCGGCCTTCCCCGACGAGATCGGCGGCCTGGTCGAGGACCTCAGCCGCCGGGTGGCGCTCGCCATCGGCGCCGCCCGCCAGTACGCCCGCCAGGCCACCATCAGCGCCGTCCTCCAGCGCGGCCTGCTGCCCGGCGCCGTCGCCGAGATCCCGGGGGTGCGCAGCGCCCTCGTCTACGAACCGTGCGACAAGGGCGGCCCCAGCGGAGACTTCTACGACCTCTTCCCGGCCGGCGACGGCCGCTGGTGCTTCACCGTCGGCGACGTCCAGGGCAAGGGCCCCGAGGCCGCCGTCGTCATCGGGCTCGCCCGGCCCTGGCTGCGGCTGCTGGCCCGCGAGGGGTACGGCGTCCCCGACGTCCTCGACCGCCTCAACCAGCTGCTCCTCGACGACGCCACCGAGGCCGCGGACGCCGCCGCCCGCGCCCTGATCGCCGTCGGCGGCCGTCCGGTTGCCCCGGGCGACGGACCGCAGACCCGCTTCCTGTCCCTGCTCTACGGCGAACTCGTCCCGGTCGGCGACGGCGTCGTCCGCTGCACCCTCGCCTGCGCCGGACACCCGCTGCCGCTGCTGCTCGCCCCCGACGGCACCGTCCGCGCGGTCGCCGAGCCGCAGACCCTCCTCGGCGTCCTCGAGGACGCGACGTACACCAGCGAGACCTTCGAGCTGCGGTCCGGCGAGACCCTGCTGTGCGTCACGGACGGCGTCACCGAGCGGCGCAGCGGCTCCCGCCAGTTCGACGACGGCGACGGGCTCGCCGCGGCGCTCGCCGGGTGCGCGGGGCTGGACGCCGGGCTGATCGCCGAGCGCATCCGGCGGCTGGTGCACGAGTTCGGGGCCCGGCCCCCGGAGGACGACCTCGCCCTGCTGGTGCTCCAGGCCGAGTAGTCGCGGCCGTACGGGACAATGGAACGCATGCCCTCCGCACTCCCCGACGGCGAACCCGTCCCCGCCGACGGCGCCCTGCCCGCGTCCGCGCTCGCCGGGGCCGCCGCCCGCCCCCTCGGCTTCTACCTGCACGTCCCCTACTGCGCGACCCGCTGCGGGTACTGCGACTTCAACACCTACACCGCGACCGAGCTGCGCGGCACCGGCGGCGTCCTCGCCTCCCGCGACAACTACGCCGAGACGCTCGTCGACGAGGTCCGCCTCGCCCGCAAGGTGCTCGGCGACGACCCGCGCGAGGTCCGCACGGTCTTCGTCGGCGGCGGCACGCCCACCCTGCTGGCCGCCGGCGACCTGGTGCGGATGCTGCACGCGATCCGCGACGAGTTCGGCCTCGCGGCGGACGCGGAGGTGACGACGGAGGCCAATCCGGAGTCCGTCGACCCGGCCTACCTCGCCACTCTCCGCGAGGGCGGCTTCAACCGGATCTCCTTCGGCATGCAGAGCGCCCGGCAGCACGTCCTGAAGGTCCTGGACCGCACCCACACCCCGGGCCGCCCCGAGGCGTGCGTCGCCGAGGCCCGCGCGGCCGGCTTCGACCACGTCAACCTCGACCTGATCTACGGCACGCCGGGGGAGTCCGACGACGACTGGCGGGCCTCGCTGGACGCGGCGCTCGGCGCCGGACCCGACCACGTCTCCGCGTACGCGCTGATCGTGGAGGAGGGCACGCAGCTCGCCCGGCGCATCCGGCGCGGCGAGGTCCCGATGACCGACGACGACGTCCACGCCGACCGGTACCTGATCGCCGAGGAGACACTGTCCGCGGCGGGCTTCGACTGGTACGAGGTGTCGAACTGGGCCACCTCGGAGGCGGGCCGGTGCCTGCACAACGAGCTGTACTGGCGGGGCGCCGACTGGTGGGGGGCGGGTCCGGGGGCGCACTCCCACGTGGGCGGGGTGCGGTGGTGGAACGTGAAGCACCCCGGCGCGTACGCGGGGGCGCTGGCGGCGGGGAGGTCGCCGGGGGCCGGACGCGAGATCCTCACGGACGAGGACCGGCGGGTGGAGCGCATCCTGCTGGAGCTGAGGCTGCGGGAGGGGGCGCCGCTGGCGCTGCTCCGGGAGGCAGGACTCGCGGCGTCGCGCCGGGCCCTGTCCGACGGACTCCTCCAGGAGGGACCGTACGAGGAGGGGCGGGCCGTGCTGACCCTGCGGGGCCGGCTGCTGGCGGACGCGGTGGTGCGGGACCTGGTGGACTGATCACTCGGTGGAGTGAATGCCTGCTGAACGCCGGTTCGGTCCCTACCCTGATTCCTAAGCTGCCGTCAAAAGGACGCGGCGGATGTGGAGGACCACGGAGATGACCGCTGTGGACGAGCGTGGGATGACCAAGTACTTCGAGGAGCTCGAACCTCCCGAGGGCGTGCGGGTCGAGCTTCTCCGGGGGGAAATCGTGATGATGGCCAGCCCCGACCTGGTCCACAACATGATCGTGGAAGACGTTCTGGACCAGATCCCGCGCAAGCGTTGGTCTCGTCTGCAGACTCAGGACGTCGACATCGTCGACGAGGCCAGCGAGCCGGTGCCGGATCTGGTGATCCTCCGTCGTGACTCCCTGCCGGGATCGGGACGTCTGTTGCCGTCCGGGCTGCTGACGCTGGTGGTCGAGGTCGTGTCCAAGACCAGTGTCATCCGGGACTACACCGTCAAGCGCTCGATCTACGCTGCGGGCAAGGTCCCGGCGTACCTCGTGGTCGATCCGATCATGGCGCACTGCGTGCTGTTCACGTTGCCCGCCGGAGACGGAGACGACGCGGACTACCAGGCGCAGCTGACGGTGAAGTTCGGTGATCCGCTGCCGCTGGAGATGCTCGGGCTCGACCTGGACACCAGCGAATTCGGTACGTTCTCCGGCGTCAGGCCCCACCGCTACCCGTGACGAAGTCGATCAGCTCCTCCACCCGCCCCAGCAGCGCCGGCTGGAGGTCCTTGTACGAGTGGACCCGGGCCAGGATCGCCTGCCACACCGCCCCGGTGTTCTCGGCCGGCCATCCCAGGGCCCGGCACACCCCCGTCTTCCAGTCCTGCCCGCGCGGCACCCGGGGCCAGCCCTCGATCCCCAGGGACGACGGCTTCACCGCCTCCCAGATGTCGATGTAGGGATGGCCCACCACCAGCGCGTGCTCGCTCGTCACGGACTCCGCGATCCGCCACTCCTTCGATCCCGGCACCAGGTGGTCCACGAGGACCCCCAGCCGCGCGTCCGGGCCCGGCGCGAAGTCGGCGACGATCGACGGCAGGTCGTCCACGCCCTCCAGGTACTCCACGACCACGCCCTCGATCCGCAGGTCGTCGCCCCACACCTTCTCGACCAGCTCGGCGTCGTGCCGCCCCTCGACGTAGATGCGCCCGGCGCGGGCCACGCGCGCGCGTGCGCCGGGGACGGCCACCGACCCCGATGCCGTACGGGTGGGCCGCACCGGGCCCGAGGCCGGCCGGACCAGGGTCACCACGCGGCCCTCCAGCAGGAAACCGCGCGGCTCCAGCGGGAACACCCGGTGCTTGCCGAAGCGGTCCTCCAGCGTCACCGTGCCCGCCTCGCAGCCGATCACCGCGCCGCAGAAGCCGGTGACGGGCTCCTCGACCACCAGACCGGGGTCGGCCGGGACCTCGGGCACCGGCTGCGGTTTCTTCCACGGAGGGGTCAGGTCGGCGGAGTACTGGCGCATTCTCCCGACGATACGAGGAACGCCCGCGCCGTGATCAACGCGACACGCCGAAGCGGGCGGCCAGCGTGTCCCGTTGGGCCCGGACGAACGCCGCGTCCACCACCGCGCCGTGGCCGGGGACGTACAGCGCGTCCTCGCCGCCCAGGTCGAGCAGCCGGTCGAGGGCGGCGGGCCAGTGGGACGGTACGGCGTCGGGGCCCGCCTGCGGTTCGCCGGACTCCTCGACCAGGTCCCCGCAGAAGACGACCTCCACCTCGCCCGGCACCAGCACCGCGAGGTCGTGACCGGTGTGGCCGGGGCCCACGTTCGCCAGCAGCACCTGCCGGCCGCCGCCCAGGTCGAGTGTCCACTCGCCGCACACCTCGTGGCGCACCGCGACGAGGGCGTCCACGGCCTCCTCCGCGAGCCGGGCGTCCAGGCCCTCGGCCACCGCGTCCGCCCGCAGCGCCTCCCGGCCCCCCGCCAGGACCGCGCCCGCGCCCACCGCCCCGAAGACCTCCGCGCCCGCGAACGCGGCGGCGCCGAGGACGTGGTCGAAGTGGGGGTGGGTCAGCGCGAGATGCGTCACACGGCGGCCGGCGAGCTCCTGCGCCGCCACACGCAACCGGGCGCCTTCGCCGAGGCCCGACCCGGCGTCGACCGACAGCGCCGCGTCCGCGCCGACGACCAGCCCCGCCGTGCAGTCCCACACCGGCAGGCGGCACCGGCCCACCCCGGCCGCCAGTCGCTCCCATCCCAGGTCCTCCCAAGTCACCGTCACGACGGCGACGCTAGCGCCGCGGACGCCCCGGGCACGACGGCGGCGCCCCGGCCTTGCCGGGGGTGTACCCCGCGGCCGTACACTGGGCCGGGGAAGTCTGGCACTCGAACACGGAGAGTGCCAGGGAGAACACCGGGCGGACGGTTTCTGGAGGTGTGCGCGATGCTCAGTGAACGCAGGCTGAAGGTGCTGCGCGCGATCGTCCAGGACTACGTCGGCACCGAGGAGCCCGTCGGCTCCAAGGCCCTCACCGAGCGGCACAACCTCGGCGTCTCCCCGGCCACCGTGCGCAACGACATGGCGGCCCTGGAGGACGAGGGGTTCATCGCCCAGCCGCACACCAGCGCCGGGCGGATCCCGACCGACAAGGGCTACCGGCTCTTCGTCGACAAGCTGGCCGGCGTCAAGCCGATGACCGCGCCCGAGCGGCGTGCCATCCAGAACTTCCTGGAGGGCGCCGTCGACCTCGACGACGTGGTGGCCCGCACGGTGCGGCTGCTCGCGCAGCTGACCCGGCAGGTCGCCGTCGTGCAGTACCCGTCGCTGACCCGCTCGACCGTGCGGCACGTGGAGTTGCTCTCCCTGGCGCCCGCGCGCCTGATGCTCGTGCTGATCACGGACACCGGGCGGGTCGAGCAGCGCATGGTCGACTGTCCGGCGCCGTTCGGGGAGGCGTCTCTCGCGGACCTGCGCGCGCGGCTCAACAGCCGGGTCGCGGGCCGCCGGTTCTCGGACGTCCCGGGCCTGGTCGAGGATCTGCCGGAGGCCTTCGAGGCCGAGGACCGCGGTACGGTCTCCACCGTGCTCTCCACGCTGCTGGAGACGCTGGTCGAGGAGAACGAGGAGCGGCTGATGATCGGCGGCACCGCCAATCTCACCCGCTTCGGGCACGACTTCCCCCTCACGATCCGGCCGGTGCTGGAGGCGCTGGAGGAGCAGGTGGTGCTCCTCAAGCTGCTCGGCGAGGCGAAGGATCCGGGCGTGACCGTCCGTATCGGTCATGAGAACGCCCACGAAGGACTCAACTCCACGTCCGTCGTGTCGGTGGGCTACGGTTCGGGCGGCGAGGCGGTTGCCAAGCTCGGCGTGGTCGGACCGACCCGCATGGACTACCCGGGAACGATGGGAGCGGTACGCGCAGTGGCACGGTACGTCGGACAGATCCTGGCGGAGTCGTAGGTGGCCACGGACTACTACGCCGTACTCGGCGTACGCCGCGACGCGTCCCAGGACGAGATCAAGAAGGCGTTCCGGAGGCTCGCCCGCGAGCTGCACCCGGACGTCAATCCCGATCCGAAGACCCAGGAGCGGTTCAAGGAGATCAACGCCGCCTACGAGGTGCTGTCGGACCCGCAGAAGAAGCAGGTCTACGACCTCGGCGGCGACCCGCTGTCCCAGTCGGGCGGCGGCGGTGCCGGCGGCTTCGGCGCCGGTGGCTTCGGGAACTTCTCGGACATCATGGACGCGTTCTTCGGCACGGCGTCGCAGCGCGGTCCGCGCTCGCGCACCCGCCGGGGCCAGGACGCGATGATCCGCATCGAGGTCGAGCTGGACGAGGCCGCGTTCGGCACGACCAAGGACATCCAGGTCGACACGGCCGTCGTCTGCAACACCTGCAACGGCGAGGGCGCGGCCCCGGGCACCAGTGCCCAGACGTGTGACATGTGCCGCGGCCGCGGTGAGGTGTCGCAGGTCACCCGGTCCTTCCTGGGCCAGGTCATGACCTCCCGGCCCTGCCCCCAGTGCCAGGGCTTCGGCACCGTCGTCCCGACCCCGTGCCCCGAGTGCGCGGGCGACGGCCGGGTCCGCTCCCGGCGCACCCTGACGGTGAAGATCCCGGCCGGTGTCGACAACGGCACGCGGATCCAGCTCGCGGGCGAGGGCGAGGTCGGCCCCGGCGGCGGCCCCGCCGGCGACCTGTACGTCGAGATCCACGAGCTGCCGCACGCCCAGTTCCAGCGCCGCGGTGACGACCTGCACTGCACGGTCACCCTCCCGATGACGGCGGCGGCCCTCGGCACCAAGGTGCCGCTGGAGACGCTGGACGGCCTGGAGGAGGTCGACATCCGGCCGGGCACCCAGTCCGGCCAGTCGATCCCGCTGCACGGGCGCGGCGTCACCCATCTGCGCGGCGGCGGCCGGGGCGACCTCATCGTCCACGTCGAGGTCACGACCCCGACCAAGCTCGACCCCGAGCAGGAACGCCTCCTGCGCGAGCTGGCCAAGCTGCGCGGCGAGGAACGGCCCCAGGGCCAGTTCCAGCCGGGTCAGCAGGGGCTGTTCTCGCGGCTGAAGGACGCGTTCAACGGGCGCTGACCGACCCGTTCGGCGGGCGTCGGCGGGGGCTCCGCGGTGCGGATGCCCCCGGCGTACGCAGGTGGAAGCCCGGATTCGGACTTGTGCGGAGGACGTGACACCATGCGCTCATGTCCTCCGCACTGACCGATCTTTTCCCCCACCCGATCGTGCAGGCGCCCATGGCGGGCGGCGTCTCCGTGCCGCGGTTGGCCGCCGCGGTCTGCGAGGCGGGAGGGCTGGGGTTCCTGGCCGCCGGGTACAAGACCGCGGACGGGATGTACCAGGAGATCAAGCAGCTGCGGGGACTGACGGGCCGCCCGTTCGGCGTCAACCTCTTCATGCCGCAGCCGGAGACGCCCGGTGCGGGCACCGGCTCCACCGGAGCGGCTGACGCCGCGCCCTTCAACGCCTCGGCCGTCGGCGTCTACGCCCACCAGCTGGCCGGTGAGGCCGCCTGGTACGAGACCGAGCTGGGCGATCCCGGCTGCGGCCGGGACGACGGCTACGACACCAAGCTCGCGGTGCTGTTGGACAACCCCGTGCCCGTGGTGTCGTTCCACTTCGGCGTGCCGAGCCGCGAGGTCGTCGACTCGCTCCACCGCGTCGGCACGTTCACCCTGGTCACGGCGACCACCGCCGACGAGGCCCGGGCCGTCGAGCGGGCCGGCGCCGACGCGGTGATCGCACAGGGCGTCGAGGCCGGCGGACACCAGGGCACCCACCGCGACCACCCGGAGACCGGCGGCGCCGGGATCGGGCTGCTGTCGCTGGTCGCCCAGGTCCGGGAGGCGGTGAGCCTGCCCGTCGTCGCCGCCGGCGGCATCATGCGCGGCGCCCAGATCGCCGCGGTGCTCGCGGCCGGCGCGAGCGCGGCCCAGCTCGGCACCGCCTTCCTCGCCACCCCCGAGTCCGGCGCGCACGCCCTGCACAAGGACGCGCTGACCAATCCGCTGTTCGTCCGCACCGAACTGACCCGCGCCTTCTCCGGCCGCCCCGCCCGCGGCCTGGTCAACCGCTTCCTGCGCGAGCACGGCCCCTACGCCCCCGCCGCCTACCCGGAGGTGCACCACCTCACCGCGCCGCTGCGCAAGGCCGCGGCGAAGGCGGGCGACGCGCAGGGCATGGCGCTGTGGGCGGGACAGGGCCACCGGATGGCCCGCGAACTGCCCGCCGGTGAGCTGGTGGAGGTCCTGATGGCCGAACTCGCGTCCGCGGGGACGGCGTTGACGCGGTACGTGAGCGGAGGTACGGACCGATGACGGCTCCGGTGTTCGTGGTCGACTCGCTGCTGCCCGGGGACCTGCCGGGCGGGGAGTACGTCCTCGACGGCCCCGAGGGACGGCACGCCGTCTCCGTGAAGCGGCTGCGGCCCGGTGAGGACGTCGTCCTCACCGACGGGCGCGGTCGGTGGGCCGAGGGCGTGGTGAAGGCCGCCGAGGGCAAGGACCGGCTGGTCGTGACCGGCCTGGACAGCGTCCACGAGGAGCCGTCGGAGCAGCCCCGCATCACCGTCGTCCAGGCGCTGCCCAAGGGGGACCGGGGAGAGCTGGCCGTCGAGACGATGACCGAGGTCGGTGTCGACGCGATCGTGCCGTGGGCGGCGTCGCGCTGCATCACGCAGTGGAAGGGCGACCGCGGCCTGAAGGCGCTCGGCAAGTGGCGGGCGACGGCGCGGGAGGCCGGCAAGCAGTCCCGCCGGGTCCGCTTCCCCGACGTCGCGGACGCGGCGAGCAGCAAGCGGGTCGCCTCACTTCTGGCCGACGCGGCCTTCGCCGCCGTACTCCACGAGAGCGGCGAGGAACCGCTGGCCGCCGCCGAACTCCCCACCACTGGTGACATCGTGCTGGTCGTCGGGCCCGAAGGGGGCGTCTCCCCGGAGGAGTTGGCGCTCTTCCGGGAGGCGGGCGCGCGGGTGTGCGTCCTCGGGCGTACGGTACTGCGTACATCGACCGCCGGGACCGCGGCGGCGGCCCTGCTGCTGGGCCGCACCGGCCGCTGGTCCTGACCGGCCGCCGCCGGCGCACCGCGTGAACCGCCGTCCGGCCCGCCGGTCGCGAACCCGTGGGGGGCATCGTGGAACTCACCCAAGTCCGGCTGTTCGTCACCGACTTCGCCGCCTGCTACCGCTTCTACGCCGACGTCCTGGGGCTCAAGCCGCAGTCGGGCGCGGAGCACGGGCCGTACGAGAAGTTCAGCCCCGCCTCGGGCTCCGCGGGCATCGCCCTGCAGGACCGGACGATGATGGCCCGGATACTGGGCGACCTGGCCGAGGAGGCCACCGGCCACCGCTCCCTGGTGGTACTGCGCGTGGACGACCTCGGCGCCTGCTGCGAGGAGATCGTCGCCCGCGGAGCCGTCCTGCTGCACGGACCGGCCCCCATGACCGACCGTATGCGCGTCGCCCACCTGAAGGACCCCGAGGGCAACCTGGTGGAACTCCAGGAGTGGCTGTCGCCGCGCCCGTGAGCACCGCGGGCGTACCCGCTCACGCGCGGCGCGCGCATGGCCGTATGCGCTCTACCGCGCCCGCCGGTCCGGTGGCAGGCTGCCCTCCATGGGGGCATTGAGGCGCATTCGACGCATCCCGGCCCTGCCGCGCGGCCGCCGCGCCGTGCCGGTGGCCGTCGGCGCGGTCGTCGTCGTGGGCGGACTCGTCGCCTGCGACCCGGGCGGGCTCAGCACGGCTGCGGTGGCGTACACGACCGACCGGACCGTGACCCGTGAACTCGTCCGGCGCGACGCCGAGGTGCGGTGGCTCACGTGCACCGCCTCCTTCGAGGGCGACGGCGCCACCGCCTCGGCGAGCGGGAACACCGTCGCCTCCGTCCACTGCGAGGGAAAGACGGACGACGGCAAGGACATCACCGTCGACGGCAGGATCACCCGCGTCGTCGACGGCGCCTGCGTGCGCGGCGACCTGAGAGCCGAGGTGGGCGGCAAGGAGTGGTTCCACGTCAAGGGACTGGGCGACTGCGCCGCCGGGGCCTCCCCGCCCGCGGACCGGCCGGGCCAGGACGGGCCGGGACCCACGGTCACCGTCACCCGGACCATCTGGTGCCCGGACGATCCGCACTGCCGGCC
This sequence comes from Streptomyces sp. NPDC093586, assembly GCF_044764905.1. Lineage (NCBI taxonomy): Bacteria > Bacillati > Actinomycetota > Actinomycetes > Kitasatosporales > Streptomycetaceae > Streptomyces > Streptomyces sp. NPDC093586. The sequence continues at coordinate 55,532 of NZ_JBIWJA010000001.1, read as the reverse complement.
CGTGGAGGGCAAGTAGCCCGCCCGGCGCGGTCCTTGCGCTCCCGGACGCCGGGCGGGAAGTGATCCCGCCCCCTGTCGATCGGCCCTCGCCCCTGCATAGGCTGTGGGGGTGACTCAGCCCGCAGCGCATGCCTACCTCCGCTTTCCGCACCCGCACGGCGAGTTGGTCGCCTTCACCGCCGAGGACGATGTGTGGCTCGCCCCGCTCGACGGCGGCCGGGCCTGGCGGGTCAGCGCCGACAACGTACCGGTGAACCACCCGCGCATCTCGCCCGACGGCACCACCGTCGCCTGGACCTCCACCCGCGACGGCGCCCCCGAGGTGCACGTCGCGCCCGTCGACGGCGGCCCGGCGAAACGCCTCACGCACTGGGGGAACCTGAAGACCCAGGTGCGCGGCTGGACCCCGGAAGGCCGGGTCCTCGCCCTCAGCAGCTACGGGCAGGCCAGCCTGCGCCGCAGCTGGGCCCGTGCCGTCCCGCTCGACGGCGGACCCGCCGCCACCCTGCCGTACGGGCCCGTCGGCGACGTCGCGTACGGGCCGCGCACCGTGCTGCTGTCCGCGCCGATGGGCCGCGAGGCCGCCTGGTGGAAGCGCTACCGGGGCGGTACGGCGGGCAAGCTGTGGATCGACGCCGAGGACGACGGAGAGTTCGTACGGCTGCACGGCGATCTCGACGGCAACATCGAGTACCCCTTCTGGGTCGGTGACCGGATCGCCTTCCTCTCCGACCACGAGGGCACCGGCGCCCTCTACTCCTCCCTCGCCGACGGCTCCGACCTGCGCCGCCACACCCCTCTTGGGGGCACCTCCCGCTCGAGCGAAGCCGAGAGCGGGGGAGGCTTCTACGCCCGGCACGCCGCGACCGACGGCACCCGCGTCGTCTACTCCAGCGCCGGCGAACTGTGGACGCTGGACGACCTGGACGGTGCCGAGCCGCGCCGGCTCGACATCCGGCTCGGCGGCTCCCGCACCGACCTCCAGCCCTACCCCGTCAACGCCGCCCACTGGTTCGGCTCCGCGTCCCCCGACCACACCGCGCGCGGCAGCGCCGTCGCCGTGCGCGGCGGCGTCCACTGGGTCACCCACCGCTCCGGGCCGGCCCGCGCCCTCGCGGCGACGCCCGGCGTGCGCACCCGGCTGCCGCGCGCCTTCCGCGCCGACGGCGAGGAGTGGGTGGTGTGGGTGACGGACGCCGAGGGCGACGACGCCCTGGAGTTCGCGCCCGCCACCGGCCTCGCGCCCGGCGCCACCCCGCGCCGCCTCGCCGCCGGACAGCTCGGCCGGGTCCTGAACCTCGCCATGGCCCCCGACGGCAGCCGGGCCGCCGTCGCCTCGCACGACGGACGCGTCCTGCTCGTCGAGCGGGAGACCGGCGAGGTCCGCGAGGTCGACCGCAGCGAGGACGGCGACGCCTCCGGCCTCGTCTTCTCACCCGACTCCGCCTGGCTCGCCTGGTCCCACCCCGGCCCCTCCCCGCTGCGTCAGCTCAAACTCGCCAACACCACCGACCTGTCGGTCGCCGAGGCGACCCCGCTGCGCTTCAGGGACTACTCGCCCGCCTTCACCCTGGACGGCAAGCACCTCGCCTTCCTCTCCACCCGCTCCTTCGACCCGGTCTACGACGAGCACGTCTTCGACCTGGCCTTCGTCGAGGGCGCCCGCCCGTACCTGATCCCGCTGGCCGCGACCACCCCCTCGCCCTTCGGCCCGCAGCGCCACGGCCGCCCCTTCGAGACCCCGGACCGCGACGAGACCCCCGACAGCGAGGGCACCCCCACCACCCGCATCGACATCGAGGGCCTCGCCGACCGCATCGTGCCCTTCCCGGTGGAGGCCGCCCGCTACACCGGGCTGCGCGCCGCCAAGGACGGCGTCCTGTGGCTGCGCCACCCGGTCATCGGCGTCCTCGGCGCCTCCCGCGCCAAGCCGGACGACCCCGACCCGCACACCGAGCTGGAGCGCTACGACCTCGCCCAGCAGCGCGTCGAGCACCTCGCCGGCGACGCCGACCACTTCGAGGTCAGCGGCGACGGCAAGCGGGTGCTGCTGTGGACCGACGGACGCCTCAAGGTCGTCCCCAGCGACCGGCGGGCCTCCGGCGACGAGGACAGCGACACCAACATCACCGTCGACCTGGGCCGCATCCGGCAGACCGTCGACCCGGCCGCCGAGTGGCGCCAGATGTACGACGAGACCGGCCGCATCATGCGGGACAACTTCTGGCGGCCCGACATGAACGGCGTCGACTGGGACGGCGTCCTCGACCGCTACCGGCCCGTCCTGGACCGCCTCGCCACCCACGACGACCTGGTCGACCTCCTGTGGGAGGTGCACGGCGAGCTCGGCACCTCGCACGCCTACGTCACCCCGCGCGGCGGCCACGGCGGCGGCGCCCGGCAGGGCCTGCTCGGCGCCGACCTCTCCCGTCACGAGGACGGCACCTGGCGCGTCGACCGCGTCCTGCCCTCGGAGACCTCCGACCCCGGCGCCCGCTCCCCGCTCGCCGCTCCCGGCGTCGCGGTGCGGGCCGGCGACGCGATCGTCGCGGTCGCCGGACAGGCCGTCGACCCGGTCACCGGGCCCGGCCCGCTGCTCGTCGGCACGGCCGGCAAGCCGGTCGAGCTGACCATCTCCCCGTCGGGCGGCGGCGACCTCCGGCACGCCGTCGTCGTCCCCCTCGCCGACGAGGAGCCCCTGCGCTACCACGCCTGGGTCGCCGACCGCCGCGCCTACGTCCACGAGAAGTCCGGCGGCCGGCTCGGCTACCTCCACGTGCCCGACATGGTCGGCTCCGGCTGGGCCCAGCTCCACCGCGACCTGCGCGTCGAGGTCGTCCGGGAGGGCCTGGTCGTCGACGTCCGCGAGAACCGCGGCGGGCACACCTCCCAGCTGGTCGTGGAGAAGCTGGCCCGGCGCATCGTCGGCTGGGACGTGCCGCGCGGCATGCGGCCGTTCAGCTACCCGATGGACGCGCCCCGCGGCCCGGTCGTCGCCGTCGCCAACGAGTTCTCCGGCTCCGACGGCGACATCGTCAACGCGGCGATCAAGGCGCTCGGCATCGGGCCGGTCGTCGGCACGCGCACCTGGGGCGGGGTCATCGGCATCGACAGCCGTTACCGGCTGGTCGACGGGACGCTGATCACGCAGCCGAAGTACGCGTTCTGGCTGGAGGGCCAGGGGTGGGGCGTCGAGAACCACGGCGTCGATCCGGACGTGGAGGTCCCGCAGCGGCCGCAGGACCATGCGGCGGGGCGCGACCCCCAGCTGGACGAGGCGATCCGGCTGGCGCTGGAGGCGCTGGAGACGACACCGGCGAAGACCCCGCCGAGCCTGCCGTAGCCGTAGCCGTAGCCGTAGCCGTAGCCGTAGCCGTGCCGCCGCTGCGGGCAGTCGTGCCTCCCCCAGTGCCTCAAGGACCTGGGAGGTACCCCCAGGGCGGCACGGGCGGGCGCTGGGGGCACCCCCTTCGGGGGAGGCATCCCGCAGGCGCGGGCAAGCACACCCACCTCCACAGCCACCCCGGCACCCGGCGCCCCACGCACCCGGGCTCGCTACGATGCCCCCAGAAGATCACCACCGTAAGGAGCGCCCATGCTCGGCGAGCCACAGGACGACTGCCTGTTCTGCAAGATCGTCGCGGGCCAGATCCCCGCGACGGTCGTCCGCGAGACGGACACCACCATCGCCTTCCGCGACATCAACCCGCAGGCGCCCACCCACGTCCTGGTGATCCCCAAGGCGCACTACCGCGACGCCGCCGCCCTCGCCGCCGGCGCCCCGGAACTCGCCGCGGACGTCCTGCGCGAGACCCAGGCGGTCGCCGACGGCGAGAAGCTGGAGAGCTACCGCATCGTCTTCAACACCGGCAGCGGCGCCGGCCAGACCGTCTGGCACGCCCACGCCCACGTCCTCGGCGGCCGCGGCCTCCAATGGCCCCCCGGATAGCCCCGGACGACCCACGATGTCCGTACGCGAACTCGTCGTCCTCGGCACCGCCAGCCAGGTCCCGACCCGCCACCGCAACCACAACGGCTACCTGCTGCGCTGGGACGGCGAGGGCATCCTGTTCGACCCCGGCGAGGGCACGCAGCGCCAGATGCTGCGCGCCGGGGTCGCCGCCCACGACCTGAACCGGATCTGCGTCACGCACTTCCACGGCGACCACAGCCTCGGTCTCGCCGGCGTGATCCAGCGCATCAACCTGGACCGGGTCCCGCACGAGGTCACCGCCCACTACCCGCGCTCCGGGCAGCGCTTCTTCGACCGCCTGCGGTACGCCACCGCCTACCGCGAGACGGTCGCCCTCACCGAGGCCCCGGTCGACACGGAGGGACCCCTGGTGGTCACCCCCGCCTACACGCTGGAGGCCCGCAGGCTCTCGCACCCCGTCGAGTCGTACGGCTACCGGCTCACCGAGCCCGACGGCCTGCGCATGCTGCCCGAGCGCCTGGCCGCGCACGGCATCGAGGGCCCCGACGTCGGCCGCATCCAGCGCGAGGGCTCCCTCGGCGGTGTCCCGCTGGACGAGGTCAGCGAGGTCCGCCCCGGCCAGCGGTTCGCGTTCGTCATGGACACCCGGCTGTGCGCGGGGGTGCACGAGCTGGCCGAGGGCTGCGACCTGCTGGTCATCGAGTCGACGTTCCTCGACGAGGACGAGGAACTCGCCGCCGACCACGGCCACCTGACCGCCGGCCAGGCTGCGCGGACCGCCCGGGAGGCGGGCGTGCGCCACCTCGTGCTGACCCACTTCAGCCAGCGCTACTCCGACCCCGAGGAGTTCGAGCGGCAGGCGAGGGCCGCCGGCTACGAGGGCGAGCTGACCGTGGCCCGGGACCTCATGCGCGTACCGGTTCCGAAACGTCGGTGAAACCGCCGTACGATGCTCTGATGCCCCTGCCGATAGCGGAACTGCACCTCCACATCGAAGGCACCCTGGAGCCGGAGCTGGCCTTCGAGCTGGCCGCCCGCAACGGGGTCGCCCTGCCCTACGCGGACACGGACGCCCTGCGCGAGGCGTACCGGTTCGAGGACCTGCAGTCCTTCCTGGACCTGTACTACGAGCTCATGGCCGTTCTGCGCACCGAGCGGGACTTCGAGGACCTGGCCGACGCCTACCTGGCCCGCGCCGCCGCGCAGGGCGTACGCCACGCGGAGATCTTCTTCGACCCGCAGGCGCACCTCGCCCGGGGCGTGGAGATGGGCACGGTCGTGGAGGGCCTGTGGCGGGCGCTGGGCCGCAGCCGGGAGAAGCACGGCGTCTCCACCCGGCTGATCATGTGCTTCCTGCGCGACGAGTCCGCCGAGTCGGCCCTCGCGACCCTCGAGGCCGCGAAGCCGTACCTGGACCGCATCACCGGCGTCGGCCTGGACTCCGCCGAGGTCGGCCACCCGCCGGTGAAGTTCCGCGAGGTGTACGAGGCCGCCGCCGCCCTCGGCCTGCGCCGCGTCGCGCACGCGGGCGAGGAGGGGCCGCCGGAGTACGTCACCGAGGCCCTGGACGTGCTCGGCGTCGAGCGGATCGACCACGGGCTGCGCGCGATGGAGGACCCGGCGCTGGTCGAGCGGCTGGTGCGCGACCGCGTCCCGCTGACCCTGTGCCCGCTGTCCAACGTCCGGCTGCGCACGGTCGACACCCTCGCCGACCACCCGCTGCCCGCGATGCTCGACGCCGGGCTGATGTGCACGGTCAACTCCGACGACCCCGCCTACTTCGGCGGTTACGCGGGCGACAACGTCGACGCCGTGCGCGCCGCGCTCGGCCTCACCGAGGAGCGGCTGCGGGAGCTGGCCCGCAACTCCTTCCTCGCCTCCTTCCTGGAGGACGACGAGGAGCTGCGGGCGCGCTGCCTGGCCGAGGTGGAGGCGTACGCCTTCCCGGCGGAGTAGGACTCAGCCCGTTCCGGACCCCGGTGCGGTCGCCGCCGCCCGGGGGCCCGCCGTGTCGTAGGCGCGCCGCACCGGCACGGCGGGTGCCGCCACGTCGATCTCCACGACCGGCTGCTCCGGGGCGCCGACCTCGGGCACGGCACCGCTGGGCGTGCCGGTGGCGGCGGCGACCAGGGCGGCCGGGGTGCCGCCGCGGCGGCGGACCGCGCCGGGCAGCAGCGGGCGTCCGCCGGTGTGCAGGGCGACGGCCGTCATCGGCACGGCGGCCAGGAGCAGACCGGCGCCGAGGACCAGACCCATGCCCGGGTAACCGGCCTGCGCCGACAGCACACTGCCGGTCAGCGGACCGGCCGCCGTGCCCAGCGAGGACGCCGACCCGACGAGCACCGCCCACCGGCCGCGCGGGTCGAGCGAGGCGGCGAGGCCGATCAGGTACGACAGCACGACCGGGTACACCGTGTTCCAGGCGATCTCGCCGGCCGCGAACGTCACGGGCGTGGTCGCGGACGCGCTCACCGCGATGCAGCACGCGATCAGCACCGTGCCCGCCCCGATCGGCATCGCCCGCCCCAGCCGCGGCCCGAGCGCGCCGGCCGCCAGGACGCCGACCAGGCCCGCGCCCAGGGCGACGGCGAAGACGACCCCGAGGGCGGCATCGCCGAGACCGGCCTGCGTCAGCCCGATCCGGCCGCTGACGCCCCACAGCGAATTCTGCGCGAGGGACCAGCACATCACGGTGGCCGCCAGGACCGGTCCCGAGCGACGGCGGGGGAGCGGAGGGGTGACGCCCGTGTCGTGCGCGGCCGGTGACGTGGCCGTGCCGCCGGGCAGCCGGCCGGTCAGCGGCCACACCGCGAGGGCGGTCAGCGCGATCGCGGCCAGCGGCAGACCGTGCGCCCGGCCGAGGTGCGGCACCGTCAGATACACCGCGCCGGCCAGCGCGGACACGGTCAGCAGACCCAGCGTGGAGGCGCGGTGCGGGTCCCGCTCGGCGGCGATCCGGGTGGCGGCGACGGTGGTGGCCGTGCCCGATCCGAAACCGCCCAGCACGGCGCCGGCGACGACGGCCGGGACGGCGGTGGTGAGCGCGGCGGAGCCGTAACCGAGGACCGCCAGGACGAGCCCGGACCGGGCCAGGGTGCGGGCGCCGATCCGCTGCACCCGGGAGGCGAGCAGGAAGCCCGCGGTCGCCGAGCTCAGCAGCAGCGCACTGCCGACGGCGCCCGCCTGCGTGGCGGTCAGCGGCAGACCGGTGTCCAGTCTGCCGACGGTGGTGGGCAGCAGGTAGGGAGGAAGGTATCCGGCCGTGAAAAGGGCGACGAGGGGCCAGGGGGTGGTGCGGGGGGCGAACACGGGCGTTCCCGGGGCATGCGGAAGGGACGTGGGAGGGGAGGGGGCGACGACCGTCGACGGACAGGAACGCGCGCGCAATTTGTATCAAGCGCGGGGAGGCGGAAAACAGGCGAGGGGGTGTGATCTGAGTCACTGTGCTGTTTGGTGTTCCGGAATCTGGGTAGAAGCGGGCGTCACCGCCAGTGGACCGAGCCGCCCCCGGCCGGAACCGACGCCTCCACCTTGGCCCGGATCTCCCTCATCACCGCGACGATCCGCGCCTCGTGATCCGGCGTCAGCCGGGCCACCGGCACCGAGCAGCTGATCGCGTCCAGGGCCGGGGCCTCGTAGCGCAGCGCGAAGCCGAAGCCGACGATGCCCGTCACGCTCTCCTCGCGGTCGACGGACCAGCCGCGCTCCCGGATCTCCGCGAGGTCGGCCGCCAGGGACTCCCGGTCGGCGTGCGTGCGCGGGGTCAGCGCCTCGTACGGACCCTCGGGCAGCTCCGCGTCCGGCCGTTCGGCCAGCAGCGCCTTGCCGAGGGCGCCCGCGTGGGCGGGCAGCCTGCGCCCCACCCTGCTGATGGTGCGCAGGTACTCGTGCGACTCACGGGTCGCCAGATAGGCCACGTCGCGCCCGTCGAGCCGCCCCAGGTGGATCGTCTCGCCCAGTGCCTCGGACGCCGCGTCGAGGTACGGCCGCACCGCCCGCACCCGGGGGTCGGAGTCGAGGTAGCCGGTGCCGGTGAGCAGGGCGCGGATGCCGATGCCGTACAGCGAGCCGGTGACGTCGGTGCGCACCCAGCCGCGCGAGATCAGGGTCTGGAGCAGCGCGTACATCGAGCTGCGCGGCACGTCCAGCTCGTCCGCCAGCTCCTGGAGCCGGGCCGGGCGGTCCCCGCGCGCGGCCAGCACCTCCAGCAGCCCGACCGTGCGCGCCGCCGACTTCACCTCGCGGACGCCGCCTGTCTCCGACATGCGCCGATCGTAGACGGGCGCCGCCCGCCCATTGACGCCTGTCGTCCACCTCTCTACTCTCCATCTCCGTACGTGGACGTCATCTACATACAGAGACAGCGGGTGATGGCGAGCGCGGTGCCCCGCTCACCGGCCCGTCGGCCGCCGGACCGGCCGCGCCCAAGACCCCGCTCACCGCCGGACCCGACCCGCAGGAGCCGCACCGTGAACCTCACCGTCGCCGACGTCCGCCTGACGCCGATCCTCGTCGCCGACCCGCCGCTGCTCAACACCCAGGGCGTGCACCAGCCGTACACCCCCCGCCTGATCGTGGAAGTGGAGACCGCCGACGGGGTCACCGGCGTCGGCGAGACCTACGGCGACACCAAGTACCTGGAGCTGGCCCGCCCCTTCGCGGACAAGCTGGTGGGGCGGCAGGTGGGCGATCTCAACGGCCTGTTCACGCTCGCCGACGAGGTCGCCGTCGACTCCTCCCGTGTCTCCGGCCAGGTCGACGTAGGCGGGCTGCGCGGCGTCCAGACCGCCGACAAGCTCCGCCTGTCCGTCGTCTCCGGCTTCGAGGTCGCCTGCCTCGACGCCCTCGGCAGGACGCTCGGCCTGCCCGTGCACGCGCTGCTGGGCGGCAAGGTCCGCGACGCCGTCGAGTACAGCGCCTACCTGTTCTACAAGTGGGCCCGTCACCCCGAGGGCGTGGCCTGCGAGAAGGACGACTGGGGCGCCGCCCTCGACCCGGCGGGCGTCGTCGCCCAGGCCCGCGCCTTCACCGAGCGGTACGGCTTCACGTCCTTCAAGCTCAAGGGCGGCGTCTTCCCGCCGCAGGAGGAGATCGCCGCCGTCAAGGCCCTAGCCGAGGCCTTCCCCGGACACCCCCTGCGCCTCGACCCCAACGGCGCCTGGTCCGTGGAGACCTCGCTGAAGGTGGCCGCGGAACTCGGGGACGTCCTGGAGTACCTGGAGGACCCCGCGCTCGGCACCCCGGCGATGGCCGAGGTCGCCGCGAGGACCGGGGTGCCGCTCGCCACCAACATGTGCGTGACGACGTTCACCGAGATCCGGGAGGCGTTCACCAAGGGCGCCGTCCAGGTCGTGCTCTCCGACCACCACTACTGGGGCGGGCTGCGCAACACCCAGCAACTCGCCGCCGTCTGCCGCGCCTTCGGCGTCGGCGTCTCCATGCACTCCAACACCCACCTGGGCATCAGCCTCGCCGCCATGACCCACGTGGCGGCCACCGTGCCGAACCTCCACCATGCCTGCGACTCCCACTATCCCTGGCAGTCCGAGGACGTCCTCACCGAACGGCTCCCCTTCGACGGCGGCAGGGTCACCGTCTCCGACGCCCCCGGCCTCGGCGTCGAACTCGACCGCGACCGGCTGGAGTTCCTGCACCGCCGCTGGCTCGACGACGACGGCGCCCTCCGCGACCGCGACGACGCGGCGGCGATGCGGGTCGCCGACCCCGAGTGGGTCACCCCGTCCGTGCCGCGCTGGTGACGGGCGGCGTCGCCCCGCCCCTCGTACGGCCGTGACCGCCGATCGGGCCCGGGGCCGCACCCGGCCGTGGCGGCCGGCGTCCCCGCGGCCGGGTGCGGACCCCGGCGCGGCCGGGACCCACCCGGTTCCGCGGCGGCCTGACACCCACCGGCGCGAACGCCACCGCGTTCCGGCGGCGTGGTGCACACTGGCCTGATCCGCACCATGCCAGGGAGCGCACCGTGACAGCGTCCACCGGGTCCGCGGCGTCCGACGTGACCGTCATGACCGCCATGTCCGCCGACGAGAGAACACACCGCCACCCGCAGGGCGGGGGATCGCACCGACACGCACAGGTCGATCCCCTGGCCGCCCTGCGCACCCCGCAGGACCCGCCCTGGGACGTGTATCTCACCGGCACCGTCTTCCTCGACGTCATCTTCACCGGGCTCGACTCCGCCCCGGTGCGCGGGACCGAGTCCTGGGCGCGCGGGATGGGGTCGAGCCCGGGCGGCGTGGCCAACATGGCGACCGCGCTGGCCCGCCTCGGCCTGCGCACCTCGCTGGCCGCGGCCTTCGGCGACGACCACTACGGCGACTACTGCTGGGACGCGCTCGCCCAGGGCGAGGGCATCGACCTGACCCCCTCGCGCACCGTGCCCGGCTGGCACTCGCCGGTGACGGTCTCCATGGCGTACGAGGGGGAGCGCACGATGGTCTCCCACGGCCACGAGCCGCCGCCCGAGGAACCGGCCCCCGACTGCCCGCCCCGCGCACGGGCCGCCATCGCCTCCCTCACGCCCGGCGTGAGCGCCCCGTGGATCGCCCAGGCCGCCGCGCAGGGCACCCGCGTCTTCGCCGACGTCGGCTGGGACGACACCGGCGCCTGGGACCTGGCCGGGCTGGCCGACCTCGCGCACTGCGAGGCGTTCCTGCCGAACGCCGAGGAGGCCATGCGCTACACAGGTGCCGACTGCCCCCGCGCCGCCGCGCACGCCCTGACCGAGCACGTGCCGCTCGCGGTGGTCACCCTCGGCGCGGACGGCGCCTACGCGGTGGACCGGCGGACGGGGGAGAGCGCCGAGGTCCCGGCCATCGCCGTGGAGGCCCTGGACCCGACCGGCGCCGGGGACGTCTTCGTCGCCGGGTTCGTCACCGGCACCCTGGCCGGCTGGCCGCTCGCCGACCGCCTCGCCTTCGCCGGGCTGACCGCCGCCCTCTCCGTCCAGGAGTTCGGCGGCTCCCTGTCGGCGCCGGGCTGGTCCGAGATCGCCACCTGGTGGCGCAAGGTCCAGTCGGTCGAGGGGCAGGACCCGGCGGCCCTGAGCCGGTACGCGTTCCTGGCGGACCTGGTCCCGGACGAACCGGTCAGGCCGTGGCCCCTGCGCCGGGCGGTCCCGACCATCGGCTTCCGCCGCCCGGCCTGACCACCCGGACGGCCGGGATCGCCGGGCCGGTCGGAACCCGAGCCGGCGCGGCTGTTCCGGGTCGCGCTGCCGGTCCTTGGCGACCTTCACGTGCGGGTCGAGGCTGGGTCGATGTGCGGCTGCCGCCGCGTGGCCGGCGTGCCGAGTGGGGCCGGAGGGCCGGCGTACGGCAGCCGGCCGGGCCGGTCGGAACCCGAGCCGGCGCAGCTGCTTCGGGTCGCGCTGCCGGTCCTTGGCGACCTTCACGTGCGGGTCGAGGCTGGGTCGATGTGCGGCTGCCGCCGCGTGGCCGGCGTGCCGAGTGGGGCC
>NZ_JBIWJA010000001.1:0-44026 GCF_044764905.1 Streptomyces sp. NPDC093586 | reverse complement strand
CCGGAGGGCCGGCGTACGGCAGCCGGCCGGGCCGGTCAGAATCCGAGCCGGCGCAGCTGCTTCGGGTCGCGCTGCCAGTCCTTGGCGACCTTCACGTGCAGGTCCAGGAAGACGGGCGTCCCCAGCAGTGCCTCGATCTGCTTGCGGGACTTGATGCCGACGTCCTTCAGGCGCTTGCCCTTGGGGCCGATGATGATGCCCTTCTGGCTGGGGCGCTCGATGAAGACGTTGGCGTGGATGTCCAGGAGCGGCTTGTCGGCGGGCCGGTCCTCGCGCGGGAGCATCTCCTCGACGACCACGGCGATGGAGTGCGGCAGTTCGTCGCGCACGCCCTCCAGCGCGGCCTCGCGGATCAGCTCGGCCACCATGACCTGCTCCGGCTCGTCCGTGAGGTCGCCCTCCGGGTAGAGCGCGGGGCCCTCCGGCAGCAGCGGGATCAGCAGGTCGGCGAGGAGGTCCACCTGCTGGTTGGCGGTGGCGGACACCGGGACGATCTCCGCCCAGGTGATCCCCAGCTCCTTGCCGAGCTGGTCGATCGCGATCAGCTGCTCGGCCAGGGTCTTGGAGTCCACCAGGTCGGTCTTGGTCACGATCGCGACCTTCGGGGTCTTCTTGATCCCCGCCAGCTCCTTGGCGATGAAGCGGTCACCGGGGCCCAGCTTCTCGTTCGCCGGCAGGCAGAAGCCGATGACGTCCACCTCGGCCCACGTCGTGCGCACGACGTCGTTCAGCCGCTCGCCCAGCAGCGTGCGCGGCTTGTGCAGTCCCGGGGTGTCCACCAGGATCAGCTGGGCGTCCGGGCGGTGCACGATGCCCCGCACGGTGTGCCGGGTGGTCTGCGGGCGGTTGGAGGTGATCGCCACCTTCTGCCCGACCAGAGCGTTCGTGAGGGTGGACTTGCCCGCGTTGGGGCGGCCCACGAAGCAGGCGAAGCCGGCCCGGTGGACAGCCTCGGCCGGCTCTTCGGATGACTGGGTACGCACGCTCATGGCGCCCATTGTCCCTGATCCCCGGAGCCCCGCCGTACCACCACCGGGCGCGGGCCGACGGGAGACGCGGGGATCAGCCCGCGGCCACCGTGTCCCGGACCGTCCCGTCGGGCGAGGCGACCAGGACCGGCGTCCCCGCCCCGCCCAGGTCCCGGACCGCCGCCAGGTCCTCGGCCGACGCCGACCCCGCCTCGGTCACCACGGCCGCCGCCTCCAGCGACGTCGCGCCGGACGCCACCGCCATCGCCACCGCCGTCCGCAGGGCGCTGAGCTTCAGGGAGTCCAGGGCAACGGTCCCGGCGACGTACGTCCGGCCCGTCCCGTCGCGTACGGCCGCGCCCTCGGGGACACCGTTGCGGGCGCGGGCCGAGCGGGCCAGGGTGACGATCTTGCGGTCCTCGGGATCGAGGTCGGTGCTTTCGGTCATGGGGTGAGCATAAGGAAGCGAGACGGGTCACGTCGGGGGGTGTCCCGGCCGGGGGTGGTCCGCAGCCGCTGGGACATCGGAGAGGGAGGAGATGAAGGAGTGCCAGGCGGCGGGCGTGAGACCGAGGACACGGCCGTGCCGTTGCTTTGAGTCCCGAACCAGGATCGTGGAACCGGTGTAGGAGATCTCCACACAGTCCGCCCCCTGGTTGGCACTGGCGCTGCTTTTACGCCACGCCCATGACCTGCTCACCCTGAACCTCCACCCCGGTCGTCGACGGTCCAGCCGGGGTGCCCCCGTACAGCTGTCGCGGGGACACGCAGCAGCGGATCCAGAATATCGGCGGCGACCGCGTATTCGAACACGCCGATCCCGCCAACTTGCCGGCCTTGCCGGAAGTTGGCGGGCGCGTAAAGAGTCAGGCGGCGTCCTGCTCCAGCAGAACCTCCAGTTCCCCTCCTCCTTCGGCGACACGTTCCGCGAGGCGGCGGAGGATCACGTCCACCCCGTCCTTGAGCGCCAGGTCCTCGAGCTCCCAGAACCGCTCCAGGTAACGCCGGGTTTCCTCCGCGGAACCGCCAGGGTAGGAGACTCCGCGCGAGTCCTCGATGAAGAGAGCGTCCTCCATCTCCTCGGCCTGGAACTCGAAGAGGGTGAAGGGCCCCTGGATGCCGGGGTGGGCGCCCACGCTGAACGGCAGGATCTGGATCGTGATGTGGTCACGCATGGACAGATCGGCCAGATGTTCCAACTGCGCTCGCATCACGCCTCTCCCTCCAGTGAGCCGGTGCACCACCGATTCGTCCAGAATGAAGAAGAACTGGCGCCCTTCGGCCTCCTCCAGCAGCTCCTGCCGCGCCAACCGCGCCTCGACACCGCGTTCGATGAGTTCTTCCGGCATGTCCTTGCCGAACGCCTGCATCACGGCTCGCATGTACTCCTCGGTCTGCAGCAGGCCGGGAATGACGAGTGAGTTGTACTGGCGGTTGATCCAAGCGGCCGACTCCAGGGCGAGGAACTGCAGGAAGTCCTTGCTGTAGAGGTCCCGGTACTCCGCGAACGGCATCCGTCGGCTGCCCCGGGCCATGTTCAGCAGCTCTTCGAGCTTGCGCCGGTCCGTGATTCCGTAGGCGGCGACGAGCGGGCGCAGGTCGTTGACCGAGATGCCGACCTCTCCCGCTTCGATCCGGATGAGCTTGGAGGGGCTCCACTCCATCCGGTCGGCGACCTCGCGCTGCGTCAGGCCGGCGGCCATGCGGGCCTTCCGGAGTTCAGTGCGCAGCCGCAGGCGCAGCAATGCGGCACTTGTCACGGCCATGTCTGCTCCACCCCCCATCGGATCCAGCACTGTGCAACATAGCAGGTGTGCATATGACTCATCGATACCTTTCGAGGGGGATGCATCAGATCGGGGACTGCGAACCAATCCAGGGAGAGGACTACCACAGTGGGCGCGCACCTGCATTTGGACTCTCCGCGCTCGGAGTCACTGCAACTTGCTATGTCGCAGATGGCATCCATCGCATGGCTGCCTTCCAACAGGCCCTATCCCAATGCGCACCTCTCGGGTTACGCTCTCAAGCGTAACCCTCAATGAACGGCACGTCTCAGCAAGGGGGTTGATCGGCCATCAGAGCGACCAGCGGACACAGTGAGTGCACGTCACAGCCATCGTCCTTGCTCCTGACACCGCCCGTTCGCGGCTCGCCGAGACACGGCGACGGACGGAGCCGAGAGGAGCCGATCACCGATGCCGGACCGACAGGAACAGGAAGGAGAGCGCCGCCCCGAGCGAGCCGAGCGCACGTGGGGGGAGCGGGTGGCCCTGGCCCTCCCGCTGATCAACCTCCTCATCGCGATCCACAAGATCGTCGACGAGTGGGTCCTGCCCTTCGTGTGACAGCAGTCAGCCCCGACCTGAGAGGCCGGGGCCGAGAGCGGCGGACGCCGTAGGAAGACGCTTCCGCTCCGAGTTTCCCTGGCAGGCGGCCCGGAGCGGTGGCGTCGTAGCGCACCGTGGATTCATTCTGCCGCTGTGTCGCAGCATTGGCGAGGGGCAGTCACGCCAATGCGGCGTGCGCCGGGAGCGCGGCCGGGTCCGACGTCACGCCCGGTCGAGCCGGAGCCGCTCCGCGCGCGGCAGGCCGGCGACGACGAGGTCGTACGAGTCCTCGATCAGCTCCCGGACCACACGGTCCGGGAGTCCGCCGTCGACGGTCACCGTGTTCCAGTGCCGCTTGTTCATGTGCCAGCCCGGCACGATCAGGCCCTCGTGCTCGGCGCGCAGCCGGACCGCGTCCTCCGGGTCGCACTTGAGGTTGACGGTGAGCGGGCGCGCGTCCAGCGAGGTCAGGGCGAACATCTTGCCCTGGACCTTGAAGACCGAGATCTCCGGGCTGAAGGGGAAGTCCTCCACGGCCGCGTTGAAGGACAGACAGAACGCGCGCAGCTCCTGGGGCGTCACTCCGCCACCTCCCCGGCGCCGGACCTCGCCGGGGCCACCGGCTCCACCAGCACCGTCACGATCTTGTTCCGGCGGCCCGCGGCGGCCTCCGCCGTCAGCCGCAGCTCGCGGCCGTCGGGCAGCCCGACGATCGACGTGGCCCCGGCGATCGGCACCCGGCCGAGCGCCTTCGCCAGCAGTCCGCCGACGGTCTCCACGTCCTCGTCGTCGAACTCCTCCAGCCCGTACAGCTCGCCGAGGTCCCCGATGTCCAGCCGGGAGGTGACCCGGTAGCGGTCCTCGCCCAGCTCCTCGACCGGCGGCAGCTCCCGGTCGTACTCGTCGGTGATCTCGCCGACGATCTCCTCGAGGACGTCCTCGATGGTGACGATGCCGGCCGTGCCGCCGTACTCGTCGATGACGACGGCGACGTGGTTGTGCTCCTTCTGCATCTCGCGCAGCAGGTCGCCGGCGTTCTTGGTGTCGGGCACGAAGAACGCCGGGCGCATCGCCGTGGACACCAGGTCGCTCTCCGCGTCCCGGCTGATGTGCGTCTTGCGCACGAGGTCCTTCAGGTACACGATCCCGACGATGTCGTCCTCGCTGTCACCGGTGACCGGTATGCGGGAGAAGCCGGAGCGCAGGGCGAGGGTGAGGGCCTGGCGGATGGTCTTGTACCGCTCGATGACGACGAGGTCGGTCCGCGGGACCATGACCTCCCGCACGAGCGTGTCGCCCAGCTCGAACACCGAGTGCACCATGCGGCGCTCCTCGGCCTCGATCAGCGACTCCTTCTCGGCGAGGTCGACGAGCGCCCGCAGCTCCGCCTCGGAGGCGAAGGGGCCGCGACGGAAGCCCTTGCCGGGAGTGAGCGCGTTGCCGAGGAGGATGAGCAGCGACGGGATCGGGCCCATGACCCGGTCCAGCGGCACCAGGACGTACGCCGCCGCCGTCGCCGTGTTCAGGGGGTGCTGGCGGCCGATGGTGCGCGGGGAGACCCCGACGGCCACGTACGACACCAGCACCATCACCGCGATGGCGATCACCAGCGCCTCGCCGGTGCCGTCGAACTCCTTCAGGCAGGCGTACGTGACCAGCGCGGCGGCGGCCATCTCGCAGGCGACGCGGACCAGCAGCGCCACGTTGAGATAGCGCGTCGGGTCGGCGGCGACCTTGGCCAGCCGGGTGCTGCCGCGCCGCCCCGAGCGCACCGCCTCCTCGGCACGGAAGCTGGACACCCGCGCCAGACCCGCCTCCGCGCACGCGGCGAGCCAGGCGACCACGACCAGGGCGACGGCGCCGGCGACGAGCGGGAGGCTCATGAGACGGTCGGGGCCGGGGACGGGCCGGTCAGGCCCTTCTCCGCACGCCAGCCGTCCACGATGGCGGCCTGCAGGCCGAACATCTCGGCCTTCTCGTCGGGCTCCTCGTGGTCGTAGCCGAGCAGGTGCAGCACCCCGTGGACGGTGAGCAGCTGGAGCTCCTCGTCCATGGAGTGCCGCGTCTCGGCCTCGGCGCCCTGCCTGGCGGCGACCTCCGGGCACAGCACGATGTCGCCGAGCAGCCCCTGCGGCGGCTCGTCGTCGTCCTTCGACGGCGGACGCAGTTCGTCCATCGGGAAGGACATGACGTCCGTCGGACCAGGCAGGTCCATCCACTGGATGTGGAGCTGCTCCATGGCGTCGGCGTCCACGACGATCACCGAGAGCTCGGAGAGCGGGTGGATGCGCATCCGCGCGAGCGCGTAGCGGGCGATGTCGAGGATCGCCTGCTCGTCGACCTCGGTTCCGGACTCGTTGTTGACGTCGATCGACATGGTCGTGCTGGTCTACTTCCCCTTGGCCTTGGCACCGCTTCTCGGTGTCCGGCCGCCGTTGTGGCCGCCGTTCTCGGTGCCGTTCCTGCTGTCGTACTGCTCGTACGCGTCGACGATACGGCCCACCAGCTTGTGCCGGACGACGTCGTGGGACGTCAGCCGGGAGAAGTGGACGTCCTCGACGTCCTCCAGGATCTCCTGCACCTGCCGCAGACCCGACTTCGTCCCGCCGGGCAGGTCGACCTGCGTCACGTCACCCGTGATCACGATCTTCGAGTCGAAGCCGAGCCGGGTCAGGAACATCTTCATCTGCTCGGGGCTCGTGTTCTGGGCCTCGTCCAGGATGATGAAGGCGTCGTTCAGCGTACGGCCGCGCATGTACGCCAGCGGCGCGACCTCGATCGTCCCCGCCGCCATCAGCCGCGGGATCGAGTCCGGGTCGAGCATGTCGTGCAGCGCGTCGTACAGCGGACGCAGGTACGGGTCGATCTTCTCGTAGAGCGTGCCGGGCAGGAAGCCGAGCCGCTCACCGGCCTCGACCGCCGGGCGGGTCAGGATGATGCGGTTGACCTGCTTGGACTGCAGGGCCTGCACCGCCTTGGCCATCGCCAGGTAGGTCTTGCCGGTGCCCGCCGGGCCGATGCCGAAGACGACGGTGTGCTTGTCGATCGCGTCGACGTACCGCTTCTGGTTCAGCGTCTTGGGGCGGATCGTACGGCCGCGCGAGGACAGGATGTTCTGCGTGAGCACCTGGGCCGGGGTCTCCCGGCCGTCGCTCTCCCCGTTCTCGCTCGCCTTCAGCATGGCGATCGAGCGTTCCACTGCGTCCTCCGTCATCGGCTGCCCCGTGCGCAGCACCAGCATCATCTCGTCGAACACGCGCTGGATCAGGGCGACCTCATGGGCGTCGCCGACCGCGCTGATCTCGTTTCCCCGGACATGGATGTCGGCCGCCGGGAAGGCCGTCTCGATCACGCGCAGCAGGGAGTCGCCGGATCCCAGAACGGTCACCATGGGGTGCTGGGCGGGGACGGTGAACTGTGCTCTCGCCTGCCCCTGCGCGGGGGTGTGAGCTGAGGGTGTCTGAGTCATGGGCCGGCGCTCGAGGCCTGCACGTCCTCCTCTGCGGCGTGTGCCGCGTGACGGGTGTGTCTGCTGTCTCCAGCGTACGACTCCCCGACGACAGCACCCAGGACTTTTATCCGACCGGACACCGGGAGTGCCCGGACGCTCACCGCTGGGCGCGGACCAGGTCCCGGAACCAGCGGTACGACGCCTTGGGCGTGCGCGTCCGCGTGGCGAAGTCCACGTGCACCAGCCCGAACCGGCGCGCGTAGCCCTCCGCCCACTCGAAGTTGTCCAGCAGTGACCACACGAAGTAGCCGCGCACGTCCACGCCCGCCTCCAGCGCCCGGTGCAGGGCGCGGACATGACCGTCGAGGTAGGCGATGCGGTCCTGGTCGTCGAGGCCCTCGTAGGAGCAGCCGTTCTCCGTGATGACGACCGGGGGCAGCCGGTCGCCGTAGCGCTCGCCCAGGCCGGTGAGCAGCTCCGTGAGCCCCTCGGGGACCACGGGCCAGCCGAAGTCCGTCACCGGCCGGCCCTCGATCGGGTGCACCGAGAAGGGCAGCCCGGCCGGGAGCCGCACACCGCCCCCCTCGCTCTCCGCACCCTGCGGGGCGCCCACCCGCGTCGGCGCGTAGTAGTTCACGCCGTACCGGTCCAGCGGCTCGGCGATCACCTTCAGGTCGGCCTCGATCCTTTCGGCGGAGCCCGGCATCAGCTCGCCGACGCCCTCGGGGTACCGGCCCAGCAGCAGCGGGTCGGCGAACAGGCGGTTGAGCAGGACGTCGTAGAACTCCGCCGCCTCCCGGTCGGCCGCCCGGTCCGAGGCGGGCCAGGTCGGGCCGTGCGAGTTGGCGATCCCGACGTCGCCCGCGCCGGCCGCGCGCAGGGCCCGGACCGCCAGACCGTGCGCGAGGAGCTGGTGGTGGGCCACCGGCAGGGCGTCGAACAGCAGCTTCCCGCCGGGGGCGTGCGTGCCCAGGGCGTGGCCGAGGAGGGTGTGCTCGGCGGGTTCGTTGAGGGTGAGCCAGGTGCCGACCCGGTCGCCGAGCCGCCGCACGACGACGGACACGTACTCCGCGAACCGGGACGCGGTGTCCCGCTCCAGCCAGTCCAGACCCGCCGGCAGGTCCCAGTGGAAGAGGGTCGGCACCGGACGGACGCCCGCCGCGCACAGCTCGTCGACCAGGCGGTCGTAGAAGTCGAGGCCGCCGGGGGAGTTCACCCGGGGCCAGGAGACCGAGAACCGGTACGCGTCCACGCCCAGGCCGGCCAGCAGCGCCACGTCCTCGCGGTAGCGGTGGTAGTGGTCGCAGGCCACCGCCGCCGTCGAGCCGTCCTTGATCCGCCCCGGCAGGTCCGCGAACACGTCCCACACGGACCGCTCGCGCAGCCCGGCCGCGCCCTCGATCTGGTGCGCCGAGGTCGACACACCCCACAGGAAGCCGTCCGGGAACCGGGGCAGAGGGTCCGTGCTCGACTCGGTCGCCATGCGCGGATCATCCGCAGCCCCGGTGACGGAAGTCAACGCCCTTGCGCGTCAAGGGCGTTACGCGCCCTCCTTCAGCACCCGCGAGATCAGCCTGCGCTGGTCGTCCGTCAGCCGGGGATCGGCCGCGTACACCGTCCTGCCGTCCACGGTGATCTGGTAGCTGAACCCGTCCGGCACCCCGACGGGCGGCGTGCCCCGGCCGTCGGCGACCGCCCGCTCGGCCAGGGCGTGCCACTCGTCCGCGTCGGGGCGTCCCGCGGTGTCGATCTCCGCGTGGCGCTCGATGCCCGCGAAGCCTCCTGTGCGCCTCACCTGAATCCGCATGGGACCGTGTCTAGTACGGAACTACCGCGTGCGCACCCCGACCTGTTCCCAGCCCTTGCGCACCGCCTCCAGCTCGTCCGCGTCGCCGTAGCGCTCGCGGGCGGCCTCGACCGTCAGCGTCGCGAAGTCCGTGAACGACGCGTCCTGGCGCAACTCGCCCCCGGTCAGCACGTCGTACCAGATCCGTCCGGCCCGCTCCCAGGCGTGGCCGCCCAGCTCCGTGGCGACGATGTAGAAGGCGTGGTTGGGGATGCCGGAGTTGATGTGCACGCCGCCGTTGTCGCGGCCGGTGCGCACGTAGTCGTCCATCGTCGCGGGCTGCGGGTCCTTGCCGAGGACGTCGTCGTCGTACGCCGTGCCCGGCGCCTTCATCGAGCGCAGCGCCACCCCCGTGACGCGCGGGGCGAGCAGCCCGGCGCCGATCAGCCAGTCGGCCTCGGCGGCGGTCTGGCCGAGCGTGTACTGCTTGATGAGGGCGCCGAAGACGTCGGACACCGACTCGTTCAGCGCGCCCGGCTGGCCGTAGTAGGTCAGGTTGGCGGTGTGCTGCGTGACGCCGTGGGCCAGCTCGTGGCCGATCACGTCCACGGGGATGGTGAAGTCGAGGAAGACCTCCCCGTCCCCGTCGCCGAAGACCATCTGCTCGCCGTTCCAGAAGGCGTTGTTGTACTCGCGGTCGTAGTGCACCGTCGCGTCCAGCGGCAGCCCGGCGCCGTCGATGGAGTCGCGCCCGTACGCCTTCAGGAACAGCTCGAAGGTGGCGCCGAGCCCCGCGTAGGCGCGGTTGACCGTGGCGTCCCGGCCGGGCTCCTCGCCCTCGCCGCGCACCTTGTGGCCGGGCAGGTCGGTGCCGTGCCGGGCGTCGTAGACCGTGCGGTGGGGCTTGCCGGCCTCGGCCCCCGCGCGCGGGGGCACGGCGGGGGCGCCGACGACGGTGGTCAGACCGCGGCGGGTGCGCTCGGCGGCGTCGCGCTGGATCGTCCGGCGCGCGGGCCCGGCGAGCACCGGGTCCTCGTTCTGGGCCAGCTTGTCGAGGACGTGCGGCGGCACGATGGTGCAGAAGACGGGCTCGAAGCCCCCGTTGGTCGTCATGACCGGCACCATCGCACCGCGTGACGGCGCTGTCACCACCCGCAACCATGATGGGTGGAATGCGGCGCCGAGAGGGCCCGCTGAGCAGCCGGAAGTGGTATACGGCACTTTTTGTCCCCCTGGCCTCCCCGGTCCCGCATACTGATACGGACCCGCGTGACCGGCGTGGCTCGGCTAAGGTGCTGGGCATCATGCGTTTCGGGCTGCTTCTCCTTAGCTGCCGCGGCGAGGGCCTGTAAGAGGCCGACTCCCTCCCCGCGGTGCTTGGTGTTGCGCGTCGGCCGTCCTTCCGGACACGCGGACACCGCGGACATCACGAGGAGCCCACGCGATCATGGCCAACCGCCAGCAGCCCAGTTCCATGCCGATCACCAAGTACCGCGGCTACGAGCAGGTCGACATCCCCGACCGCACCTGGCCCGACCGTCGCATCACCCAGGCCCCCCGCTGGCTCTCCACCGACCTGCGCGACGGCAACCAGGCCCTGATCGACCCCATGTCGCCCGCCCGCAAGCGCGCGATGTTCGATCTGCTGGTCAAGATGGGCTACAAGGAGATCGAGGTCGGCTTCCCGGCCTCCGGCCAGACCGACTACGACTTCGTACGGTCGATCATCGAGGACCCGGACGCCATCCCGGACGACGTCACGATCTCCGTGCTGACCCAGGCCCGCGAGGACCTGATCGAGCGCACGGTGGAGTCCCTGAAGGGCGCCAAGCGCGCCACCCTCCACCTGTACAACGCCACCGCCCCCGTCTTCCGCCGCGTCGTCTTCCGCGGCTCCAGGGACGACATCAAGCAGATCGCCGTCGACGGCACCCGGCTGGTCATGGAGTACGCCGAGAAGCTGCTGGGCCCGGAGACGGAGTTCGGGTACCAGTACTCGCCGGAGATCTTCACCGACACCGAGCTGGACTTCGCCCTGGAGGTCTGCGAGGCGGTGATGGACACCTACCAGCCCGGCCCCGGCCGCGAGATCATCCTCAACCTGCCCGCCACGGTGGAGCGTTCGACGCCGTCCACGCACGCGGACCGCTTCGAGTGGATGCACCGCAACCTGTCCCGCCGCGAGTACGTCTGCCTGTCCGCCCACCCGCACAACGACCGCGGCACGGCGGTCGCGGCCGCCGAGCTGGCCGTCATGGCCGGTGCCGACCGCGTCGAGGGCTGCCTGTTCGGCCAGGGCGAGCGCACCGGCAACGTCGACCTGGTCACCCTGGGCATGAACCTGTTCTCCCAGGGCGTCGACCCGCAGATCGACTTCTCCGACATCGACGAGATCCGTCGCACGTGGGAGTACTGCAACCAGATGGACGTCCACCCGCGCCACCCGTACGTGGGCGACCTGGTCTACACGTCCTTCTCCGGCTCCCACCAGGACGCCATCAAGAAGGGCTTCGACGCCATGGAGGCCGACGCGAAGGCCAAGGGCGTCACCGTCGACGACATCGAGTGGGCCGTCCCCTACCTGCCCATCGACCCCAAGGACGTCGGCCGCTCCTACGAGGCGGTCATCCGCGTCAACTCGCAGTCCGGCAAGGGCGGCATCGCCTACGTCCTGAAGAACGACCACAAGCTGGACCTGCCGCGCCGGATGCAGATCGAGTTCTCGAAGATCATCCAGGCCAAGACGGACGCCGAGGGCGGCGAGATCACGCCGTCGGCGATCTGGGACGTCTTCCAGGACGAGTACCTGCCCAACCCGGACAACCCCTGGGGCCGCATCCAGGTCAGGAACGGCCAGACCACGACCGACCGCGACGGCGTCGACACCCTCACCGTCGAGGCCACGGTCGACGGCGAGGAGACCACCCTGGTCGGCACCGGCAACGGCCCGATCTCGGCGTTCTTCCACGCCCTCCAGGGCGTCGGCATCGACGTACGCCTGCTGGACTACCAGGAGCACACGATGAGCGAGGGCGCCTCCGCGCAGGCCGCCTCGTACATCGAGTGCGCCATCGGCGACAAGGTCCTGTGGGGCATCGGAATCGACGCGAACACCACCCGCGCCTCGCTGAAGGCGGTCGTCTCCGCCGTCAACCGCGCAACTCGCTGACCAGCCGAATCGGTGGTTCGGGGCCCCGCTCGCCGGAGAACGGCGGGCGGGGCCCCGGCGTATACCGGCCATCTCCACGGGTAGGTCACGGAAAGGTCTCGTCCGGGGTACTGACTCCACGTCGGTGATGTGGCTAACATCACGCAAGCGCGGCGATGCTGCCGCGCGGTTACGGAGGTGCGACGTGCTGCCTGGACGGGGACGAAACGACCGAGCTGCCCGGCTGCCGCGCGTCCTGGGCACCCGCACCGCGTGGACGCCCGTCGGCGACGGCGAGTTCTTCTGCCCCGGCTGCGGGGGCGACCGCAACTACCAGCGCCTCGCCGGCCGCCGCCGGTTCACCCTGCTCGGGGTGCCCGTGCTGCCGCGCGGCGAGTCCGCGCCGACCGTCGAGTGCGCGGCCTGCCGCCGCCACTACGGCACCGACGTCCTCGACCACCCGACCACCACCCGCTTCTCCGCGATGCTCCGCGACGCCGTCCACACCGTCGCCCTCGCGGTGCTCGCCGCGGGCGGCACCTGCTCCCGCACGTCCCTGGAGACGGCGGTCGTCGCGGTGCGCGCGGCCGGCTTCGAGGACTGCACCGAGGACCGGCTCGGCGCGCTGGTCGAGGCGCTCGAGGCGGACACCGGGCGGGTGCGCGACGAACCCTGCGTGCCCGGCCTGGCCATAGAGCTGCACGAGGCGCTGGATCCGCTGGCCCCGCACCTCGCCGCCGCCGGCCGTGAGTCGATCCTCCTCCAGGGTGCCCGCATCGCCCTGGCCGACGGCCCCTACACACCCGCCGAGCGCGACGTCCTGGCGACGGTCGGCGCCGCCCTGACCCTCCGCCACGACGACGTGACCCGGCTGCTGGAATCGGCGGGCACCCCCTCCTGACGCCGCTCAGCGGCCCTGGGCGAGGTCCAGGCGCAGCACGAGACGGTCCATGCCGGGCCCGAAGTAGTCCCGGCGCAGCCCGGCGTCGGGACCCTCGGGATCGAAACCGAGGGAGCGGTAGAGCAGGATCGCGGCGTGGTTGGCGGGCTCCACGGTCAGACGGACCCGCTCGATGCCGTCCCGGCGCAGCCGGACCAGGATCTCCGTCATCAGTTCCCGGCCAAGTCCGTGCCGTCGGCGGTCCCGGGCCACGCACAGACCGAGGATCCAGCTGTCCCGGCCGAGCGCCGGCGTCGTCGTGGCGGCCAGCACATAGCCGCGCAGCCGGCCCCCGCCGCCGTCGAGGACCAGGAAGTGCTCCTCGTACATGTCGAAGAGCTGACGCAGCAGGAAACCCGGATAGGCGACCTCCTGGAAGACCTCCTCGTCGAGTCGTCGCAGTTCAGGCAGGTCGGACTCCCGCGCCGTGCGCAGAACCGGGGGCAGGGCGTCCGGGAACGGTCCCCGCTGCGTGAGTCGCCCGTGGCGGTCCAGGGCGCGTTCCAGTGGTTCGGCGGTCATGCCACCCCCCAGTCAGGATGTGCGAACGTCAACACGAAGGCATCGGGGCCGCACTCGATGGAATGAAGGGTCCCGCTGGCGGCCCGGTGCTCCTTCTGGCTAGAGTGAGCGCCCAACTCCCGCCTTGCAAGGGAGAGTTAGGGTGTGCAACGGTGCGCCTGACGTGCGCCCGGAGGATGTGGACTGGCGGGTTCCCGGCTGTCCGGATGCGCTGTGGCGGCTTATCTTGCGAACAAGGAGACGCCTCTTCACCGGTCGGCGTCCACGAGACCCGCGCTCACGCGCACGGTCTTGTCCACAAGCGAACGGAACGCGGCAGGGTGACTATGGATCGCAATGCCGACGCGCCTTGGTCGAAATTCGATCCCGAGGTGTATGTCGACAACAATTACCGGACCCCGCTCGACGTCGACCGGCTGATCGTCCGCCTCATGCGCGACTACTTCAGCCGCTGCTTCGACGGGACCGCACCGGACGCCGTCCGGGGCGTCGACGTCGGTGCCGGTGCGAATCTCTACCCCGCCCTGTCCATGCTGCCCTGGTGCGAGAAGGTGCTCCTCCTCGAGTACGCCGGCCCGAACGTCGAGTACCTGAAGAGGCAGGCCTCCCCCCAGGGGTACGACACGGCCTGGGACGCCTTCTGGGAGGAGCTCCGGGAAGCCCCGGCCTACCGCGACCTGGACCCGAGGGCCCGGTTCAGCGAGATCGTCCAGGTGGAGCACGGCAACCTCTTCGACCTCGACGGACAGACCCGCTGGGAAATCGGGACGATGTTCTTCGTCGCCGACTCCATGTCCGAATGCCCCGAGGAGTTCCAACGGGGCGTGCGGTGCTTCATGAACGCCCTCAACGAGGGAGCGCCCTTCGCCGCCGCCTTCATGAAGGAGTCGGTCGGCTACCAGGTCGGGGAACACCAGTACCCGGCCTACCGGGTGAACGAGGACCGGGTCAGGGAGAGCCTGGGTCCCTTCTGCAAGGAACTGGAGATCCACGACCTGCACCACGTGGTGCGGCCGGGACACGAGGGAATCCTCCTCGCCCTGGGACAGCGGAACGCGGAGATTGCCGCCCCGTGAGAACGGGGACCATGTCCGCACACACGGTCTGAAAACAGGGCAACGAGATCTGTACGAGGGGTACGGGGATGCAGATCAAGCCACGCCAGCACCTGCTGGACATCTGGCAGGCCATGGCCCGCCACTCGTTCGACGACGGGAAGCTGGTCCAGGGGCCCACCGACGGGCTGAGCAGCGTCGCGGACGCGGAGCGGCTGCTCTGCCTGCTGTATCCGGCGACCGAGGTCCCCGCGTTCCGCCTCGACCAGCCCGACACCACCGAACGCGACGTGCTGCGCGCGCTGGAGAGGGTCGGCACCCGGCTGGAGATCCCCGCCAACCTGATCACGGCGCTGACCCAGTTCATGCGCACCCACACCGGACCGGACGACAGCCCCACCTTCGCCGGCGGCCACTACTTCAAACCGGCCGACCCCCGGAGCCAGATCACCCACGAACAGAGCCAACTGGGCGTGGTGGACTCCTACTCCATGTCCATCACGCTCTCCCTCGCCACCCTCGGATACCTCAAGGTCTACGAGACCACCACCACCCGCCCCGAGGTCCTCAAGTCGATCGCCGAGCTGCGCGAGGCCACGAACGCCCGGCTGACCTCCGCCATGATCAGCCTGCTGCGCTCCTTCACCGTCAACGTCTTCGACGCCGAGTCCGAACAGGGCCGCAGGCTGATCCAGGTCATCGGCCAGGGCAAGCAGTCCGACCGGATCGCCCTCCAGCAGTTCTCCCGGAGACTGCGCCCCCTGCGCGCCACCATCATCGAGAGCCTCACCCGCGGCATCCAGTTCGACGAGGGCATCCGGGACGAGAGCCAGCTCTTCGAGTGCGGCTGGGCCTGGGGCATCGTCCAGGACGCGCCCAAAATCACCGACCTGGACACCCCGGTGCCCGGCCAGCCCGACGGCATCGCCGACCGGCTGCCCTACGTGTACTTCACCGTCGTCGCCCTGGACGGTATCCAGGACCTGTTCTCCGAGCGCACCCTCACCCTCGGTCTGCTCGACGCCGACCAGCAGAAACTCGCCGAGGCACTGCGCCTGCGCTGGGAACTCAGCCAGCAGTACTGGTCGGCCATCGCCCGCTTCGGCTCCGAACGCTGGCCCCTGGAGGACCTGCCCTGGCAGACCACCGGCCTCCAGCTGGAGTCCGAGTACTTCTCCCTGACCGTCGCCGCCATCCTCGTCCACGACCTGGTCCGCCGGAAGGCCACCGACGACGACCTCACCCGCACCGTCGCCATCATGGAACGCCTCGCCGACCGCGGCCGCGTCACCAGCCGGATGACCCGGGAGGACCCCACCATCCGACTGCACAACCCCGGCGTCACCATGCCGCTCGCCGGCTCCGAGCGCTCCGGCAGCCTCCTCCTGTGGCGCATGACCGACTTCTCCGCCCAGCTCCTCAAGCGGATCATCCAGCTCGCCGAACTCTCCCGGAACATCGGCGCGCAGGACCGGCTGCTCCGCCTCGCCGAGCAGACCTTCGAGCACCTGTGGAACCGGCGGATAGAGGACGACGAGGGCGCCGGCCTCTGGGACAACGTGCGCGCCGTCTACCCCGGCGCGCGCGACGCCGAACTGCGCATGTCCTGGAGCATCACCGAGCGCGTCACCGAATGCCTCGTCGCCGCCCGCAACCTGTACGAGCAGCAGCCCATCCGCAGCCCCGAACTCGCCGAACTGGCCCGCGAACTGCTCAGCGAGGCCACTCACCTGTTCGGCAAGGAACAGCTGGAGGCGTCCGCCGCCGCCGACGGAAGCAGAGCCCGGGCGATGCGCAGCATCGAGAGCCGCCTCGACCACGCCCGCAGCCTGGTCGACGACCGGCCCGCCACCGCCTTCGCACTCGCCCTGCCCGTCCTCCAGGAACTCGACACCCTGGCCCAGGCCAGGGGCGCGGCCGCACAGGAGGTGTGAGCGTGCTCGTCTTCGCCGCCTCCGACAAGGGAGGCACCGGCCGCTCGGTGACCAGCGCCAACCTGGCCTACCAGCGCGCCCTCACCGGCGACCACGTCGCCTACGTGGACTTCGACTTCGGCTCGCCCACGGCCGCCGCCGTCTTCGACGTGCCCGGCGCCATGCGCGGCACCGAGGAACGCGGCCTCCACTCCTACCTGGAGGGCGAGACCGCCGAACCCGCCCGGATCGACGTCTGGCGCCAGACCGAGCACCCCCTGCTGCGCTCCCGCCCCAACCAGTCCGGCCGGCTGGTCCTGTTCCCCGGCGACGCGGGCGGCGGCGAGTTCGCCACCGGCGAGGAAGCCCTCGAACGCTGCGTCGACCTGCTGCTGCGGCTGAACGGCGAGTTCGACCTGATCGTCGTCGACCTCAGCGCCGGCCGCAGCTACGCCGTCGACATGGTCCTCGCCGCGACCGCCCATCCCCGGATGCAGTTCGTCCCCTTCCGCTGGCTGGTCTTCCACCGCTGGACCCGCCAGCACGTGATCGCCGCCTCCGGACTGGTCCACGGCGAGCACGGCATCATCCGCGGCGGCGTCGAGCGCGGCCACGACGAGGAGGCACTGCGCGCCGCCACCCGCTTCGTCCGGGCCGCCGTGCCCGACCCCGAATCGCCGCTGTGGTCCCAGGGCTCGCCCGCCCAGGCCGCCTGGATGCAGGCCTGCGACGAGGCGCTGCGCCGGCTCGCCGCCGAGCACCGCATCGGCGACAGCGTCGTCCTCGGCATCGTCCCCCTGGAACCCATACTCCAGTGGCGCGAGCAGCTGATCACCGAGGAGGACGTGCTCTCCACCCAGATCGCCAACAAGGAGACCCTGGAGGCACTGGAGGAGATCGCCCGGCGCCTGACGGACGACACGTACTGGGGGCGGCCGTGACGGAGACCGGGTTCCGCGAGACCGCCGCCGAGCCGCGCACCGAGGCCGTGCCGCTGGCCCACCTCTCCCTGGAGCTGGGCCACCTCTACATGGAGGACTTCGAGGCCGGCCCCGAGCGGCTGCGGGACCACTTCACCCAGGTACGCCCCTGGGTGGACGCGGCCCGCACCGCCGCCACCGCCCGCAGCGGCGGCAAACGCCCCCGGATCAGCACCTGCTTCCTCGTCGACGACTACTTCACCCGCTTCTCCACCCCCGCCGAAGTCGTCCCCATGCTGCTGGCGGAGGCCGAGCGGGCCGGGCTGACCGTCGACTACCTCGCCCGCGAGTCCGGCTGCGCCG
The DNA here is from genome assembly GCF_044764905.1 of Streptomyces sp. NPDC093586. Taxonomy (NCBI): domain Bacteria; kingdom Bacillati; phylum Actinomycetota; class Actinomycetes; order Kitasatosporales; family Streptomycetaceae; genus Streptomyces; species Streptomyces sp. NPDC093586. The sequence continues at coordinate 26,630 of NZ_JBIWJA010000001.1, read as the reverse complement.
TCACCGGCAAGGTGCCCGTCGCCGAGGCGGTGGCCGGCCGCATCGTCGAGTCGCCGCCGCCCGGCAGCTACGGCCTGCGCCCGCCCGCCGCGCAGACCGGCTGGCTGGCCAACGGCGAACGCAGCCCCGTAGCCCGCGCCCCGCAGGCCATGAAGCGCGCCGTCGCCTGGCAGCCGCCCCGGGAGACCGCGGCCCGCCGCCACTCCGTCTTCCTCGACGTCGAGCTGTGGAGCGACGACCCCGACGGGCAGCGCACCTGGTCCTGCCCCTTCCTCGCCGCCGTGTGGCAGCTCGCCCGCCTCGGCCTGCTGCGCAACCAGGGCGAGGCCGTCCTCGTGCCCCAGCCGCACACCACCGCCGGCTTCCCCGACGACTGGGACGAACTGCCCTCGCTGGTGCGGCTCAACCCCCGGGCCGACCCGTTCGCCGCCTACCGCACCTGCTCGGTGCTGCCCACCCGGTTCCTGCCCGTCGAGCACGCCGTCCGCGTCATCCTCGACCAGATCGAGGTCGACCCCCACGCGCTGGACCAGGTCGCCAAGCGGTCCGCCGGCGAGCGGGCGACCGTCCCCGACTCGGTGGCCGACCGCATCTCCTACGTCTACTACGCGGGGTTCTGACATGGGGCCGCGGGAGAACGCGCCGGGCTCCGTCCTCGCCTGCGGAGAGGTCCGCACCTGCCTGCTGCCCACCCGGCAGGCCCTCGACATCCGCGCCGCCGCCCAGCTCCTCGGCCTGCGCGCCGACGAACGGGTCCTGCTCTCCGAGCGCCCCAACCTCTACGCGCGTTCCCCCGACACCCTCACCGGCGTCGACTGCCACCTCCCCAGCGCCAACGGCGCCCGGATCCGCGCGGTCGGCACGGTCGTCGCACGGGCCGCGCTCACCGAGGGCCGCGTCCTGCAGGCCTCCGCCCACTTCCGCGTCCCCGCCGCCGGGCCCGACCAGCGGCGGCCCTGGGGCCACTACCTGGTGCGGCCCGGCATGGTCGAGCCGCTCGGCAGGCTGCCCCGCGACGCGGTCGCGCAGGGCGTGCTCGGCGGCGGACGCCACGGCGACCTCGACGCCGGACTGATCGCCGACGGACTGCTCACCCGGCTGCTGCGCCACCCCCTCCTCGACCACCGGCCGCCCCTCAGATCCCGCCCCACCCGGCTGCGCTGGGCGGCCCTGTCCGCCCCGCCGGGCGAGGGCCCGACGATCGAACGGTTCACGCTCGCCGAGGACGAACTGCGCACCGTCCTGCTCCGGGTGCCCGAGGGCACCCCTGGCGCCGACCTCGCCGGACTGTGCGACGACCTCGCCCTGCACGACTGGCTGCTCACCACCCTGGTCCGCATGCTCGACGGCATCCGCCTGGGCGCGGGCCCCGAACACGGCTCCGCCGCCGTCGAGGCGCTGCGCCCCGCCGTCAACCACCTGCTGCACCTGTGGATGCCGCGGGCCCGGGTGCCCCAGGAACTGGCCGCGCTGTGGGACCCGCTGGAGGAGCGGCCCGGCTTCACCCGCCAGTGGCAGACGCTGGTGCAGCGCATCCGCGACCAGCTGACGCTGCACGCGATCCCCTCGGCCCACCGGGAGGTGGAGCCGGCTTCCTGAGCGGACGGCACACCTCTCACGCACGTCCCCGCACCCCGATCCGACGCGTATCCCAACGGGGGGAGAAGCGAGATGAGCACGGCACAGACACCTCAGCCCGACGACACGGCCGTTCCGCCCGGCCGCGCGAACGGCCCGGCGAGCCCCGGCCTCGCGGTCCTGACGGGCGAGTCCCCGTGGCCGCGCCGCCTGCTGACCGGCCTGGTCCTCGGCGCCCTGGCCTGGAGCGTCACCGCACTGCTGAGCCCGGACAGCGGCCCGCTGCGGCAGTTCGCGACCGCCGCGCTGTGCGCCGGCGCCGCGGTGCTCGTCCAGTACCTCCACGGCCCGGACCGGCCGGCCGAGGACCCGCGCACGAAGGACCTGCACACGGTGGACCGGCGGGTGCAGGAGCACACCCGCCGGGTGGAGGAACACACCCGCCGGGTGGAGACCGCGCTGGCCGAACACGCCGCCGCCGTGCGCGACGGCCTCAACCAGTACGACGACGAACTGCGGACCGGCCTGGTCCGGCACACCGAGGACGTGAAACAACTCGTCGAGAACCACCTCGTCCAGGCGGGCCACGGCACCGAGCAGCCCTACCCCCCGCTCGACCGCGCCCGCATCGAGGGCGTGCCCGAACTGGCCAAGAGCTTCGCCGAGGTCCTCGCCCCCGGACCCTCGATCCTCCACACCTTCGTCCGCCTGGAGATGACGCGGGTCGTCGGCCACATGGCGGACCTCACCAACCTGACCGCGGAGTGTCCCGGCGAGAACCACGACTGGATGCTCGCCCTCACCCGCGCCGCCGAGCAGTCCATCTGCGCCACCAGTACCTCCGTCGACCGCGAGTTCTGGAACAGCGAGCCCGCCAGCCGCTACCTCGAGGCCCAGCAGGACGCGGTCGACGAGCGGGGCGTGCCGGTGCGCCGGCTGTTCCTGCTGGAGAGCGCCCGGGAGCTCGACGACCGGCTGCTGCGGCTGTGCGAGGAACAGGAACTGCGGCACATCGAGGTCCGCGCGGCGGTCCTGCCCGAACTGCCCCCGCACCTCCAGCGCGGCACCACCAACGACTTCATCGTCTTCGACGAGGAGGTCTCCTTCGAGATCGAGCAGGATCTGCGCGACGTCAACGTCAGGACACGGCTCATCGCCCGCCAGGACCACGTGCGGGACCGGATGAAGCGCTTCAAGGAGCTGTGGGAGGGGAGCATGAGCCTGCGCGAGCTGGAGGTGCGGGTGGACGCCGAGGAGGACGGCAACTGGATGGTCGACCAGGCCTGAACCCGACCCGGGCGGTACTCCCGGGGGAGTAACGGCACCCGAGTGTCACCCCGGGCGGTAGCCGCCGGCTCGGCCTCCCGCCCGACGCGTCGGCGCTCCGGCGCCGGAAGTCTGGAGACGTACACATCCAGACATCCGACCGGAGGGAGCCCGTCACATGGGGGCCGCAAGGACACGCGCGGGAACGAGCGGGAGGCGACGCCGGGCCGTGCCCTGGCTGGTGCTCGGACTGTGGATCGCCGTACTCGCCGTCACCTCGCCGTTCGCGTCGCGACTGTCGGACGTACAGCGCGACCGCGCCGTCGACTACCTGCCGGCGAGCGCCGACTCCACGCAGGCCGCGAAGATCCAGGACCGGCTGCCCGGCGGCGAGGCCACCGAGATGGTCGTCGTCTACCACCGCGACACCGGGCTGACCGCCGCCGACAAGGCCGTCGCCGCCGAGCAGATCGCCGAGATCGCGGGCGCGCACCGGCTGACGAACCGCCCGGTGGGCGTCCCGTCCACGGACGGCACCACCCTGATGTACCCGGTCGCCAGCACCGAGCCCGGCCAGGACGAGGAGGCGCGTGACGCCCTGGTCGGCGCCGTGCGCGACGTCGCCCGGGGAGGTGACGGGCTCGCCGTCGAGGTGGGCGGGCCGGGCGCGCTCGCCACCGACGCCGGCGAGGTCTACGACTCCCTCGACGGCCCGCTGCTCTACACCACCGCCGCCGTGGTCGCGCTGCTGCTGATCCTCATCTACCGCAGCCCGTTCCTGTGGCTGGTCCCGCTGACCGTCGCGGGGATCGCCGACTACCTCTCGATGGGCGTCGCCTACGGCCTCAACCAGTGGTTCGGCACCTCGGTCTCCGGCCAGAGCTCCGGCATCATGACCATCCTCGTCTTCGGCGTCGGCACCGACTACGCGCTGCTGCTCGTCTCCCGCTACCGCGAGGAACTGCGCCGCGTCGAGCGGCCGTACGACGCCATGGCCGCCGCCCTGCGCGGCTGCGGCCCCGCCGTGCTCGCCTCCTCCGGCACCGTCGCCGCCGGGCTGCTGTGCCTGCTCGCCGCCGACCTCAACTCCAGCCGGGGCATGGGCCCGCTCGGCACCGTCGGTGTGCTGTGCGCGCTGGCCGCCATGCTGACGCTGCTGCCCGCGATCCTGGTCCTGCTGGGCCGCCGCGTCTTCTGGCCGCTCGTGCCCCGCCACGGCAGCACGCCCAAGGCCCGTAGGACGCTGTTCGCCGCGATGGGCGGCTCCGCCGAACGCCGGCCTCGCGCTGTCCTCGTGGGCGGAGCGCTCCTGCTCGGCGCGCTGGCGCTCGGCTCGTTCAACCTGCCCGGCTCCCTCAAGCAGGAGGACTCCTTCACCAGCAAGCCCGACGCGATCGCCGCCATGGAGACCCTCGCCGCCGCCTACCCGGAGCGCGGCACCCAGCCCATCACCGTCATCGCTCCCAGCGACCGCGCCGACGCCGCGCTCGCCGAGGCCCGCGGCACCCGCGGCGTGGAGAGCGCCGAGAAGGGCCGCAGCGGCGGCGGCTGGACCGAACTGTCCGTCCTGGCCTCCGCCCCGCCCCAGTCGGCGGCCGAGACCGCCACCATCGAGGCCCTGCGCGACAGGCTCGACGGCTCCTACGTCGGCGGACCCAGCGCCCAGCAGATCGACCTGGAGGACACCAACGCCCGCGACACCGTCCTCGTCGTCCCGATCGTGCTGCTCTCCGTCCTGCTGATCCTCGTGGCGCTGCTGCGGTCCCTGGTCGCCCCGCTGATCCTGGTCGCCGCCGTCGTCGCCGTGTGGGGCGCGTCCCTCGGCATCGGCGGACTCGTCTTCGGGCCCCTGTTCGGCTTCGAGGGCACCGACCCGGGCCTCGGCCTGCTGTCCTTCGTGTTCCTGGTGGCCCTCGGCGTCGACTACGGCATCTTCCTGATGCACCGCATGCGCGAGGAGGCCCTGCGCGGCGCCGGACCCACCGAGGCCGCGCTGACCGCGCTGCGCACCACCGGCGGGGTCATCGCCTCCGCCGGCCTCGTCCTCGCGGCCACCTTCGCGGTGCTCACCAACATGCCGATGGTGCAGCTCGTCGAGCTGGGCTTCGTCATCGCCGTCGGTGTCCTCCTCGACACCTTCCTCGTCCGCACCTACCTGGTCACCAGCGCGAGCGTCGCCCTGCGCCGCCGGGTGTGGTGGCCGGGACGGCTGTCCCGGGCCCCCGAGGAGCCGGTGCCGGCCGGTGAGCGGGAGCCCGTCGGTGTCTGACCCGGTCACAGAACGGAGTGCGCCCCTCCCCTCCCGGAGGGGCGCACCCGGCGCGGAGGATGGGCGTGTGCAGGCAACCACCGAGACAGCGTCCCGGCCGCGCGTCGGCGAGCGGATCATGGCCGTCGTCAACCGCGACCCGCGCACCGCCCCGCACGGCACCCGCAACGACGCCGTGCTCACCACGGTCCTCCTCGCCGGCGCCGTCTGCCTGGCGCTGTTCACCGACGAGGGCCGCCGCCCCGACGCGGCCGGCTGGACGCTGCTGATCGCGGCCCACGTCCCGATCGTGTGGCGGCGACGCCACCCGCTGCTGGTGCTCGCGGCGGTCATGGCCCTCGTCGGGCCGTACCACGCCCTGGACAACCACCCCGCCGCGCCCGGGCCCGTCTCCTACGTCGCGCTCTACACGCTGGCCGTCACCGGCCGCCCGCTGCGCACGATCCTGACCGGCGTCGCGGTCCTCACGGTGTCCGTGAGTATCATGCTCACCGTCAACACCCACCAGGCCGTCGAGCTGATCCGCGTCTCCGGCTGGGTGATCGCCATCCTCTTCGCCGGTGTCGACGTCCGTTACTACCGCCAGTACGTCGCCTCCATCGTGGAGCGCGCCGAACGCGCCGAACGCACCCGCGAGGAGGAGGCCCGGCGCCGCGTCGCCGAGGAACGGCTGCGCGTCGCCCGGGACCTGCACGACCTGCTCGCGCACAGCATCACCCTCATCGGCGTGCAGACCTCGGTCGCCGCCCACGTCCTGACCGCCGACCCCGAGCGCCTGGACCGGGCCGCCGTCGCCAAGGCCCTCGACGACATCGCCGAGACCTGCCGCACGGCGCGCGGCGAACTGCGGACCACACTGGAGGTCCTGCGCGAACGGGACACGCCCGACGCCCGCGGCCCGCTGCCCGGACTGCACGGTCTGTCCCACCTGGCCGAGGCCGCCCGGCTCGCCGGAGCGCGGGTCGACCTGTCGGTACGCGCCGGCGACGTACCGCCCGCGGTCGGCGCCGCCGCCTACCGCATCGTGCAGGAGGCGCTGACCAACGCCGTACGCCACGCTGGCCCGGAACCGTCCGTCCGCGTCGAGGTGCGCGCGGAGCCGGGCGTCCTGCGCCTGTCCGTCACCGACGACGGTACCGGCCCCGACCCCGGCGGCACCCCCGGCTTCGGGCTCGTCGGCATGCGGGAGCGGGCCCGCAGCGTGGGTGGCACACTCGACGCCGGACCGCGGGACGCGGGCGGCTTCGGGGTGACGGCCGTCCTGCCGACGCCCACCGCACCCGCGCCGGCCGGGGTGCCGGCGACCGTGACTTCGGAGGGGGACGGATGACCATACGCGTGCTGCTGGCGGACGACCAGAACCTGGTCCGTGCCGCGTTCGCCCTGCTCGTCGGCTCGGCTCCCGACATGGAGGTCGTCGGTGAGGCGGGCACCGGCCGCCAGGCCGTCGAACTGGCCCGTGCCCGCAGGGCCGACCTCGTCGTCATGGACGTCCGCATGCCCGACCTGGACGGCATCGAGGCGACTCGGCTGATCGCCGCCGACGAGGACCTGGCGGGCGTGAAGGTGCTGGTCCTCACCACGTACGACACCGACGAGAACATCGTGGAGGCCCTGCGCGCGGGCGCCTCCGGGTTCCTGGTGAAGGACACGAGGCCCGCCGAACTCCTCGACGCCATCCGCACGGTGACGGCGGGTGATGCCCTGCTCTCGCCCGGACCGACGGCCCGCCTGATCGAACGGTTCCTGCGCTGCCCCTCGCCGGTGGTGACGGGCGGCGGTCCCGAATGCCTGACGGACCGGGAGCGCCAGGTGCTCACGCTGGTCGCGCGGGGCCTCACCAACACGGAGATCGCCGAATCCCTCGGGCTGAGCCCGCTGACCGCGAAGACCCACGTGAGCCGCATCATGGGCAAGCTGGGCGCGCGGGACCGGGCGCAACTGGTCATCGTGGCCTACGAGTCGGGGCTGGTGGTGCCGGGCGCGGGTCAGCGGCGGTAGACGTCCGAGTCGGCCGCGCTGGGCGGCCCTGCCGACCGAGACGGGCGACGGGCCCGCCGTCGAGTGGGTCACCCTTGCCGAGGACGAGCTGCACACCGTACGCCCGCGCGCCCGAGGGCGTCACCGACGCCGACCTCGCCGCTCTCCGCGACGACCTCGCCCCGCGCGACTGGCTGCTCACCACCGTGCCTGGCAGACGGCGATCGACGAACAGGGTGTCGCGGTGCGCCGCCCGTTCCTGCTGGAGAGCGCCCGCGAACCCGGAGACCGGCTGTCGCGGCTGTGCGAGAAGCATGAGCTGCGCCGCATCGACGTCGTCCGCGGTCTCTGAGACGGTGGACGCGCCCTTGCCGACGGCGACCGTCAGCGTGCCGGACAGGGGTGGATCGAGGACCACCTCCCACGACCCGGTCCGCATACTGGTTACCTGCCGGCACCGTGCTTGACCGATCATGGATTGACAATGGAAGAGCAAACAGTTCGTGAACCATCGGATGCGGCACCGTCGGCCCGGACGGACTCCGTTCCCCGCGCGGGCCGACCGGTGACCGACGGGCCGGCGGCGTCCCCGACCGGATCCGGACCCGCGTCGCCGGCACGGGACGGTGGTCCTGCCGCACGCGCGAGCCTGCCGGCCGCCGCGGCCGGCAGGCTGCGTCTGGTGTGGCGGTGGTGGGAAGCGCGCCCTGCCGTCATCAGGGACCGCGAGTTCGCACTCGTCTTCACGGTCCTGTCGTTCACGCCCCCGATGTCGCGGATCGGGGCGCAGTTCGGTGACCTGCCCGTCCACGAGGCCTCCGTCGCGAGCGCGCTGCTGACCTTGGGGCAGACCCTGCCGATCGCGGTGCGGACCCGGTGGCCGGCTGTGTGCCTCGCGATGGCGGGCACGTCCTTCGCGGTCCACCAGTCCATCGGCTCCCCTGCGACCTTCGGCAGTCTGGGTCTGTACATCGCGCTGTACTCCGTAGGCGCCCACCAGGAACGCTTCCGGCGGGCCGTACCACTGACGGCCACGGGCGGATACCTGCTCTTCTGCGTCGTCCTGCGCACACTGGGCTCGCCCGCCCGCCTGATCGACTTCCTGCTCTACTACCTGGTCCTGGTGACGATGTGGGGACTGGGCACCCTGGTCCGCAGGCAGCGGAGGCAGGAGGCCACGCGTCGGCGCCTGTCCGCGCAGGTGGCCATCGCCGAGGAACGCAGCCGCCTGGCACGGGAGTTGCACGATGTGGTGACCCACCACGTGACCGCCATGGTGGTCCAGTCCGGCGCGGCTCAGTACCTCACCGGGGCGCCGGACCGGCTCAATGAAGCCCTCGTCGCCATCAACGGCACCGGCCGCCGGGCACTGGCCGAACTCCGTTTCCTCCTCGGCGTGCTGGAGGCGACCGGCGAGTCGGGGGCCGGGGGGCCGGTGCCGGGCCTGGTGCCTGATCTGGTGGAGCAGACACGGGCGGGCGGCCAGCCCGTCGAGCTGATCGAGGAAGGCCGGCAGCCGGCCACGGCCGTGGGCGCCCGGCTCGCGGCCTATCGCGTCGTGCAGGAATCCCTCACGAATGCCGTGAAGTACGCCGCGGGCCACCGGACGCTGGTACGGCTCGCGCACACCCCCGATTGGACGGAGGTCGAGGTCACCACCGCCGGCGCGGCCGACGGCACCGCCGAGTCCGCCGCCCTCCGCGACGGCGGCCCGCACATCTCGGGAGGCCGGGGCCTGACCGGGCTGCGGGAGCGGGTGGAGGCGCTGGGCGGCGAGTTCGCAGCGGGTTTCCGCCCGGAGGGCGGGTTCCGCGTGCACGCGCGCATCCCCGCGGGAGGTTCCGCGTGAGTGTTCGTCCCGCTCCGATCAGGGTGCTGGTCTGCGACGACCAGGCCCTCGTGCGCACCGGCTTCGTCACGATCCTCTCCGCCCAGCCCGATATGGAGGTCGTGGGGGAGGCCACGGACGGCCGGGCGGCGATCCGCAGCGCCAGGGAGCTGGAGCCGGACGTCGTCGTCATGGACATCCGCATGCCCCTGCTCGACGGGATAGAGGCCACGCGCCACCTGGCCGGCCCCGCTTCCCCCAGCCCCGCGAAGATCCTGATCGTCACCACGTTCAACGTCGACGCGTACGTGTACGAGGCCCTGCGTGCCGGCGCCAGCGGCTTCCTGCTGAAGGACGCCGCACCGCCCGAGCTGATCAACGCGGTCCGCACCATCGCCCGCGGCGAGTCCCTTCTGTCCCCCGTGGTCACCCGCACCCTGATCGGCCGCCACGCCGAACGTCTGCGCCCCGCCGCCGCCCCCGCGTCCCCCGATCTCGAACGCCTCAAGGTCCTCACCAGCCGCGAGCGCGAGGTCCTCCTCCTGGTCAGCGAGGGCCTGTCGAACGCGGAGATCGCCGCCGAGATGGTCATCAGCCCGGAGACCGTGAAGACCTACGTCTCCCGCATCCTCACCAAACTGGACCTTCGCGATCGCGTCCAGGCGGTGGTCCTGGCGTACCGGGCCGGCCTGGCAGGGGGCGGCGACCGGGGCTGAGCGACTGGTGATCCACGGCGAGGTGTCCGAGGTGGTGAAGCCGGCCGACCGCTGCGGCTCCGGCCCGCCGTCACTTCCGTGGCCGGGGTCCGTGGCACCGTGTCAGGTCGACGTGCGCGTCCCCTCGGAGCGGTTCTGGCGGCGGGTGTACAGGTGGTTCCGGCGCTTGGCCGAGCGGAGGAGCATGACCGTGGGCACCGCGCACACGATGATCGCGAAGATGCTGGCCTCCGGCCCGAAGTCACCTCCGGTGACCGCGGTGGGACCTGACAGCACGCCGTGGAGCAGCCCGGCGGGCATGTCCTCGTTACCGGAGACCGTGACACCGAAGATGCCGCTCAGAGCGAAGTTCCAGCCCAGGTGCAGGCCGATCGGCAGCCACAGGGTGCGGGTGGCGGCGTAGGCGGCGCCGAGCATCAGGCCGGCCTCCATGGCGATGGCCAGCGCACCCCACACGGTGGCGCCGGAGTTCACCAGGTGCAGCGCCCCGAACAGGACACCCGAGAGCGCCAGGGCGCCAGTCGTGCCCATGAGTTGTTCGACGAGGCGGAAGACGATGCCCCGGAAGAGGATCTCCTCGACGACGGCGATCCCCGCCATCATCCCCAGGATGGTGAACGCGCCCCCGAGGGAGACCCCGCCCTTCGTGCCGTATCCGCCGAACAGAGCGATCAGCGCGAGCGTCACGAGGAAGAGCCCGACCCCGACGGCGGTGCCGCGGCGCAGGCCGGACCGGGCCGCGGCGGGATCCAGTTCGTACACGGGGCGCTGTTCGAGGAACCGTACCGCCGCCGCGTAGACCGTCAGGGCGATCACCCCGGCCGCCGCACCGAACAGCAGGGACAGCACCGGGTTGTCCCCCGCCACGCTCCTCATCCCCGCCGCGAGCCCCGTCACCAGGACGAACAGCACCACCATCACCACCAGCCGCACCCAGGCCGGCCGCACCCGGCGCGTCGGCTCGAACGGTGACTGCGAGAACTGGCGCTTCGTCCATCGCACCGACGGTGTGTCCCACGGCGACATGATGCTTCCCATCCTTGACCGGCGGCCGAGCCGCCCCTGTATCAAGGGGAACGCTATGGGCGGCAGGCACCACGAAACCTCCCCTTGAGGTGGACAACGCGTGTAGCTCGCACGGGGGACAACGACGTACCCGCACCGGCATGGAGGCGGCTGCCCTTCGGCGCACCATGCGCCGACTTTCGTCACCCCGCCGTAGACCGACGGCCGACAGCGGTCGCCATACGCCCTCGACACAGTGGGCGGAATGGAGAAGACCAGCACAGGCACGCAAGGCAAGGGCATCAGCCGGGCCCGGTTCCTGGCGGGGGCGGCAGCGGTGGGCTTCGCGGGGGCGGCCATCCCGGCGGCCGGCGCACAGGCGGGCGAAGCGGAAGCCGGTCGACGACGCGGCCTGACCCGCCGGGGCGTCGTCTACACCGTCGGCGCGGGGGAGACCCCGGGCACGGCCTGGGACGCCGCCCGTATGCGCGCGGACATCCGAGCCATCCGCCGCGACCTGCACGCCAACACCGTGGACGTGACCGGCGACGGCGTGGAACGCCTCACCGCCACCGCGGCCGAGGCCGCCGAACAGGGCCTGCACGTCTGGTTCCAGCCGACCCTCGGTGACGTCCCGCAGCGCGACATCCTGGAACACCTCGCCGAGTGCGGCCGGTTCGCGCGACGACTGCGCCGCCAGGGCGCGAGCGTGGAACTCAGCGTCGGCTGCGAGTTCTGGCTGTTCGTCCCGGGCATCGTCCCCGGCGAGACGGCCACGGAACGCATCGAGAACCTGCAGAGCGGCAACGTCGACTTCGAGCGGATGCAGAGCCGACTGGACGCCTTCACCGCGAAGGCGGCAGCGGTCGGCCGCTCCGTCTTCGACGGCCGGATCGGCTACGCCGCCGCCCAGGACGACGACGTCGACTGGACCCTCTTCGACGTGGTCGGTATCGACTACTACGCGTACCACCCCCGCCCCGCCGACCACGTCCGCGAACTGCGCCGCCATCTGCGCTGGGGCAAGCCCTTGGCGATCACGGAGTTCGGCACGTGCGCCTACGAAGGCGCGCCGGAGGCGGGCGGCATGGGCTGGGCCGTCGTCGACTACGACAAGGACCCGCCGGAGGTCCAGGGCGGCCTGGTACGCAGTGAACGCACCCAGGCCGCCTACCTGACTGACCTGCTGTCGGTCTTCGAGTCGATGGGCCTGTACGCGGCGATGGCCTTCGAATTCCTCACCCCGGACGCACCGCACACGCCCGGCGACCCGCTCCACGACCTCGACATGGTGAGCTACGCCATCACCAAGCCCGTCAAGGACCGCCCCGACGACCCGGCCTCCCCCTGGCACTGGGAACCGAAGGAGGCCTTCCACGCCCTGGCCCGCCGTTACGGCCGGGACTGCCAGGCGGGGAGTCGAGCGATCCGGAGCTGAGCGTGCAGCTCACGTCGGCCTGTGGCCGCCCCTTCACTCGGGTCGTGGAAGCACGACACCGGCAAAGAAGCGGGCGGCCCCCACGGTGCGTACGAACTCCGTCCAGGCCGCCGGCCCGACCACGACCACCGGCCCGTCGGCCACCTTGCTGTCCCGGACGGGCACGACGCCGGGGACTCCGTCGGCGACCTCGACGCAGTCCTCGCCGCCGCTCCCGCCGCTGTAGCTGCTCTTGCGCCAGCGAGCGCTGGTCAGGTCGTACCTGCGCATTGTCTGTAGCCCGCCGCCGCCGCCTCGATCATGTCCAGGGACGTCTCCAGTGGCAGAGCCATGCCCCTGAGAAGATCGTAATCCGCTCGTACGCGCTTCACTACTGCCGGATCGTCCAGCAGACTGCCCGACAGCACGCCCTCTGTATAGACCGTCGGCGGAGCGTCATCGAACTCCATGAGCTTCATCGACTTGCCCATTTGCGGGTGCGCTCCGGTGGAGAACGGCAGTACCTGAGCCAACATCTTGCGGCTGCGCACCAACTCCGTGACATGTTCGAGTTGCTGGGCCATCACGGCTGGGGAGCCGACCGGAACACGCAGTACGGCCTCGTGCAGGAGAGCCCAATACACGGGGCGTGCAGCGCCCTTGAGGAGCCGTGTGCGGTCCATGCGGAGACCGACCATCTCCTCGATCCACTCGTCTGCCGCCGGCGGATTACTCGCCAGGTAGAGCGCGCGAGCGTACCCCGGCGTCTGCAAGAGCCCTGGGATTACGGCCGGCGCCCACTCGCGGATACCCGTCGCCAGCCGCTCCAGCTCCGCCGCATGCGCGAAGTACTCCGCGTACCTTTTCTCCTTGATGAGTTACCGCCAGAGCCGTTCGAAAAAACCGTCGGTTTGCAGCGACTCGTCAATCCGCTGCGCCACATCCAACTGCGGTTTTCGAATCGCCTGTTCGAACTGTCCGATGTAGCCGCCGGAGACGAATACCCGCTGTCCCAGCTCGGCCTGGGTGATCCCGGCGTCCTCCCGTCGCCGCTCGAGTTCCGTACCGAAGAACTCCCAGGCCGCCTGCCGCGAACCATTGGCCATGACCAAACCCCCTGCACTGACCCGCACTTGTAGTGCGCGGACCCCTGCCGAGGGTAGACACGGAGAGGCATTCTGTAGACACGAAGAGTGAAACCGAAAAGGGAAGGGGAACACAGTGGAGGCGGCACACTCGGCGCTCTGCGCCGAAGAAGCGGAGGAGACGTTGAAAGAATTGCGCGCGGCACTCGCGGAGGCCGGAATTATTCTTCCCTCCCTCGGGATCGACCCGGTGAGTCTTGCGCGGGAGGCACCCTGTCCGCTCATCGAATTGGGGCGATGCTCCGTGGAGACCGCGCGGCGCCTCGCGGCGGCGCTGCGGTGATGCCGGCGATCGGTTCCTACGCGGTCGACACCCGCACCGGACGGGTCGGCGTCGTCATGGGGCACGAGGGGCCGTACGTCCAGATGCGGCCGTACGGCGGGGGCCGGGAGTGGGACGCCGAGCCGGGTGACGTGCGCCACGCCACCCTGGCCGAGCGGCTCAGCGCGGCGACGGCGTACGCCAACGCGCGAAGTCGTGGCGAGGTGCCCTGAGGCATGCGGGAGAATGGACTCCATGAGTCTGTTCCGCGACGACGGCATCGTGCTGCGCACCCAGAAGCTGGGTGAGGCGGACCGGATCATCACGTTGCTCACACGCGGTCACGGACGCGTACGCGCCGTGGCGCGCGGGGTCCGCCGCACCAAGTCGAAGTTCGGGGCGCGGCTGGAGCCGTTCTCGCACGTGGACGTGCAGTTCTTCTCGAAGGGCAGCGAGCTGGTCGGACGCGGGCTGCCGCTGTGCACGCAGAGCGAGACCATCGCGCCGTACGGCGGCGGGATCGTCACGGACTACGGCCGGTACACCGCCGGGACGGCCATGCTGGAGACCGCCGAGCGGTTCACGGACCACGAGGGCGAGCCGGCCGTCCAGCAGTACCTGCTGCTGGTCGGCGCGCTGCGGACCCTCGCCCGGGGCGAGCACGCGCCGAACCTCGTCCTGGACGCGTTCCTGCTGCGCTCCCTCGCCGTGAACGGGTACGCGCCGACCTTCGGCGACTGCGCGAAGTGCGGCATGCCGGGACCGAACCGGTTCTTCTCGGTCGGATCGGGCGGCTCCGTCTGCGCCGACTGCCGGGTGCCCGGCAGCGTCGTACCCTCACCGCAGGCCCTGGAACTGCTCGGCGCGCTCCTCACGGGAGACTGGGGGACCGCGGACGCGTGCGAGGCGCGCTACGTCCGGGAGGGCAGCGGGCTGGTGTCCGCGTACCTGCACTGGCACCTGGAGCGCGGCCTGCGTTCCCTGCGGTACGTCGAGAAGACCTAGACGAAGTCCTGGACACAGGCAGAGCACGAGGAGACGAGAGACACATGGCCGTACGCGGTTTCCTGGGGCGTCAGCGCCGGGAGTACAAGGCGCCGGAACCGCACCCGTCCGGTGCGCGGCCCCCGGCCCTCGGCGAGCTGGTGCCGGAGCATGTGGCGATCGTCATGGACGGCAACGGGCGCTGGGCCAAGGAGCGCGGGCTGCCGCGCACCGAGGGGCACAAGGTCGGTGCCGAGCAGGTCATGGACGTCCTGCAGGGGGCGATCGAGATCGGCGTCGGGAACGTCTCGCTGTACGCCTTCTCCACCGAGAACTGGAAGCGCTCGCCGGACGAGGTGCGCTTCCTGATGAACTTCAACCGCGACTTCATCCGCAAGTCCCGCGACACCCTCGACGGGCTCGGGGTGCGGGTGCGCTGGGCGGGGCGGATGCCCAGGCTGTGGAAGTCGGTGGCCAAGGAGCTGCAGATCGCCCAGGAGCAGACCAAGGACAACGACCGGCTCACGCTGTACTTCTGCATGAACTACGGCGGCCGCGCGGAGATCGCGGACGCGGCGAAGGCGCTCGCCGAGGACGTGCGGGCGGGGCGGCTCGACCCGTCGAAGGTCGACGAGAAGACCCTCGCGAAGTACCTGTACTACCCGGACATGCCGGACGTGGACCTGTTCCTGCGGCCGAGCGGGGAGCAGCGGACGTCGAACTACCTGATCTGGCAGAGCGCGTACGCCGAGATGGTCTTCCAGGACGTGCTGTGGCCGGACTTCGACCGGCGTGACCTGTGGCGGGCGTGCCTGGAGTTCGCCTCCCGCGACCGCCGCTTCGGCGGGGCCATCCCCAACGAGGAACTGCTCGCCATGGAGGGCAAGCAGCCCTGAGCCCCGGAACGCCCCGCCGGCCCCGGCGCTACGATCACGGCTCGTCGCCGAGGAACCGGAGGAGGGGCCGTGGCCGAGAAGCACGGCGTGGGGCTGGACGAGGACACCGTCGAGCTGGAGTTCGTACAGCTGCGTGAGGACATGAAGGACGCCGTACGACTGGTGCTGCGCAAGCGGGGCGCGTCGGCCCGGATCCTCCACCACACCGCCTTCCTCGGTCTCGTCGTGGCGGCGGGCGCGACGCTCGCCGTCCTCGGCGGGTGGACCGGCATGGCGGCCGGCGTGGGCTGTGGGCTGGGCCTCGTTGTCTGGGGCGTGGTGATGTTCTGCGTCCCCGGAATCTCGGCCGGCCGCATGATCGAGGCCAACGGGCATCACGGTCTGATCCGGGTGACCGTAGGGACCCAGGGCGTGCACATGGTCAGCGAGCACGCCGAACTGCATTCCGGCTGGGAGAGTTACGGCAGTTGGGCGGAGTCCGACCGCGTCTTCGTGCTGCGCAGCCCCGACCGGGCCGGGAACTGCGCGCTGGTGCTGGTGAAGCAGGGCGCCCGGACACCACAGGACGTCGACCGGCTGCGGGCGATCCTCGGCAGTCGGCTGGCCCGCGCCTGAATCCACGGGCGGGACGGCCGGGATGCGAAGGCCGGACGGCCGGGCCCCTGAGCGGGGACCCGGCCGTCCGGCCGTTTCGCGGGCTCAGGCGTCGCCGGCCGCCGCGCAGTCCGCGCAGGTGCCGAAGATCTCCACGGTGTGCGCGACGTTGACGTATCCGTGCTCGGCGGCGATGGCCTCCGCCCACGTCTCCACGGCGGGGCCCTCGACCTCGACCGCCTTGCCGCAGATCCGGCACACCAGGTGGTGGTGGTGGTCGTCGCTGGAGCAGCGGCGGTAGACGGACTCGCCGTCCGCGGTGCGCAGGACGTCGACCTCGCCGGCGTCGGCGAGGGACTGCAGGGTGCGGTAGACCGTGGTGAGCCCCACCGAGTCGCCCTTGTGCTTGAGCATGTCGTGGAGCTCCTGCGCGCTGCGGAACTCCTCGACCTCCTGCAGGGCCGCCGCCACGGCGGCCCGCTGCCGGGTGGCGCGGCCCTTCACGGGCGGTCCAGCGGTCGTCACGGGGTGCCTCCTCACGTCTGCACTGCCGGGGCCATTGTGCCAGCCCGGGCTGTCGGCGGTCAGGCGCCGACTTCGTCGCCGGCGCCCCGGGTGGCCGGAATCCGGCACTCGGCGGGATCCGCGGCGGACCGGGCGAGGGCGGCGGCCCGCGCGCGTCGCCGGGCCAGCGGGGTGGCCAGCGCGGTCAGCGCGACGAACGCGGCGATGGTGAGCAGCACGATCGTCGCGCCGGGCGGCACGTCCTGGTAGTAGGACGTCACCGTGCCGCCGATCGTCACGGTCACGCCGATGGCGACGGCGATCGCGAAGGTCGCGGCGAAGCTGCGGCTGAGCTGCTGGGCGGCGGCCACCGGGACCACCATCAGCGCGGAGACCAGCAGCAGGCCGACGACGCGCATCGCGACCGTGACCGTGACCGCGGCCGTGACGGCGGTCAGCAGGTTCAGCGCGCGCACCGGCAGGCCGGTGACCCGGGCGAACTCCTCGTCCTGGCTGACGGCGAAGAGCTGCCGGCGCAGGCCCAGGGTGACCAGCACCACGAAGGCGGCCAGGAGGCAGATCGCGGTCACGTCGGACTCGGAGACCGTCGACAGCGAGCCGAAGAGGTACGAGGTGAGGTTGGCGTTGGAGCCCGTCGGCGCGAGGTTGATGAACATCACGCCGCCGGCCATGCCGCCGTAGAAGAGCATGGCGAGGGCGATGTCGCCGCGGGTGCGGCCGTACCAGCGGATCAGCTCCATGAGGACGGCGCCGAGGACGGAGACCAGGGTCGCCATCCACACCGGGGACCAGGAGAGCAGGAAGCCGAGGCCGACGCCGGTCATGGCCACGTGGCCGATGCCGTCGCCCATGAGGGCCTGGCGGCGCTGGACGAGGTAGATGCCGACGGCGGGGGCGGTGATGCCGACCAGGACGGCCGCCAGCAGCGCCCGCTGCATGAAGGCGTAGTTCAACAGTTCCATCAGCTCAGCAGTCCTGTGCGCATCGGTTCGGCGCCCGCGGGTGCGTGCGGGTGTACGTGGTCGTGGCCGGGCAGGGCGTGCTGGCCGACGGCCTTCGGGGGCGGGCCGTCGTGCAGGACGCAGCCGTCGCGCAGGACGACGGCCCGGTCGATCAGGGGCTCCAGGGGGCCCAGCTCGTGCAGGACGAGCAGGACGGTGGCGCCGGCCGCGACCTGCTCGCGCAGCGTGGCGGCCAGGACCTCCTGGCTGGCCAGGTCGACGCCCGCCATCGGCTCGTCCATGATCAGCAGCTCGGGCTCGGAGGCGAGCGCGCGGGCGATCAGCACGCGCTGGTGCTGGCCGCCGGAGAGGGCGTTCACGGAGTCCTTGGCGCGGTCGGCCATGCCGACCAGGTCGAGGGCCCGGCGCACGGCCTCGTGGTCGGCCTTGCGCAGCACGCCGAAGCGGGCGCGGGAGAGCCGGCCGGAGGAGACGACCTCGGTCACCGTCGCGGGCACGCCGCCCGCGGCCGTGGTGCGCTGCGGGACGTAGCCCACGCGCGCCCAGTCGCGGAACCGGCGCCGCGGGGTGCCGAACAGCTCGATCTCCCCGGCGACGGCCGGCACCTGGCCGATGACCGTGCGCACGGCCGTGGACTTGCCCGAGCCGTTGGCGCCGAGCAGGGCGACGACCTCGCCGCGGCGCACGGTGAGGTCGATGCCGCGCAGGACGGGGCGCGAACCGAGGTCCGCGCGGACGCCGCGCAGTGCGATGACGGGCTCGGTCATGCCACCCTCCATCTGGTCGTCCCGGCCGGTCACTTGGCGCCCAGGGCCGTCTGCAGGGCCTTGAGGTTGGCTTCCATGACCTGGAAGTAGTCGTCGCCCCGGGACTTCTCGGTGATGCCCTCGATCGGATCGAGGACGTCCGTCTCGAGGTTCGCGTCCTTGGCGACGGTCTTCGCGGTCTTGTCGCTGACGAGCGTCTCGTAGAAGACGGTGGAGACGCCGTCGGCCTTCGCCATGTTCGCAAGGTCCTTGATCCGGGCGGCGCTGGGCTCGGACTCGGGGTCGAGGCCGCTGATGGCCTCCTCGGTGAGGCCGTAGCGCTCGGCGAGGTAGCCGAAGGCGGCGTGCGTGGTGATGAAGACCTTGGTCTTCGTGTCCTTCAGGCCGGTCTCGAACTTCGTGTTCAGGTCGCCGAGCCTCTTGACCAGGGCCTCGGTGTTCTTCTTGTAGTCGGCGGCGTGGTCGGGGTCGGCCTTCTCGAAGGCCTTGCCGACGCCCTCGGCGACCTCGGCGTACTTGACCGGGTCGAGCCAGATGTGGGGGTCCTTGCCGCCGGCTTCCCCGCCGTGGTCGTGGCCGTGCCCGTCCTCCTCGGCCGCGTGGTCGTGCTCGGCCGCGTGGCCGCCGACCTCCTCGCCGTGCTCCTCCAGGGAGGTCAGGGAGGCCGCGTCGATCTTCGTCCTGATCCCGGACTGGGTGACGGCCTCGTCGACGGCGGGCTGCAGGCCCTTGAGGTAGAGCGCGGCGTCCGACTCCTCCAGCTGGGCGCGCTGCTTGGTGCTGACCTCGAGGTCGTGCGGCTCCTGGCCGGGCTGGGTGAGGCTGGTGACGTTCACGTGGTCGCCGCCGATCTGCTCGGCGAGGAAGGCCATGGGGTAGAACGACGCGACGACGTCGAACTTGTCCGTGCTGCCCGCCGCCGCGCTGTCGCTGGAGCAGGCCGAGAGAGTCGCGAGGCCGAGAGCGGTGGCCGCGGTGACCGCTATGCCGGATATGGAGCGTCGTCGTACGTTCATGACACTCATTTTCAACGATTCTGGAAACCGTTGTCAACAAGCCCCCGAACGGCCCCCGATTTGGCCGGGGGGCGTCCCGCGCCGGTAACCTGAGGCATTCTCTGGAAGCATCTCGCTTCGTCGCCCGTCGTCGTAATGAAGAGAGCACCGTGGCCGCCGACAAGATCGACACCATCGTCAGCCTGAGCAAGCGCCGTGGCTTCGTATTCCCCTGCAGTGAGATCTACGGCGGTCAGCGCGCCGCCTGGGACTACGGTCCGCTGGGTGTCGAGCTCAAGGAGAACCTGAAGCGCCAGTGGTGGCGCTACATGGTCACCTCGCGCGAGGACGTCGTCGGTATCGACTCGTCCGTGATCCTGGCCCCCGAGGTCTGGGTCGCCTCCGGCCACGTCGCCACCTTCACGGACCCGCTGACCGAGTGCACCTCCTGCCACAAGCGGTTCCGCGCGGACCACCTGGAGGAGGCGTACGAGGAGAAGAAGGGCCACGCCCCCGAGAACGGCCTCGCCGACCTCAACTGCCCCAACTGCGGCAACAAGGGCACCTTCACCGAGCCCAAGCAGTTCTCCGGCCTCCTCTCCACCCACCTCGGCCCGACCCAGGACAGCGGCTCCGTCGCCTACCTGCGGCCCGAGACCGCGCAGGGCATCTTCACCAACTTCGCCCAGGTGCAGACCACCTCGCGCCGCAAGCCGCCGTTCGGCATCGCCCAGATGGGCAAGTCCTTCCGCAACGAGATCACGCCCGGCAACTTCATCTTCCGCACCCGCGAGTTCGAGCAGATGGAGATGGAGTTCTTCGTCAAGCCGGGCGAGGACGAGAAGTGGCAGGAGTACTGGATGGAGCAGCGCTGGAACTGGTACACCGGCCTCGGCATGCGTGAAGAGAACATGCGCTGGTACGAGCACCCGAAGGAGAAGCTCTCCCACTACTCCAAGCGCACCGCCGACATCGAGTACCGCTTCCAGTTCGGCGGCAGCGAGTGGGGCGAGCTGGAGGGTGTCGCCAACCGCACCGACTACGACCTCGGCGCGCACTCCAAGGCCTCCGGCCAGGACCTCTCCTACTTCGACCAGGAGGCCGGCGAGCGCTGGACGCCGTACGTCATCGAGCCGGCGGCCGGTGTCGGCCGGGCGATGCTCGCCTTCCTGCTCGACGCCTTCGTCGAGGACGAGGCACCGAACGCCAAGGGCAAGATGGAGAAGCGCGCCGTGCTGCGCCTCGACCCGCGTCTGGCGCCGGTGAAGGTCGCGGTGCTGCCGCTGTCCCGCAACCCGGAGCTGTCGCCCAAGGCCAAGGGTCTCGCCCAGGCGCTGCGGCAGAACTGGAACATCGAGTTCGACGACGCCGGCGCGATCGGGCGCCGTTACCGCCGCCAGGACGAGATCGGTACGCCGTTCTGCGTCACCGTCGACTTCGACACGCTGGACGACAACGCGGTGACCGTGCGCGAGCGGGACACGATGAAGCAGGAGCGGGTGTCTCTCGACCAGATCGAGGGGTACCTCGCGTCGCGGCTCGTCGGCTGCTGACGTTCTTCGTCGCGGGCGTACCAGGGGGCTCCGCCCCCCGTACCCCCGGCCTTCGCCCACCCTCCACCCGCCTCGGCCGGGTGGGGGGTGGGCCTTTTCGTGTCGACGGTCCGCCGGGCGGTGACAATTCAATGAATGACAGATATTGAAATCTGTCAGCTGTCATGCCAGGGTGGGTGTCATGACGATGAACACGCGCGCCCTCGGAACCACCGGCCCCCGGGTCTCCGCCCTCGGTCTCGGCTGCATGGGCATGTCCGCGCTCTACGGCGACGCGGACCGGGCCGAGTCGATCGCCACGATCCACGCCGCCCTCGAGGCGGGCGTCACCCTGCTCGACACCGGCGACTTCTACGCCATGGGCCACAACGAGACGCTGATCGGCGAGGCCCTGCGCGCCGCGCCCGCCGCCCGCCGCGAACAGGCCCTGGTCAGCGTCAAGTTCGGCGCCCTGCGCGACCCCGACGGCGGCTGGTCGGGATACGACGGCCGCCCCGCCGCCGTGAAGAACTTCGCCGCCTACTCGCTCCAGCGCCTCGGCGTCGACCACATCGACGTCTACCGCATCGCCCGCCTCGACCCGGACGTGCCGGTCGAGGAGACGGTCGGCGCCATCGCGGAACTCGTCGAGAAGGGCCATGTGCGCCACATCGGCCTCAGCGAGGTCGGCGCGGAGACGATCCGCCGCGCCGCCGCCACCGCGCCGGTCTCCGACCTCCAGATCGAGTACTCCCTCATCTCCCGCGGCATCGAGGACGAGATCCTGCCGGCCACCCGCGAACTGGGCATCGGCGTCACCGCGTACGGGGTCCTCTCGCGCGGACTGATCTCCGGCCACTTCACCCGCGACCGGCAGCTCGCCCCGACCGACTTCCGCGCCCACTCACCCCGCTTCCAGGGCGACAACCTCCGGCACAATCTGGACCTCGTCGAGGCCCTGCGGAAGATCGCCGAACAGAAGGGCGTCACCGTCGCCCAGATCGCCATCGCCTGGGTGCTGTCCAGGGGCGAGGACATCGTGCCGCTGGTCGGCGCCCGCACCCGGCAGCGGCTGACCGAGGCGCTCGGCGCCCTGGACGTGACCCTGGACGACGCCGACCTGGCCGCGATCGAGCGCGCCGTCCCGGCCGGCGCCGCCGCCGGTGAGCGCTACCCGGCGGCGCAGATGGCCCACGTCGAACGCTGAACGGCGCCGGGTACGGTCTAGTCCATGGCACCGACCTCCGAGACCCTGACCGCCGAGCGCATCCTCGAAGCCACCGAGGAGGTGCTGCGCCGCCACGGCCCGGCCAAGGCCACCGTGGTCGACGTGGCCCGCGCGCTCGGCGTCAGCCACGGCAGCGTCTACCGGCACTTCCGCACCAAGGCCGCGCTGCGCGAGGCGGTCACCAAGCGGTGGCTGGACCGCACCTCCGAGGCGCTCGCCGGGATCGCCGCCGAGGACCGGGACGCGGAGGGCCGGCTGCGCGACTGGCTGCGGGCCCTGTTCGACGCCAAGCGCCGCAAGGCGGGCGACGACCCCGAGCTGTTCGCCACGTACACGGTGCTGACCGACGAGGCCGGCACCGCGGTCGGCGAACACCTCGCGGACCTCACCGGACAGCTCACCCGGATCGTCCGGGAGGGTGCGGAGACCGGCGTCTTCACCGTGGCCGACCCGGCCGCCGCGGCCCGCGCCGTCTTCCACGCCACGGGCCGCTTCCACGACCCCTGCCACGCGCCCGAGTGGAAGCGGCCGGGTGTGGAGGAGGAGTTCGCGGCCGTCGTCGACCTGCTGGTGCGGGGCCTGCGCGGCTGAGCGTCAGACGCCGGCCGCGTACCGCCAGAAGTCACGCATCAGCGGCGTCGACCGCGGGCCCGTCATGGCCACCTGGGTGAGCAGGACCGCCGTCGTCCCGGTGGCGGGGACCAGGTGGGCCGTGGTGCCGCTGCCGCCGACCCAGCCGTAGCGGCCCGGCACGTTCCACGGCTCCGACCGGTCCACGTCGACCTGGCCGCCGTAGCTTCAGCCCTGGCCGCCGTAGCCCCAGCCCTGGCCGTCCGGGAACAGGCGCGCGGCCCCGCGCTGGACGGCGGTGAGGTGGTCGGTGGTCATGGCGCGGACCGAGGCGGGGGAGAGGACCGCGGCCGCGTCCGGAACTCATCGGCGGCCGGCCGCCTCAGCCGATCGTGCGCGGCAGCCGCAGGCTCAGCAACCCCGTCAGCGCCACCGCCGCCAACTGGACCAGCAGCGTCGTCACCAGCGCGTCCCGCATGCCCAGGCCCGGCACCAGGGACAGGAACAGCGTGCCCAGGGCGGCCACCCCCAGCGCCAGCGACGACTGCTGCGTCGTCATCATGACGCCGCTGCCGACGCCCGCACGGGCGGGCGGCACCTCCGACAGGACGATCCGGAAGACCACGGGGAGCTGGAGCGCCTGCCCGGCCCCGGCGACCGCCGCCCCCGGCATCAGCTCGACCAGCCCGAGGTCCGGCCAGGAACGCCAGGCGGCCAGCGCCATCAGCGCCAGACCCACGCCCTGGAGCACCGCGCCCGCGGGCACCACCCGGCTGCCGTACCGGGCGACCAGCCGGGGACCGGCGAGGGAGACGAGGAAGAACACCACCGCCAGCGGCGCCAGCGCCGTCCCCGCGGCCACCGGACCGAGGCCCGCGCCCTGCTGGAGCGCGACCGCGACGACGAACATGAAACCGCTGAAGCCGACCGAGAACGGCACGATCAGCAGCAGCCCGCGCCGCAGCGAGACGATCGCGAACAGGCTCGGCGGCACCAGCGGCGTACGGCCCGCGCGGTCCGCCCGGCGCTCCACCGCGTAGAACGCCGCCGCCGCGAACGGGAACGCCGCCAGCGACAGCCACGTCCACAGCGGCCAGCCCGCCGCCCGGCCCTCGGTGAGCGGGACCAGCAGGGTCAGGAGCGAGACGGCCAGCAGCACCGTGCCGGCGCCGTCCAGCGGCTCCGGGCGCGCCGAGCGGGTCTCCGGGACCGCGCGGACGGCCAGCAGCAGGCCCGCCAGCACGACCGGGACGTTCACCAGGAACACCGCGCGCCAGCCGGTGCCCGCGATGTCGGCGGCCACCAGGACACCGCCCAGGATCTGGCCGGCCACCATCGACAGGCCGGCCGTGGCCCCGTACAGGCTCATGGCCCTGGCCCGCCGGGGACCGGAGGTGGTCGCCTGGATGGTGGCCAGCACCTGCGGCAGCATCGCGGCGGCCGAGGCGCCCTGCGCCACCCGCGCCGCCACCAGCGTCCAGGCGTCCGGTGCCAGGCCGCACGCCAGCGAGGTCAGGCCGAAGGCGGCCATGCCGCCCAGGAACAGCCGCCGCCGGCCGAACAGGTCGCCGAGCCGGCCGCCGAGGACGAGCAGGACGGCGTACGCCACCCCGTACCCGGCGACGACGAGTTCGAGGACCGACTCGCCCGCGGAGAGGTCCGTGCCGATGGTCGGCAGGGCGACGTTGACGATGAAGAAGTCGACGAGGGGGAGTGCCGCGGCCAGCAGCACCGTGAACAGACCGGGGCCGCTGAGCGCGGGCGGCGCCGAGGCCGCCGGTCGGACGGGACGTGAAGTGATGGTTTCGGTCACGGGATCGA
This sequence comes from Streptomyces sp. NPDC093586, assembly GCF_044764905.1. Taxonomy (NCBI): domain Bacteria; kingdom Bacillati; phylum Actinomycetota; class Actinomycetes; order Kitasatosporales; family Streptomycetaceae; genus Streptomyces; species Streptomyces sp. NPDC093586. The sequence goes on along the minus strand of NZ_JBIWJA010000001.1, from coordinate 2,290 downwards.
GACTGCTGCGCCCGCCAGGCTGGTACCAGAGTCTCCTTGTCCTGGTAGAAGGAGTACCTGGCAACAGGATCCGGTCGGCGGCACCCTGGAGGCATGACGACGACGGCCCAGGAGAGCGCGGGGGCGGCGGGCCGGACGGCCGCCCGGGAGACGGACCGGGGACCGCGGCCCCCGGAGGCGGAGTCGCGGGTCCGGCGGCACGAACTCGCCGCCTTCCTGCGCAGCCGCCGCGAACGCATCGCCCCCGAACAGGTCGGGCTGCCCCGCGGACGCCGGCGCCGCACCCCGGGGCTGCGCCGCGAGGAGGTCGCCCAGCTCTCGGCCGTCGGCGTCACCTGGTACACGTGGCTCGAGCAGGCCCGCGACATCCAGGTCTCCGTGCAGGTCCTCGACGCCCTCGCCCGCGCGCTGCTGCTCGACCCGACCGAGCGCGCCCACCTCTTCCGGCTGGCCGGGGCCGTCGACCCGACGCCCGCGACCGACTGCCCGTCGGTCACCCCGGCGCTGCGCGCCCTGATGGAGCAGTTCGAGCCGTATCCCGCGTGCATCCAGAACAGCCGGTACGACATCCTCGCCCACAACCGCACCTACGGGCTGCTGCTGTGTGACCTGGACGCGGTGCCGCCCGAGGACCGCAACTGCATGGTCCTGTCCTTCACCCACGCCGAGTGGCGGTCCTCCATCGTCCACCTGGAGGAGACCCAGCGGCTGATGGCCGCCCGGTTCCGCGCCACGATGGCCGGTCATCTCGCCGAGCCCGCCTGGAAGATGCTGCTGAAGCGGCTGCGGGCGGAGTCCCCCGAGTTCCTGGAGGCCTGGGAGCGGTACGAGGTGGTCGCCCACCGCGGCAAGCGCAAGGAGTTCCTCAACCGGTACGTGGGCCGCGTCAGCGTCGACCACACCGACCTGTGGCTCGGACCGGAGTCCGGGCCCCGCATGGTGACGTACGCCCCGGCCGACGAGGTCTCCCGGGAGCGGCTGGAGAGGCTGCACGCGATCGCCCTGGAACGCGGAGCCACATCGCCGGGATGACCGCCCGAAGTGCGGGAACCCGGGGATGTGCGGAAGGTGATGTTCCAGGGTTTCGACAGTTCGCACAGGGCGAGGACAGCCATGGCTGAGCAGAAGACGGCGCAGACGCTGCCGCGACCGTTGCACGCGGCCACATCGGCGCTGCGGAAGGTGCCGGGCGCCGGGACGGTCGGCCGGGTGGCCGAGGGGGCGCTGGACAGGATCGGGGCCGTGTCACCGCGCGGTCGGCGGCTGGCCGTCTACACCGGGGCCGGAGTGCTGGGCGTCGCCGGTGTGGTGGAGTGGCCGGTGGCGCTCACCGGAGCGGCGGTGGCGTGGCTGACGCGGCCGCGTTCGCGGCAGTCGCCTCCGGCGGGGTCGGCCTCCGCCTCCGGCGGGAGCCTGCCGACGGCCACGACGGCGGAGAAGAGGAACGCCGCGAAGAAGACCACGACGGGGAGCGCGGCCACGACGGGGGGCGCGGCCGCGGAGGCCGGCGCCGCCGGGAAGAGCGCCGTGGCGAAGCGGGCCGCGAGCAGGTCGGCGGCGGCGAAGACGGTCGCGGTGAAGACGGCGCGGAGCACGTCGGCCACGGGGAAGACGGCCGTGACCAGGTCGGCCGCCACGAAGACCGCCGCGCAGAAGGCCACCGCGACCGGCACCGCGGCGCGGAAGACCGCCGCCGCCAAGGCCGACGCGGCGAAGGCCACCGCGACCGGGACCGCCGCGAAGAAGAGCACCGCGTCCGGGGCCGCGGCGCAGAAGGCCACCGCGACCGGCACCGCGGCGCGGAAGACCGCCGCCGCCAAGGCCGACGCGGCGAAGAAGAGCGCCGCGAAGGCCACCACCGCGAAGGCCACCACCGCGAGGGGCACGACCGGCAACAGCGCCGCGGGCAGCCGTTCCGCCGTCGGCGGCCGGACCACCGGCGCGGCCGGGAGCAGGAGCCGCAAGGCGGCGTCCGCGTCGCGTACTCGGAAGGCGGGCTGAGAGACAGAGATGGCCGGTGGACTTCTGACGCGTTCCCAGGGCGCCGTCACCGGGATCGTGCTGGCCGGACCCCGTCTGGTCGCGCGCGGCACCGCCCCTGCCGTGGGTGCCGCGGCCGGCGCGGTCGCGGGCACCGCACGGGCCGGTGTGCGCGGCGCGGACTTCGCGGCGCGGGGGGCCCCGGGCGCCCCCGCCCCGCGGCCGGGCGGGCCCCCCCCCAGGCGGGCCGGCCGCCGGGGGCCCCACCCCCGGAAGCCCGCCGCGCCCGCGCCGGTGCGCCGGGCGGGCG